>NZ_JBEZMO010000046.1:0-46207 GCF_040652655.1 Streptomyces sp. NPDC048191
GCGATCCGGCTGGGCAACCTGGCGACCACGTACAGCGACCTGGGCCGGCACGCAGAGGCCCTGCCACTGGAGGAACGGGCACTGCAGACGACGGCGGGGCCGGTCGCCACGGCGGGCGTGCCCAGCGCCCGGCGCACCTCGTCCGCCGCCCCTTCCGTGAGGCACAGGTACCGGTCGTTGCCGGGATGCAGCCACTGCCGGTGCACGGCGAAGTCCACCAGGAAGACGGCGCTCGGCACCCGCAGCCGGCCGCGGGCCCGGAGGTGGCCGGTGAGCTGCGCGGCGAGGTGGAAGACGCACACCACCACGTCGGCCTCCAGCCGCTCCACGAGCTCGGTCAGCCGGTCACCGGCGAGCCGGGCCAGCGGCACCCCGCTGGGGCGCGGACCCCGGCCGGCGCGCAGGAACGCACCGTAGACACCGGCGTACGCCCACGGGAAGTGGCGTACCGACGCCTGGTAGGAGCGGCGCAGTGCGTCGCCCAGGCCGTACGGCAGCAGCCGCAGGAGGTCGGCCACATGCGGGTCGTGTCCGGACGCCGCGGCTCGGCGCGCCAGTTCGGTGGCTACGGTGTCATGACCGGCCCCCATGCTCGCGCTCAGGATCAGCGGGCGCCGCCGGCCGCTCGGCGGGACGGGTTCCGTGGAGGGCACCTCGGCAGGAGTACGCACGGGGTCCGATTCTCCGGTGGGCGCCACCCGCAAACCGCTCATCCGGCCGCCGTGTCGCCCGACCGCCGGCCCGCGACACGGCAGCGGTGCGAGTTGCCCGGACGGCGCCGGGGTGGATGAATCGGCTCAGGACAGCGTGTGGGCGGCGAGCACGGGAGGAGCCGTGAGGCGGTTGCGGCGCGGCCTGCACCGCGCTTGGGAGTGGCTCAGGGTCGGGGTCCTGCTCGACCGCGGCCGCGAGCTGGAACTGATGCACCGGGCCATGGGGTTCGCGACCCTGGCGCTGGTGACGCTGGCACCGATGCTGATCGTGGTGGCCGCCGCCGATCCCCTGGTGAGGGGCGGTTTCGCCTCATGGCTCACCGACGGCATGGGCCTGTCCGGCCGGTCCGCCCATGTGCTCACCGACGTCATCAGCCCACCGCGCAACGTCATCGGCACGACCAGCGTCTGGGGCGGTGTGCTGCTCGCCGTCTTCGGTGTGTCCTTCGGCGGCAGCGTGCAGAACGCCTACGAACGGATCTGGAGCCTCGCCTCCGGCCCCTGGCACCGGGTCTGGCGGCAGGCGACCTGGCTGATCGTGCTCACCGCCTACCTCTACCAGGAGGTGGCGACCAAGAACACCCTGCACGGGGGCCAGCGGATCGTGCTGTCCACGGTGACCGGCGTGCTGTTCTTCTGGTGGGGGCAGCGCTTCCTGCTCGGCGGCCAGGTCGCCTGGCGCTCCCTGCTGCCGGGCGCGCTCGCCACCGTCGTCGGCCTGGCCGGCCTGCGGGCCTTCTCCTACCTCGTCTTCACCCCGCTCATCGTCACCAACGCGCTCAGCTACGGCGCCGTCGGCACCGTCCTCGTGGTCGAGTCCTGGCTCATCGGCGTCGGTTTCGTCATCTACGGCGGCGCCCTGTTCGGCCGCTGGTTTTGCGAGCACCACTGGATGCCGGCCCACGACGACGGGGGAGACGAGACGCCGCAGCCGCGCCGGGGCAAGTACTGAACGCTCCCGGCCGCCGGTCACCGCGGACGCTACGTCAGCTGCCGGCGCACCAGCTCGTGCAACCGGCCCGTGGTGTCGGCGAGCAGCTCCGCCGGCGCGCCCTGCTGCACCACCTTGCCGTCCTCCATCACGATCACCCGGTCGGCGTCCAGGACCGTCGACAGCCGGTGCGCGATGACGACCCGGGTGGCGTTCAGCTTGCGGGTGCTGTCGATGACGATGCGCTGGGTGTCGTTGTCCAGGGCGCTGGTGGCCTCGTCGAAGAAGAGGATGCGCGGCCGCCGGATCAGGGCCTGGGCGATCATCAGGCGCTGCCGCTGACCGCCGGAGATCGCGCCGTTGCCGGCCACGATGGTGTGCAGGCCCATCGGCATCCGCTTGATGTCCTCCGCGAGCCCCGCCATCTCGGCCGCCGCCATCGCCTCCTCCGGCGTGTACGGCTCGGTGCCGCAGATGACGTCCAGGATGGAGCCGGTGAACGGCTGGGCGTGCTGGAGCACGACCCCGCACTGGCGGCGCACCGCCGACTGGTCGAGCGCCCCGAGGTCCTGGCCGTCGTACAGGACGCTGCCGGAGACCGGTTTGTCGAAGCCGATCAGCAGCCGGAGCAGGGTGGACTTGCCGCAGCCGCTCGGGCCGACGACCGCGACGAACTCGCCCGGCCGGACGGCGAAGGACACGTCGTCCAGGACGAGCGGGCCGTCGTCGGCGTACCGGAAGGAGAGCCGGCGGGTCTCGATCGCGCCGGACAGCGGGCCCGGCCGGGTGCTCGCCTCCCGCACCTCGGGCGTCGCCTCGAAGACCGGCCTGATCTCCTCGAACAGCGGCAGCGCGGCCACGGCGGAGACGAAGGAGCCGGTCAGCTGGGTGACCGAGGTCAGCACCATCGTCACCGAGGTGTTGAAGGTCAGGAAGTCGGCCGCCGACATCGCGCCCCGCGCCGGGCCCGCCAGCAGCATGAACATCAGCAGCGTGCACACCGGCAGGTAGATCCCGCCGAGCACCGTGGTGAGGTTCTTGATCCGGCCGACCTTCTGCTGCAGCTCCCGGCTGCGCGCGAACTCCCGGGCCCAGGCCGCGTAGGCGTAGTTCTCGGCCGCCGCCACCCGCAGCTTCGGCAGGCCCCGCAGCGTCTGGAAGGCCTGGTTGTTGAGCTTGTTGCCGAGCACCGTCAGCTTCCGCTGCCAGCGCACCTGCCACAGCCCGAGCCCGAGGAAGACCGCCGCGATCACGACGAGCATGCCGATCGCCGCCATGGCCAGGGACGGGCTGTACCAGAACAGCAGGCCCAGGTTCATCGCACCGACCGTCACCGACTGCACGACCACCGGCCCGACGCCGGCCAGCAGCCGGCGGATCGCGCTGATGCCCATGGCGGCACTGGCGAGTTCACCGGTGGAGCGCTGGGTGAAGAACCGGGTCGGCAGCCTCAGCAGCCTGTCCCACACGGCGGGCTGCAGCGCGGCCTCGATCCGCCCCTCCAGCCGCAGGATGGAGAGGTTCTCCAGCAGTGTGAACGCCGCCGCGACCACCCCGCTCACCATCACGGCCAGGCACACCTGGACGATCAGGCCCTCCTGCGCCCTCGGCACGTACTCGCCGAGCACCTTGCCCGTCGCGATCGGCACCAGTGCGCCGATCGCCACCGTCACCAGGCCCGCCAGCAGCAGGCTCAGCAGATCGCCGCGGGTGCCCTGGAGGCTGAAGCGCAGCAGACCGGGCAGCGAGAGCGCCTTGTCGGGCAGCGGCCGGTAGAACATCACCGCGCGCGGCTCGAACTCCTCCGCGTTCGCCTTCTCGATCGGTGTCTCGCGTCCGGTGCCGGGATGGACGGCCACGTACCCGCCGCGCCGCCACAGCAGCGCGACCGGAGCCCCGGACAGCGCCCGGTGCCCGACCAGCGGGCCCACGTTCTCCCGCCACCAGCGTCCCTGCAGCCGTACGGCCCGGGTGCGCACCCGGGAGGCGAGCGCCACCCGCTCGACGGGGTCGAGGCGGTCGCTCTCGGTGCCGCTCTGCGCGGGCTCCGCCAGGGTGATCCCGGCCGCCTCGGCGACCAGCTTGCAGGCCGCGTAGCCCGCGTCGGCGTCGGCGGCCGTCGTACGGCGGGCCGAGCGCTTGCCGATGGACGCCAGCAGTGTCCGGTCGGCCTGGGCACGGATCTCCTCGCCGGCCTTGATCCCGGCGGCCGCGCGGGTCTCGTGGGTGCGCTCCAGCTGCTCGATCCAGCGGTCCAGGGCGGTCAGCAGCCGGTACTGCTGGTCGACCATGGACTGCCACAGCGCCGGGTCCATCAGCAGATCGGCGGCGGCCTCCGCGCCGTACAGCGAGCCGTACTGGACGCTGCCCGGCGGCACCTGCATCCAGAACACGTCGTCGTCGGTGGGCGCCTGGGACCGCTCCTCGGCCATCGGGGCCTGGAAGAGGACGGACAGACCGCGGCCGACGCCGAGCGCGACCGCGTACTCCAGCGGGCTGGTGGCGGGCGGCACGTACTGGGGGTTGCCGTACTCGTCGTACGACCATGTCTGGGTGTTGGCGGGCTGGTACAGCTCGCGCAGGTTGACGCGGTGCACCACGCAGTCCCGTACCGGGCGGGCCACCAGGGTGTGCTGGGGCCCGGCGACCGGACCGAGCAGCAGCGCGCCCGCCTCCAGCCGGCCCAGGTGGTGCCAGTGGCCCTGCTGGACGGCGTCCACCGCGAACAGGTCCAGCGCGCCGGCCGCGACCAGCCACAGCACCTGCGGGCCCTCCAGGTCCAGGCGGTTGTGGCCGGCGCAGTCCAGGCGCGTGCCCAGCGAGCCGAGCGCGCCGAGGACGAGGTCGTCTCCGTACCCCTCCTGCACAGTCGTCATCTCATCGCTCCCTGACCAGCGCGGCGTACGCGCCGCCGTGTGCCACCAGCTCCTCGTGCCGGCCGCGCTCGACGACCGTGCCGTGCTGCAGCACGACGATCTCGTCGCTGTCGCGGACGGTGCTCAGCCGGTGCGCGATGACCACGCAGGCGCAGCCGCGCCGGCGCAGGTTGTCCATCACGACCAGCTCGGTCTCCGCGTCCAGCGCGCTGGTCACCTCGTCCAGCACCAGGATGCTCGGCCGGCGAACCAGCGCCCGCGCGATCTCCAGGCGCTGGCGCTGACCGCCGGAGAAGTTGTGGCCGTCCTGCTCGACCCTGCTGTGGATGCCGCCGGGCCGGCGCATCACCACCTCGTACAGGGCCGCGTCCTTCAGCGCCTCCACCACGGCCTCGTCCGGGATCGACGGGTCCCACAGCGCCACGTTGTCGCGGACCGAGCCCTCGAAGAGGAACACGTCCTGGTCGACGAAGGAGACGGAGGAGGCGAGCGCGCCGCGCGGGATGTCCTCGAGACGGCGGCCGTCGATCCGGATCACCCCGTCCCAGGGCGCGTACAGGCCCGAGATCAGCCGGGACACCGTCGACTTGCCGCTGCCGGAGCCGCCGACCAGGGCCACCTGCTGACCGGGGCCCACGGTCAGGTCGAAGCCGCTCAGCAGGGGCTGGTCCAGCGGGCTGTAGCCGAAGGTGACGTTCTCCAGCTCGACGTGTCCCTGCAGCCGGCGTGTGGAGTCGGCGCCGCCCGGACGGGCGTAGAGCGGGTCGGCCTGGAAGTTCTCCACGTCCTTCAGCCGGGCCACGTCGGCCGCGAAGTCCTGGATGCGGCCCGCCACGCCGTTGAGCCGGGTGAGGGGCGCGGTGAACCGGGTGACCAGCGCCTGGAAGGCGACCAGCAGACCCACCGAGATGTGTCCCTCGACGGCGCGCAGGCCGCCGATCCACAGGATCAGCGCGCTGTTGAACGTGGCGAGCGTCGGAGCGACCACGCCGAGCCAGGCACTCGGCACGCCGAGCCGCTGCTGCTCCTCCAGCGTGGTGGCGTGCTGTCCGGCCCACTTGCGGAAGTAGCCGTCCTCGCCGCCGGTCGCCTTCATCGTCTCGATCAGCTGAAGGCCGGTGTACGAGGTGTTGGTCAGGCGTGCCGTGTCCGCGCGCAGCTTCGCCGTCCGCGTCGCGCGCAGCCGTACGACCAGGCGCATCGCGACCACGTTGAGCAGGGCCACGCCGATGCCGACGAACGTCAGCTGCGGGTCGTAGGTGTAGAGCAGCACGGCGTACAGGACGACGACGACCGCGTCCACGCCGGCCGCCGCGAGGTCGCGGGCCAGGGTCTCGGCGACCTGGTCGTTGGACTGCAGCCGCTGCACCAGGTCGGCGGGGGAGCGCTGGGCGAAGAACGTCACCGGCAGCCGCAGCAGATGGCGCAGGAAGCGGGCGCTGGAGAGGGTGGAGGAGATGATCCGGCCGTGCAGCAGGTTGGACTGCTGCAGCCAGGTCAGCACCAGGGTGAGCAGCACACAGGTGCCCATCGAGGCGAACAGCACGCCCAGCAGGGAGGTCTGGCCGCCGATGAGGAACTTGTCGATGTAGGTGCGGCTGAGCGCGGGCACGGCGGCGCCGACCGCGACCAGCAGCAGGCTGGCCAGGACGGCGGCGGGCAGGGTGCCGGCGGTGCCGCGCAGCCGGGCCGGCATCGCGCCGAGCACGCCGGTCCGGCGGCCGCCCTTGGTGAAGCCGTCGCCCGGCTCCAGCACCAGCACCACACCGGTGAAGCTGCCGTCGAACTCCTCCATGGGCACGAAACGGCGGCCCTTGGCGGGGTCGTTGATGTACACGCCCCGCCGGCCGAAGCGGCGGCCCATGCCGTCGTAGACGACGTAGTGGTTGAACTCCCAGAAGAGGATGGCCGGTGACCGCACCTCGGCGAGGGCGGCCAGGTCCATCTGCATGCCCTTGGCGGTCAGACCGTAGCTGCGGGCCGCCTTCAGCAGGTTGGAGGCGCGCGAGCCGTCGCGGGAGACACCGCAGGCGATGCGCAGCTCCTCCAGCGGGACGTGCCGGCCGTAGTGGCCGAGGACCATGGCGAGGGAGGCGGCGCCGCACTCGACGGCCTCCATCTGGAGGACGGTGGGCGTACGGACCGTACCGCCACGCGGCTTGGGCACCGGCCGCTTGGCCGGGGCGGCGCGTCTGCGGCCGCGTTCCTGGGTGGTGCTCACGGCAGCAGCCAATCGACGGGATGCTGGTCGGCCAGCTTGATGGAACCGGAGGCGAGCGTCATGGAGTCCAGGCGGAACGGAGGCCCGTCGGTGGTGGACCACCGGTAACCGCTCCTGGTGGTCGTCGACCTGTCGAGTGCGACCAGGACGGCCACCGGGCGGCCCTTGCTCGTGAACTGCTGGCCGAGCTGGCTGTCGCCGAGGAACGCGGAGATCGACTGGGCGGACTGCGCCGCGCGGTCCACCGACTTCACCTCGCCGCGCAGCACGCCGTAGGTCTGCGTCGGCACCGAGGACACGGTGAGGTCGACGGAGGCGTGGGCCGGGATGGCGGCGGCGTTCTCGGCGGGGACGTACACGGTCGCGTACAGCGGGTCGGAGGCGTGGGCGATCCTCTCTACGGCGGCGACGTCGGTGCCGGTCTGGATGATCTGCCCGATGGTGGCGGCGAGCGTGGTGACGCGGCCCGCGGCGACCGTACGAACCACCGAATCGCCCTGTGACGTACGGACCTTGAGCACGGCGGCGCCTGCGGGGAGCCGTTCGCCCTGTTTCGCGAGGACGGCCGTGACCTGGCCGGACACCGGGCTCTGCAGCAGATAGCTGCCCTGCCCGTGGGTGAGGACGGCCGGTGCGCTCACGGTGGAGGCGACCGAACCGGTCACCGCCCAGACGGAGGCCGCCGCCATGACGACGACGGTGACGCCCAGGGCGAGCCAGCCCTGGGGGCGGGCAAGGCGCACCGGGAGGTCCAGTTCTTCCGGTGACTGGAGCTTGGCGAGGGCCTGTTGACGGAACTGCACGGAACTTCCCTCACCTGTGGGAGAGACGCTGGTGTTTCAGGCATCCGAGAGCCCCGGAGCCGAGGTACGGCTCCGGGACCTTCGATGCGACGAGGTGCGATCAGAGACCGGCGACCAGGTCGGTGACCGGCTGAACGTTCAGGCCGGTGACACCCTCGACGGTGCCGATGGCGGTGTTGGTCAGGCCGGAAACCGGGGCGACGCCGTTGACGGCACCGGTCACGGTGTTCAGGGCGTTCAGGGACAGACCGCCGGAAACGTTGTCCAGCTCGGCGTCCGAGATCTCGACGGTCTCAACCTGGGGGGTGGAGTTCATGATGGAACTTCCCTTCCTAATGGGTATTTCACAAGGGGGGAGCGGCCCCCTCTGGGGACAGACGGACGGCCGCGACCGCGGGCGCCGGGCCCCCGTCGCCGGGAGCCCGCCGCGACCCCCGCGGTGCGATGGATCAAAGCACGCAGCCGGGGCGGGCTTCCAATCAACCAGGGCTCTCACCAGGGCACTTGAGTCACAAAAGGGTTCATCCGTGCAGGCGTGCGCACGCCATGTCGGCGACTCCTTCACATGTGGCGCGACATCGGTGTGCCCGGCCCCTTGCCCGCCGTACGGCGAATCCGGCACTCCTCACCAAAGGAGTGCCGGGGGGCGCGCGAATGTGCAGATCCCCGACCGACGGTGCCTTGGTTGAGTATTCAATGTGTAGATTCCCTGAAGCATGGGTTCCGCATAGCGCTCGGAACAGACCGTTACCGATCGGTAGCGGATCGTGTCAGCCCAAGATCGCGTACACCGTGCTCGCCCGGGCCGCGAGCGCCCCCGAGCCGGCGTCGCTCAGGGCGATGTCCGCGAACGCCATCCGGCGGCCCAGCTTCGTCAGGACCGCTTCGATCCGGACATCCGAACCGGTCACCGCCCGCTGGAACGACGTCGACTGCTGCACCGTCGTCATCGGGACGAAGCCGCCCCGCGCGGCCGAGACCGCGATCACCGTCGCCGTGTCGGCGGCCGCCATCAGCGCCTGCCCCGACAGCCCGCCGCCCTCCCGGGCCAGCCGCTGCGACCAGGGCAGTCGCAGCACGGCCCGGTCCTCGCCCACCGCCTCGACGGTCAGTCCGAGATCCAGCACCCAGGGGGCGAAGTTGGCGGAGAGGATCTTGTCGGCTTCGGCGGTGGTCATCGTCATGTGCGGGATTGTTCCCGGCGCCCCGCCGCGACACGCGGGGCGTGGCCGATTCGCCCGCCCGGCACGGCCGTTGGGAAACGGAATTGAACACACCGCGCGGCGGGTGCGTACGTACGGCCATCCAGGCGCCCCGAAACGAACTGCCCACAAGCGGCAGACCCCCCGTCCCCAGGAGGTCGAGAAGTTTGAGTCACAAGCGAATGCCCAAGCGCAAGGCCGCGATAGCGGTGGGCGGTGTCGCGGCGCTCGGAGCGGCGGCCCTTCTGCTGCCCAACGCCAACGCCTCGCAGGACAAGAACGACACGGCGTCGGGTGCCACCGGCTCCGCGAAGACCCTGAAGGCCACGCAGGCGTCCGGTCTCGCCGCCCAGCTCCAGAAGGCTCTCGGCGACGCCTTCGCCGGGTCCTACTTCGACAGCGCCAAGCAGCAACTCGTCGTCAACGTGGTCAACGGTGACAGCAACACGATCGTCCAGGCGGAGAAGGCGGGTGCGGTCGTCCGCCAGGTGAAGAACAGCACGCGCGACCTCAAGGCCGCCGCCACGACGCTGAAGACCAAGGCGACCATCCCCGGCACTTCCTGGGCCGTGGACCCGCGGACCAACAAGGTCCTCGTCACCGCCGACTCCACCGTCACCGGCGCCAAGTGGAACAGACTGCAGTCGACCGTGCAGAGCCTCGGCTCCGGCACGGCCACGCTGAAGAAGTCCGCCGGCACCTTCAAGACCTTTGTCTCGGGCGGCGACGCCATCTTCGCCCAGACCCAGCAGGGCGGCGTCCGCTGCTCCCTCGGCTTCAACGTCACCGCCTCCGACGGCAGCCCCGCCTTCCTGACGGCCGGTCACTGCGGTGTCGCCGCCAAGGACTGGTCCGACTCGCAGAACGGCCAGCCCATCGCCACCGTGGACCAGGCGAAGTTCCCCGGCAACGACTTCTCGCTCGTCAAGTACAACGACCCGAGCACGCAGGCGCCCAGCGAGGTCAACGCGGGCAACGGCCAGACCGTCCAGATCACCCAGGCCGCCGACGCCACCGTCGGCGAGACCGTGTTCCGGATGGGCTCCACCACCGGACTGCACGACGGCCAGGTCACCGGGCTCGACGCCACCGTCAACTTCCAGAGTGAGACGAACCCCGGCGGGGTCGACACCGTGAACGGCCTCATCCAGACCAACGTCTGTGCCGAAGCCGGCGACAGCGGCGGCTCCCTGTTCACCCAGGACGGCGGCGCCGTCGGCCTCACCTCCGGCGGCAGCGGCGACTGCACCAGTGGCGGCGAGACCTTCTTCCAGCCGGTCACCGCCGCCCTGCAGGCCACCGGTGCGACGCTCGGCGGCGGCGGCAACGCCGGCAACGGCGCGGGCGACCAGTCGGGGTCCGCGGCCCCGTCGGCCTCGGCCGGCGACCAGTCGGGCTCCGCCGACCCCTCGGCCTCGGCGGGCGACCAGTCCGGTGCCGGTGACCAGTCCGGCGCGGGCGGCGACCAGATCGGCGGCTCCGCCGACCCGTCCGCCTCGGCCGGCGACCAGTCCGGCACCGGCTCGGCGAGCGACGGGTCGTCCCTGACCAGCTCGCGGTAGCGCTCCGCGGACGTCCTGGCCGCGACAGCGCCGTCGTCCATCCGCGGCGCTCTCGTGGCGGCGCGCGCCCGCACGGCGCAGCCGCACCTCCATGCAGCCCCGCGTCTGCGGGTGCTGTCCCGCCCCGCGGCTCCACGCCGGCCTCACCCGCGGTTCCGGCCGGCGGGGGACGGTCCGGCCCTCCGGCGGGAGGGCCGGACCGTCAGGCGTCGTCGCGCGCCGGCAGCAGCATGACCGCCACGTCGTCCACCCGGTCCCGCGCCGCCGCGCTCCGCCGCACGAGCTCGTCCGCCCGTTTCTCCAGCGGCTGGTCGCCGATCTCCGACAGCAGCGCCCCCAGGCCGACCAGCGCGTCCTCGATGTCGACGGCGGGTGTCTCCACCAGACCGTCCGTGTACAGGACGAGCACCGAGCCGGGAGCGAGCGGCACCTCGGCCGTCGGGTACACCACGGCCCCGTCGATCCCGTGCAGCGGGCCGCCCGCCAGGTCCGGCACTCGCGCGCGCCCGTCCGGCAGCACCGCCGGCGCGAACGGATACGGCAGCACGACCGCGATGCGCGGACAGCAGCGGGCCATCTCCTCCTCGCCGCGCCCACCCACACCAGCTGCCGTCGGCGCGCCGCGTCGGCCACCGGGATCGGCGCGCTCAGCCCGACCCCCTCCCACGGATGCGGCCGTTGCCGTACCGGCCGCCGGTTCCGGTGCCGGTTCCTGCCCGTAGGACACGCCTCCGACCTCCTCGCACGGCGAGTGTCCCGGGCGCGGGCAGAGGCGCCCTCCGGGGGACGCCGCCGGATACCCCGTCCGCCCGCAACCATGCCCGGTCAGCAGAAGCGCGGGCGGCGTACGGGCGCCCCGCATGCGCCCCCGCGCACCCTTATGGCCGGATCTCCGCGCCCGCGAGCGGTACCAGCACCCAAGAATGGGCACGCGCTGTCCCGTGCCCGGTCATGGCGGAGCGTGGCGGACCGCGCGGGGCACGAGGTGCGGGACGCGACGGCACGGGCGGCGACGAGGAACCGGTGTGGACGACGATCCGAGGGGGCGGACTGGTGATCCGGGTGCTTCTGGTGCACGACGCGTGTCTGGTGCGATCGGTCCTGGCGGAGTGGCTGCGGGGAGAACCCGGTCTCGATGTCGACGACACGCCGTGGCAGGGCGTCGGCGCGAGGGTGCGGTCCTTATGCCCGGACGTGTGCGCGGCGGATCTCGACGGTGCCGACGGCCATGGGGTGCCGCCGCTCGGTGAACTGCGCCCGCCAGGCACCGGCGGCCGGGCGCCGGCGCTCGTGGTGCTGGCCCAGGCCGACCGGCCGGGCCTGCTGAAACGGGCGGCGGAGGCGGGCGCCCTGGGTTTCGTCGACAAGGCGGGCTCACCGGACCGGCTGGTGCGAGCCATCCGGTCCGTCGCAGCGAGGGAACGTTTCGTCGATGCCTCGCTGGGCTTCGGGTTCCTCAAGGCGTCCCAGATGCCGCTGACCAGACGCGAGCTGAGCGTGCTGTCGCTGGCGGCCGGCGGCGCGTCCATCGCGGAGATCGCCGGCAGCCTGCACCTGTCCCACGGGACCGTGCGCAACTACATGGCGGCGATCACCCGCAAGACCGGCGCGCGCAACCGGATCGACGCGATTCGCATATCCCGCGGGGAGGGGTGGGTCTGACTAGCCCGGCAGGGGCGCCGGGTGGCCGGACCAGCCGGCGGTCAGATCCCGGTACAGGGCCGAGGTGCGCAGCAACTCACCGTGGGTGCCACAGGCGGTGCGCGCGCCGTCCATGACGAGGATCAGGCCGGCGCGGCGCGCGGAGCTGATCCGGTGGGCGACGACGACGAGGGTGCCGCCCGGGCGCGCCGCGAAGGCCCGTTCGGCGCGCGCCTCGGCCGCCGGATCGAGATGGCAGGTCGCCTCGTCCAGCAGGGCCAGCGGGGCGGGGGAGAGGTACGCGCGGGTCAGCGCGATGAGCTGCCGCTCGCCGGCGGAGAGCGTCGCCGGGTCCACCCGGGCGCCCGGGCCGCCCAGTGTTCCGAGCAGGGGCGTGAGCCCGACCGCGTCGGCGGCCGCGAGGAGTTCGTGCACGGGAACCGGGTCGGAGCGGTGCAGGGTCAGGTTCTCGGCGAGGGTGCCGGTGTGGACGTACGCCTCCTGCGGGATGAGCACGCTCGCCGAGGCCCGGACGGTGCCGTGCCGCGGTGTCAGCAGGCCGGCGATCAACGCGGTGAGCGTCGACTTGCCGATCCCGCTCGGGCCTACGACGGCCAGGTGGGCGCCGCTGGGGAGAGTGAGGTCGAGGTCGTCCAGGACGGGTTCGCTCGCGGGGCCGTAGGCGAAGGTGACGGAGGTGAGGGACAGCGCGGGTGGGGGGTGCGGTGGTCGTGCCGGGGCCCGCCCCGGGTCCGCGGCGGAGTCGCCGACGCCTGCCGCCACGCGCCCCTGGGCCGGCTGTGCCTCCTGGTGCGGTGGGCCGTTCCGGGTCAGCCGGCGGAGCACCACGGTCAGCCGGGCACCGCTCGTGCCCAGGCCGTGGACCAGGTTCTGCAGGGCCGGGAGCAGGGACTGGGTGACGTAGGCGAGGGCGCCGACCAGGGCCCCCGGCGTGACGCCGTGCCCGAGCAGCCAGGGGGCGGTGACCAGCAGCAGTACCGCCGGCAGTTCGCCGCCCACCGCCAGCGCGGCCACCCGGGCCACGCTCCAGCGGGCCAGGGCACGGGCGGCCCGCAGTTCCGCGTCGGTGCGCTCGCCGACGGCGTCGGCGACGCTCTTCTCGGCGCCGGACGCCGTGACGTCCCGCAATCCCGGGCAGACCGCGCCCAGTTCCTCGGCCAGCTCCTCGTCGGCCGCCAGGAACGCCTCCTGACGGCGGGCCAGCGGTCCGAGCGTCGCGGCGAACACGGCCACGCCGGCGAGCAGCGGCGGCAGCACGACCGCCAACAGCAGCGGATCCAGCGAGAACAGCCCGACCAGGGCACCGGCGGCGGTGAACAGGAACGAACGGGACACCATCACCACACCGGCGAGCGTGTCCCGGGCGATCTCCACCTGCTGGGTCAGCCCGGACAGGGCACCCGCGTCCGCCTCCCGCACCCCGCGCCCGACCACCTGCCGCACGAGCAGGTCCCGGGCCGGCTCGACCAGCGCGGCGACCACGCCGTACACCCGCCCGGTGCCGTACGCCCCGGCACCCACGGCGATTCCCGCGGCCCCCAGCCACAGCATGCCCGTACGCGCGTTCCCGGCCAGGAAGCCGGCGTCCAGCGCCCGCGCGAGCGCGTATCCCACGGCGAACGTCTGGGCCGCCTCCAGCACGGACCAGGCACCGAGCGGGATCAGCACCCGCCACCGCGCACGCAGGAACGGGTACGCGTGCGCGCGCACGCCCCTGGTGACAGTTCCCGCGTCCGTCTCCCCGGAACGGCGTCCTCCGCCGCGCGTGTCCGTCAACTCCCGCTCCCTTCCGGCCCCGACCGTTCCTTGCCGCGTGAGCCCGCGGGCGGTCGTGCGGGGTGGTCGTGCCGTGTCGCGGTCGTGCATCGGGTGGTGGTTCCGTTCGTGGGGCCTTCCGCGGTCGGGGGGTTGCCCGGCGCGTCCGTCCGTCGGCCTCGCCTCGGCGGGCCGGTACGGCGTGTGCGGGCGGGTCCTTCAGTCCCGCGTCTTCCTTCCGGCCGTCCCCCCGCGCTGCTGTCGGTGATCCCCGCCGGCGGCCGTGCGGGTGCTCGTGTCGTGGCGCGGTCGTGCATCGGGTTGTGGCTCCGTTCGTGCGGCCTTCCGCGGATGGGGGGTTGCCCTACGCGTCCGTCCGTCGGCCTCGCCTCGGCGGGCCGGTACGGCCGGCGTGTGCGGGCGGGGCCCTCAGTTCCGCGTCTTCCTTCCGGGCGCCGCCTCGATGCCGTCGGTGGTTCCCGTCGCCGTCCGCCTGCCGGGCTCGTCCCCGGCGGGGGCGCGGCCGCGGGGTCCGTCCCGCGCCGCGACGTCCGACCGGGTGGCCGCGCCCTCGGTTCCCGGCGCACCGTCATCGCCCCCGAACACGGCCCGGTAGCCCGCCTCCTGCCACAGCTCCCGGTGTGTCCCGACCGCCCGGATGCGGCCGGCGTCCAGCCAGGCCACCCTGTCCGCGCGGGCCGCCGTCGCCGCGCGGTGGGCGATCAGCAGGCGGGTCCGGTCCGGGTCGGGAGCCAGCAGGGTCCGGGTGATGTGGTGTTCCGTGACCGTGTCGAGGCTGGACAGGGCGTCGTCGAGGATGAGCAGGCGGCCGCCGCGCGCGAAGGCGCGGGCGAGGCCGAGGCGTTGGGACTCGCCGCCGGAGCGGGGCGCGTCGGTGGTGCGGGTGGCGTAGCCGTGGGGGAGGCGCCGTACGAAGTCGTCGGCGCGGGCGCGCCGGGCGGCGCGGCGGACGGCGGCCGGCGTGGCGGACGGGAGCCCGAAGGCGATCGCGTCCTCGATGGTCGGGCCCAGCAGGACGGGGCGCTCGAAGGCGTAGGCGACGGCGCGGCGCAACTCGTCGCGGGCGAGGGCGCGCAGCGGGACGCCGTCGAGGAGGACCTCGCCCCCGTCGGGATCGGCGAGCCGGCCGGCCACCTCGGCGAGCAGGGACTTGCCGGCGCCGGAGCGGCCGACGACCGCCAGGGTGGTGCCGCCCGGAACGGTCAGATCGACCCCGTCCAGGACGGTTCGTCCGCCCCGGCGCGCCGTCACCGCCCGCAGTTCCAGCCGGCCGTTGCCGGGCGGCAGGCCAGCGGTGCCGTGTGCGGGCACGGGCTCGGCGCGCAGCTCGGCGAGCCGGCCGGTCGCCGCCCGGGCCCGGCCGAGCGCGGCCAGCTGCCCGACCAGCGCGCCGACGCCCGTGGCGAGCACCGCGTACCGGGAGGCGGCCAGCACCTCGCCCACCGACAGCCGGTGCCGGGCCAGCAGCAGCCCGGCCACCGCCAGCACGCCCAGGTTGAGCAGCGGGGCCACGGTGACCGCCTGGGCCGCGGCCCGCGCCTGCACCCGCCACATGCGGTGCCCGGCGCGCGACAGTTCGGGCAGCGGCGCCAGGATCCGGGCCGTCTCGCGCTCCTCGGCGCCCGCGGCCCGGATCGTACGGAAACCGCCCACCGCCTCCGCCAGCGCGCCGGCGATCCGGCCCTGCACCCGCTGGTAGTCGGCCACGCACGCCGAGGTGTCCCGGGCGAACGCGCGCAACAGCAGGGCGAGGACCGGCGCACCGGCGAGGAACACCGCCGCGAGCCACGGGTCGATGAGGCCGAGCGCGACCACACCCCCGACGGGTCCGGCGAGCGCGGCGAGCAGCGCGGCCAGCGCACCCGGGGCGGTCCCGGCCTGCGCGGCGTTGCCGACCAGCCGGGCCACCAGGTCCCCGGAGCCGAACCGGGCCGTCGCGCGCGGGCCCAGCGCCAGGACATGCCCGGTGAGATGCCGGCGCAGCCATGCGGTGGCGTGCGCGTCGGCGGTTGCCGTGAGCACGCCCGCGCAGCCGTCCAGCAGGGAGATCAGCAGGACGACGCCGGCACAGCCGCCCACCCAGCGGCCGGCCTCCGGGGCACGGGCCAGCAGCAGGTCGAGAGTGTGGCCGAGCAGGGCGGGCAGCAGCAGTCCGGCCGCCGTCGCGGCCGTGCTCACGGCACACAGTACGGCGCAGCGGGCGGTGCCCTGTCGCAGCACCGCACGCGACAGGGCACGGCCCGCTGGCCATGTCGCGCTGTCCGGGCGGGAGTTCATCGGCTGCGGCCTCGCTCGGGTGGCAGGGACGGGAAGGCCCCGGACGGCCCCGCCACGAGGGAGGGCGCCGTCCGGAGCCGTGGACTCACCGGCCCGGTCAGAGACAGAGCAGAACGCTCGCCGCGGAGACACACGAGAGCAGGCTCGCCGTGCTCGCGCCGGTGTGGGTGTGCTCCTCGGACTCGAGAGTCTGCAGGTCGAGCAGTGCCATGGCGTTTGTCCTTTCCTGGTTGGGGACGGGGTTGTGTGCGTCACGGCTCCGTCGGTGCGAAGCCGCGTGTGGGGGCCGCCGGTGGCGGCGGCAGGAAGGGCAGGTGCGCGGTGCCGGCGCCGTCGCGGGCCGCGGCGAGTGCGAGCAGGCAGCCTGCCGTACCGGTGGCGAGGTCCATGGACAGACGCATCATCTGGTGCCCGGGGAAGGCCAGTTGGCCCTGGTAGCCCATGGCGAACCAGCCGAGCCCCGAGATCTGCTGCTCCAGCCGCTCCCGGCTGGCACCGGGGGCCGAGCTGCGGGCGAGGTGCAGGATCAGTCCGGCGCGGCCCTGGAAGAGACCCGGCTGGGCGTAGAAGCGGGAGGTGGCGGCGGTGAGGATGCCGGCCCGGGCGCGCTCGAACTCCGCGCTGTCCGCGTGCGCGAGGTAGTCGTCCAGCACGAGTCCGATGCCGGCGCTGCCGTCGCCGAGGTAGGGCAGCGTCCGCCAGCCCTCGTCCACCTCCAGGCCGCCGCCCGCCTCCTGGGTGACACAGCGGTCCAGGTCCCGGCGCAGTGCCTCGGCCGCCGCGTCCAGGTGACGGTCCTCGCCCGTCTCCTCGTACCGCCGGATCAGGAACAGCGCGGGCCCGCTCGCACCGCGCAGCAGGCCGGCACGCCGGAGCGGGGCGTCCGGGACGGGTTCGGCGAGCCGTCGCAGCAGGATGTCGGCGGCCTCGGCCGCGTGTTGCCGCAGGGCGGGCTCGCCCGTCGTGTCCGCGAGCCGGCCGAGGACCAGGCCGAGCCCGGCGAGGCCACCGTGCAGATCGGAGGAGAGGCTGCGCCAGTTCTCCCGCAGAATGCCGTCGAGGAGATCCAACGCCCGCTGCCGGTGGCCCAGTCGGTCGAGCACCAGGGCGACGCCCGCGAGCCCGTCGTACAGGCCGAGCGGGGTGCCGGGCGGCGGCGGGGCGGTGCGGTCGAGCAGCCAGCGCTCACCCTCGTCGTACCGGCCGGCCCCGGACGCCTGAAGGGCGTACAGGACTCCGGCCGCGCCGTGTGCGAGGCCGAGGCCGCCGCCGTCCGCGAACTGTGCGATGTCACCGGGGAAGAGCCGGTCGTCGCGTTCCGGGGTGGCGGAGGCGAGGATCGCCTTGACCATCGAGTCCCGGCTGAAGGGCCAGTCGCCGGGCACCACCGGTGGCGCCGGCCGGCTGCGCCGGCCACCGGCCGGATCCCGGGTGATCTCCGCGACCGCCTCGTCCAGGAAGGCGCGCGGCACGTCCGGGAACTGCTCGGCGATCACCTCCGCGAGATGCGCCGCCTTGCCGCGGTCCACCACGAACAGCGTGGTCACCGGCAGGAACAGGGCGAGCCGCAGACAGGCCAGCGCATAGCGGTCGACGTCGGTGCCGCGGCGGTCCGGCGGGGCGAAGAAACCGGGGTGCGCGACGGTCTGCCGGGCGTTCTCGACGGCGGGTGCGGCCGCCTCGAAGTCGATGAGACGCACGGACTCCTCGTCCTCGTCCACCATGATGTTGAACACGTGCAGGTCGTTGAAGACCAGCCCGCGCGCGTGCACCGCCGCCACCGCCCGCTCCACCGCCGCGTGGATCCGCAGCGCCCACGCCGTGTACGCGGCGACCTTCGCCGGGTCGGGGTCGGGCGTGAGCAGCGGATGCCGTTCGGCGAAGAAGGAGTTGAGCGGGCGGCCCGCCAGGTGGTCCATGACCAGGAACCGGTGCTCGCCGAGCGTGAACCAGTCCCGTACCTCGGGCACCACACCGGTCCCGGCGACCCGCTCCAGCGCCGCCTTCTCCCGCTCCAGTCGCGCCACCGCGTCCGCGCCGTCGGCGGCGAGCCCCGCGTGCGGCCGGGCCTCCTTCAGCACCACCCGGCGCCCGTCGCGCGTGTCGGTGCCGGCGTACACCCCGCCGCCGTTGGAGAAGTGCAGCGCCTTCTCGATGCGGTACGGCAGCTCGCCGACCGTCGTCGTGTTGCGGGCCTGGAGATGGGGCCGCAGGAACGCGGGCAGCGTCACCCACTCGGGCACCTGGAAGGACGGCGCCCGCCGGTCCGGCACCAGGGTGCCCGCGCCGTCGGCCACCGCCGGGACCAGCGAGCCGCGCTCGTCGACGACGTACCGGCGGGCGAAGGCGCCGTAGCGGACGTAGAGCGGGCCGTCGTGCCAGCGCAGGTCGGTGAGGATGTACGGCCCCTCGAACCCCTCCAGCAGCGCGCCCAGCTCCCGCAGCGTCCCGTGCAGCTGCTCCTCGTCCGCCGGGTACACCGTGACGAACTTGCCGCTGGTGTCGCGGCCCGCGTACTTGGCGTTGCGCAGGTGCAGCAGGTGCGGCCCCGGCACGAACTTGAACGGGATGCGGCGCGGCACGCAGTAGTCCCACACGATCCCCGCGATCCGCTCCGCGTTCCCGGCGGTCGCCGAGGAGTGGATCTTCCACCCCTGGGCCGGCGACGGGAGCGGCGCGCCGTCGGCGCCGAGCGGGGTGAGCGTCAGCCAGTCCCCCGAGCGCGCCGCGTGCCAGCCCTCGGGGACTGCGCGACGCGCCGTCGCGAACAGGGGCGCGGCCTCACCGCCGGACCCCGGCAGCCGGTCGGGCGTGTCGTAGAAGTGCCCGTCGGCGAGCGCGTACACCTCGTACCGCTTGTCCATGCGCCTCCCACCCCCTCGTCGTGCGACCGGAACAGACACTCGCAGGAGTCGGACGGTGGCGGACAGTCATGTCTGTCATGAGGTCACCGTGCGGAACTCATGGGTCAACATGTGTTCGGCGGCTTTCGAACCGATCGGGCTCCCGAGCACCCGGAGCCTTCACAGGGGCTGCGCAGGAGCCCCACACGCGCTGTAATGGCGAACGTGGTGAGGAGCGAGGGCGCTGCGATCAGCAGGACGCGAGCGGAGCGTGCCGAAGCCGCCCTGGACACGCTCACCGCGTCACCCGCCACGCCCGATCGGCTCCGCCGGGTCCTCGAACAGGCGCTGGTGTTCGCGGGCGCGGCCTTCGCCGCGGTCTACACGCCCGGCGACGACCCCTCCCAGCTCTGTCTCGCCGAGTCGGCGGGCCTGCCGCGCACCCTGTACGGGCTGCGCGACTGCTATCCGGCCGCCGGCACCTCCCCGGTCGCCGAGACCCACCGCACCGGACGCCCGCGCCGGCTCGGACCCGAGGACCTGGCCGGCTTTCCCGAGGCCCGGCGCCTTGCGACCTCGGAGTTCTTCGTGGCCGTCCTGCCGCTCGGTCCGGCGGGCGGCGGCTGTCTGCTGGCCGTCAGCGAGCACCCGGGCGGCTTCGACGCCGACGACCGCGCCTGCCTTGACCTGATCGTCCGCGCGATCGCCGTCCCCGCCTCGACCGCTCCCGCCGGCGACACCGGTGAGCTGCCGGCGGACGCCTTCAGCCTGGCCATGGACAGCGGCCGGGTCGAGGTCGGCGACGAGATCCTGCGCCTGTTCGGTCTGGCCCGGGACGCCTTCGACGGCCGGGTGGAGACCCTGCTCGCCCTCACCGTGCCCGAGGACCTGCCCGCGCTGATGTCCGTGGTCGAGGCCGACCACATGTCCATCGGCGAGCGCGAACTGGAGTTCCGCATCCTGCAGCCCTCCGGCGAGCCGAGGTGGCTGCGCCTGCGCGGCCGGCTGCTGCCCGGCGGCGAGGGCCGTGCCGCCCGGCTCGTCGGGACCGTGGCCGACGCCTCCACGCTGCGCTCGGGCGTCACCGACGTGGCCCGGGTGCAGCGTCTGGCCGCCGCACTCGCCACCGCCGGCACCGTCAAGGACGTCGGCAAGGCCGTCGTCGCCGCCCTGCGCCGACCGTTGCAGGCCGACCGGATCGCGCTCGCCGAACTGGAGAACGACCGGCTCGTCGTCACCGTCCTCGACCCGCCCGAGCCCGAGGCCTGGCCCGAGCTGTGGCGCACCGAATGGCGCACCGAATGGCCCGACGCGCCGGTGCGCGCCATGCCCACCCTGGCCGCCGCGCTGCGCGAGGGCCGCGCCCGGATCTGGCCCGCCGGCACCCCGCTGGAGCCCGCCCTCGCCGACGTCGGCCCCGGCGGCCTCGCGGTGCTGCCGCTGCCCGCCGGCGGCCGCATGGCCGGCGCCTGCCTGATCGGCTGGGACCGCCCGCACGACTTCGGCCCCGACGAGCGCGCCCTGCTCACCGCCTGCGCCGGCCTGACCGGGCAGGCCCTGCTGCGCGCCCACGCCTTCGACGCCGAGCACGAACTCGTCGGCATGCTCCAGCGCACCCTGCTGCCGCGCCGCCTGCCCCGGCTGCCCGGCGCGGTCGCCGTCGCCCGGTACCTGCCCACCACCGCCGGACTGGAGGTCGGCGGCGACTGGTACGACGTGATCCCGCTCGCCGACCACCACGTGGCCCTGGTCATCGGTGACGTGCAGGGTCACAACGCGGGCGCCGCCACCCTGATGGGCCAGATGCGCACCGCGCTGCGCGCCTACGCCGCCGAGGGCCACTCCCCGGACGTGGTCGTGGCCCACGCCAACCGGCTGCTGCTGGACATGGAGACCGACCTGTTCGCCACCTGCGCCTACGTCGACGTCGACATGGAGCAGGGCACCGCCTGGTGCGTGCGCGCCGGCCACCTCCAGCCCGTATTGCGCCACCCGGACGGCACCGCCGAGATCGTCCGGGCCGAGGGCGGGCCCCCGCTCGGCGTGCTCAGCCAGGCCGAGTTCCCGATGACCCCGCTGCGGCTGCAACCCGGGACGGTGATCGCGCTGACCACCGACGGCCTGGTGGAGTCGCCCGACGAAGACCTCGACATGGGCATGGACCGGCTCGCCGCCGAGCTGGCCGCCGCCGACCCCGCCCACCTCGGGCTGGTCGCCGACGCGCTGCTCACCGGCGCCCACCGCACAGACGACGTCGCCCTGCTGCTGATGCGCTACGACGGCATGGCCGTGAAACCGCTGCGCGAGAGCTGGACGGTGTGGCGGGTGCCGGAGGCGGTCCGGCACGCCCGCCGCTTCACCCGCCGCACCCTGCGCACGTGGGGCGTCTCGCAGGACACCATGGAGGCGGCCCTGCTGGTGGTCTCCGAACTCGTCACCAACGCGCTCGTGCACACCGGCGGCCAGGTCCGCCTCGACCTCAGCCTGGTCAACCACCGGCTGCGGCTCGCCGTCGCCGACGCCTCCCCGCGCAGCCCCGTCAAGCCCACCAGCATCGGCTGGGAGGCCACCGGCGGCCGGGGCATCCTCCTGGTGGAGGCGGTGTCCGCGGCCTGGGGCACGCTCCCGGTCAGCGGCGGCAAACAGGTCTGGGCGGACCTCGTACCGGGCGGCTGACCGCCACACGGGTGCGTTTCGCGCCGGTTGACGAGGCTTGGAGAGGCACATCAGCACAGGGGTGCCTAGGGTCGACTGGTGTGGCACACACCTTCGAGGAACTCGTGCAGAAGCAGCGCGCGGCCGAGGCGGCCCACGCCACGGTCGAAGAGCTGCGGGACACCTACGGGCCGCCGGCCGAGCGGCGGATGACCGGTGCCCAGTCGGGCACCTACGAGACCGCGCTGCGCGCCTGGCGGGACCTGGCCCGCGATGTGCAGACCGCGGTCAGCGAGTACGCGAGGGAGAGCGGCCGGCCGCGGCCCGACGTGGAGGCCGACGTCACCCGGGCGGCCGCGGAACCCGAGGACGCATGAACCGTGCCGGCCGCCGCGCGGAGCGGCTCGTGGACGCCGCGGACGCCCGGTTGCCCGTGCTGGAGGGCGGCCCGCTGCTGCGCAAGGCGTTCCCCGACCACTGGTCCTTCCTGCTCGGCGAACTCGCCCTGTACAGCCTCCTGGTGCTGATCCTGACCGGGGTCTGGCTGACCCTGTTCTTCCAGCCGGAGATGCGCGAGGTCGTGTACGCGGGCCCCTATCTGCCCCTGCGCGGGGTGCGCATGTCGGCCGCCTTCGACTCCACCCTGCACATCAGCTTCGACGTGCGCGGCGGACTGCTGATGCGGCAGACCCACCACTGGGCCGCGCTGGTCTTCGTCGCCGCGATCGGCGCGCACCTGCTGCGGATCTTCTTCACCGGCGCCTTCCGCCGGCCGCGCGAGGTGAACTGGGTGATCGGCGTGACCCTGTTCGCGCTCTCGCTGGCCGAGGGGTTCGCCGGGTACTCGCTCCCGGACGACCTGCTGTCGGGGACCGGGCTGCGCATCGCGCAGGGCATCATGCTGTCCATCCCGGTGGTCGGCACCTACGTGGCCTTCTTCGTCTTCGGCGGCCAGTACCCGGCCCACGACATCATCACCCGGCTGTATCCGGTGCACATCCTGCTGCTTCCGGGCGCCCTCATCGCGCTGGTCGCCGTGCACCTGATGCTGGTGGTGTACCTCAAGCACACCCAGTGGCGCGGCCCGGGGCACACGCCGCGCAACGCCGTCGGCAAGCCCTTCTTCCCGCAGTTCACCGGCTCCTCCGGCGGCCTCGCCGTGATCGTCGCGGGCCTGCTGGTGCTCCTGTCCGGCATCGCCCAGGTCAACCCGGTCTGGAACTACGGCCCCTACCGCCCCGACCAGGTCTCCACCGGCTCCCAGCCCGACTGGTACGTCGGTTTCCTGGAGGGCGCGCTGCGGCTGGTGCCACCGTGGGAGACCGACTTCGCCGGGCACACCCTCATGTGGAACGTCCTGCTTCCGGCTGTCGTCCTGCCGGGCCTGCTGTTCGCCGTGCTGTACGCCTACCCCTTCGTCGAGCAGCGGCTGACCGGGGAGTGGCGCAGCGAGCGGCACCTGTGCGACCGGCCCCGCGAACGGCCCGTACGCACCGGGCTCGGCGTGGCGGGAACCGTGTTCTACGGCGTGCTGCTGCTGGCCGGCGGCAACGACGTCATCGCCCAGACCTTCCGCATCTCCGTCAACGCCCTCACCTGGGTGCTGCGCACCGCCCTGATCGTGGCGCCCGTCCTGGCCTTCCTGGTGACCCGGTGGCTGTGCCGGGCCCTGACGGCGGCCGAGATCGAACGGCTGGCCGAGGGCGTGCCCACGGGCGAGATCCGGCAGAGCGTCACCGGCGGGTACGAGACCGATCACGAGCCGGTGGAGACGTTCCGGCCCGGGGCCCCGCGCCGGCCGCTCACCGGTGCGCGTACTGGAACACCATCCCGTACACCCCGCGCGCCAGAACACCCAGACCGATGAGGAACAGCCACAGCCCGAAGACCACGCCGGACGCCGTCACCGCGGCACCGAGCGCGGTGACGACCGGCCACGGGCTCTCGTCGGGGAAGAACGCCACCGGCCCGGCCGCGTCCGCCACTTCCGCCCCGGTGCGGTCCTGGGCCCGCGAGCCGCGGCGCCGGTACTGGATCAGGCAGAAGAACGCGACCAGCCCGGCCATCCCGCAGGCGACGACCAGCGCGACCGTGCCCGCCTCCTCTCCCGCCCACATCCCGTACAGCGCCGCGGACCCGCCGAAGAACAGCGCGACCCCGCCGAACAGCATCGCCTCGGCCTTCATCGCGCCAGCTCCTCTCCGGCCGGGCTCTCGACCTCGGGATGGTGCAGGTCGAACGCCGGGGACTCCGAACGGATGCGGGGCAGCGCCACGAAGTTGTGCCGCGGCGGCGGGCAGGACGTCGCCCACTCCAGGCCCCGCCCCCACCCCCACGGGTCGTCGACGCCGACCTGCTCGCCCCTGACCGCGGTGCGCCACACGTTGTAGAGGAACGGCAGCGTGGAGACGCCCAGCAGGAAGGCCCCCGCCGACGACAGGGTGTTGAGCAGGGTGAAGCCGTCCTGGGGCAGGTAGTCCGCGTAGCGCCGGGGCATGCCGGCCTCGCCGAGCCAGTGCTGCACCAGGAAGGTCAGCTGGAACCCCGGGAACAGCAGCCAGAAGTGCACCTTGCCGAGCCGCTCGTCCAGCATCTTCCCGGTGAACTTCGGCCACCAGAAGTAGAACCCGGCGAACATCGCGAACACCACGGTGCCGAACAGCACGTAGTGCAGGTGGGCCACGATGAAGTACGTGTCGGTCAGATGGAAGTCCAGCGGCGGCGAGGCGATCAGCACCCCGCTCAGCCCGCCCAGCAGGAAGGACACCAGGAAGCCCAGGGACCACAGCATCGGCGTCTCGAACGACACGGAGCCGTGCGTCATCGTGCCGATCCACGCGAAGAACTTGATGCCCGTGGGCACCGCGATCAGGAACGACATGATGGAGAAGAAGGGCAGCAGCACCGCGCCGGTGGCGAACATGTGGTGCGCCCACACCACCGCCGACAGCATGGTGATCGCGATCGTGGCCCCGATCATCGGCAGATAGCCGAACAGCGGCTTGCGGGAGAACACCGGCACGATCTCCGAGACGATCCCGAAGAACGGCAGCGCCACGATGTAGACCTCCGGATGCCCGAAGAACCAGAACAGGTGCTGCCACAGCAGCGCGCCGCCGTTCGCCGCGTCGAAGACGTGCGCCCCGAACTTGCGGTCCGCCTCCAGCGCCAGCAGTGCCGCCGTGAGCACCGGGAACGCGGGCAGGATCAGGATCGAGGTGAACAGCACGTTCCAGGTGAAGATCGGCATCCGGAACATGGTCATGCCCGGCGCGCGCAGGGACAGGATCGTGGCGATGAAGTTCACCGCGGTCAGCGTCGTCGACACACCCGAGACCACCAGTCCCATCGCCCACAGGTCACCGCCGGCGCCGGGGGAGAAGTAGGCGCTGTTCAGGGGCGCGTAGGCGAACCAGCCGAACGCGGCCGCCCCACCGGGCACCAGGAAGCCGGAGACCACCATCAGACCGCCGAACAGGTACATCCAGTACGACAGCGCGTTCAGCCGCGGGAAGGCCAGGTCGGGCGCGCCGATCTGCAGCGGCATCACGGCGTTGGCGAACCCGGCGAACATCGGGGTCGCGAACAGCAGCATCATGATCGTGCCGTGCACCGTGAAGAACTGGTCGTAGCCGTGCTTGCTGAGGAACTGCAGACCCGGCCGGGCGAGTTCCGCGCGCATCCCGAGCGCGAGCAGCCCGGCGAACAGGAAGAAGCAGAACGCCGTGACCATGTAGAGCCGGCCGATCACCTTGTGGTCGGCGGTGGAGAGCCAGCGCAGCAGGGACCGGCCGGGACGCGGGGCGGGGGCGGTGTAGCGCGCGACGACCTCGGTCGTGTCCGAGATTTCCGGTAGTTCCGTCATCGCGGGTGACGCTACTCCCCGTGACGGGCGGCCTCCCGCGCGCCACGCCTCGGATCCGGGGTCGTATCCGCCGCTCGGCCGGGTACCCGGTGGTCATGAACTCCGCCATGTACACAGCCGCCACGGGGCCCCAGGTCTTCGGGTACGTCCTCATCCTGCTCGCCGGCGTCGCCTGCGTCACCGGACTGATCTGTGCCTTCCGGCTCGGCTTCAAGGTGCGCCAGCGCGAACCGGACCCGCCGCGACCCGAAGAGCAGCCCCGGGTGCCGGCGTCCGGGCCCGTCCTGGAGACCCTCGAGATGCGCGAACCCGACGAGGTGCCCCGAGCCGCGGACGACAGCGAGCGGCTCACGCCCTACCAGGTCGGCAACGTCCGGTCCCGGCGCGCGGAAGACCAGCGCCGTCCGCGCTGGTCGCCCGGCTCCAGCGGGTCGTTCGGCGGCGGAGGCGGCGGCCGGACCTGAGCCGGCGTGCGCGCTTGCGGGCGCAGCGGGGCGGGGACCGGTGAGGCACCTGTCTACCCGGGCCGGCCGGGACCCACGAACGGTCCCGGCCCGTGCAGGAACGCAGAAGGTACGGCAACGCAGAAGGAAGATGAACGACGTGACCGCGCAACCCAGTGACAAACCCGTCCAGGCGCCCGACGCCGAGACCGGCCGGCCGAACGCTCCCCGGCGGCGGGACCGGGGAGTGCGGACCTGTGTCCCCGCCGTTCTGGACCGCGGCGCCACCTCGCAGCAGGGCGCCGGCTCCGAGGACAACATCGTGCGGGGCGAGGACTGAGGAGGGCCGGGACACCCCCCGGCAAACGCCCGTCGACACCGGGGCAACGCTGTCGTGACGAGCCGGTCGTACAAGAGAAGGTCCGATCCGGACGATCGCCGTTAGGGTGGGGCGGATGAAGGCTCTGGTGCTCTCCGGCGGCTCCGGTACCCGACTGCGACCGATCACGCACACCTCGGCGAAACAGCTGGTACCGGTGGCCAACAAGCCCGTGTTGTTCTACGGACTCGAATCCCTCGCCGAGGCCGGGATCACCGAGGTCGGGATCGTCGTCGGGGACACCGCGGCGGAGATCGAGGAAGCCGTCGGCGACGGCTCGAAGTTCGGGCTGGACGTCACCTACATCCCCCAGGAACGCCCCCTCGGGCTCGCGCACGCCGTCCTCGTCGCGCGTGACTTCCTCGGCGACGACGACTTCGTGATGTACCTGGGGGACAACTTCGTCGTCGGCGGGATCCGCTCCCTGGTCGAGGAGTTCCGCGAGCGGCGGCCCGACGCCCAGATCCTGCTCACGCACGTCCCCGATCCGCGCGCCTTCGGCGTCGCCGAACTCGACGCGTCTGGTCAGGTGGTCGCCCTGGAGGAGAAGCCGGAGCACCCCAGGAGCGACCTCGCCCTGGTCGGCGTCTACCTCTTCACCCCGGCCGTCCACGAGGCCGTACGCGCCGTGAAGCCGTCCTGGCGCGGCGAGTTGGAGATCACCCATGCCATCCAGCACCTCATCGACGCCCGCGCCGACGTGCGGTCCACCGTCATCGGCGGCTACTGGAAGGACACCGGGAACGTCGAGGACATGCTCGAGGTCAACCGGACCGTGCTGGAACGGCTGGAGCGGCGCATCGACGGCGAGGTGGACGACGCCTCCGAGACCGTGGGCCGGGTGGTGATCGAGGAGGGGGCGAGGATCACCAACTCCCGGATCGTCGGCCCGGTCGTCATCGGCGCCGGGACCGTCGTCGGCGACTCCTACGTCGGCCCCTACACCTCCGTCGCGGAGAACTGCCGGATCACCGACAGCGAACTGGAGTTCTCCATCGTGCTGCGGGACTCCTCCATCGCCGGGGTCGGCCGGATCGAGTCCTCGCTGATCGGCCGGCACGCCGAGGTCACCCCGGCGGCCGGAGTACCCAGTGCCCACCGACTCGTCCTCGGAGACCACAGCAAGGTGCAGATCCGTTCATGAACCTCCTCGTCACCGGCGCCGCCGGGTTCATCGGCTCCCGTTACGTCCGGATGCTCCTCGCCGGTGACCCGCCCGGCGCTCCCCGCGTCACCGTGCTGGACAGGCTCACCTACGCCGGCACGCTCACCAACCTCCCCTCCGGCCATCCCCGGCTCGACTTCGTGCACGGCGACATCTGCGACGCCGCCCTGGTGGACAAGCTGATGGCGGATGCCGACCAGGTCGTGCACTTCGCCGCCGAGTCGCACGTCGACCGGTCGATCGCGGGTGCGGGGGAGTTCGTCCGCACCAACGTGCTCGGTACCCAGACCCTGCTGGACGCGGCCCTCGAACACGGCACCGGCCCGTTCGTGCACGTCTCCACCGACGAGGTCTACGGCTCCATCGACACCGGCTCCTGGCCGGAGGAGCACCCGCTCGCCCCCAACTCGCCGTACTCCGCCTCCAAGGCCTCCTCCGACCTGCTGGCGCTGGCGTACCACCGCACCCACGGCCTGGACGTCCGGGTCACCCGCTGCTCCAACAACTACGGTCCGCACCAGTTCCCCGAGAAGGTGATCCCGCTCTTCGTCACCAATCTCCTCGACGGACTGAAGGTCCCGCTCTACGGCGACGGACGCAACGTCCGCGACTGGCTGCACGTCGACGACCACTGCCACGGCATCGACCTCGTGCGCACCCAGGGCCGGCCCGGTGAGGTCTACAACATCGGCGGCGGCACCGAGTTGAGCAACAGGGAGCTGACCGGCCTGCTCCTCGACGCGTGCGGCGCCGGCTGGGACCGGGTGGAGTACGTCACCGACCGCAAGGGCCACGACCTGCGCTACTCGGTCGACTGGAGCAAGGCCCGCGACGAACTCGGCTACCACCCGCGCCGCGACTTCACGGCCGGGCTCGCCGAGACCGTCGCCTGGTACCGCGACCACCGCGACTGGTGGGAGCCGCTGAAGCAGCGGAGCGCGCGATGAGGTGGCTGGTCACCGGCGCGGGCGGCATGCTCGGCCACGACACCGTGCACGAACTGCGGGCACGCGGAGAGGACGTCACCGGCCTGACCCGCGCCGCCCTCGACATCACCGAACCGGCCTCGGTACGCCGGGCGGTGGCCGGGTACCGGCCGGACGTGGTCGTCAACTGCGCCGCCTACACGGCCGTCGACGCCGCCGAGACCGACGAGGACCGCGCGCTGCTCGTCAACGGCGAGGGCCCCCGGCTGCTGGCCCGCGCCTGCGCCGCACACGGCGCCCGCCTGATACACGTCTCCACCGACTACGTCTTCACCGGTGAGGCCCGCGACGTCCCCCACGCGGAGGACGAGGAACCGGACCCGCGCACCGCCTACGGCCGCACCAAGCTCGCCGGGGAACGCGCCGTGCTCGCCGAACTCCCCGGTGCCTCCGTGGTGTTGCGCACCGCCTGGCTGTACGGCGTCCACGGCGGGAACTTCGTCCGCACGATGCTGCGGCTGGAGGCCGACCGCGACACCGTCGACGTCGTGGACGACCAGCGCGGGCAGCCCACCTGGAGCGCGGACGTGGCCGCCCGGATCGCCGACCTGGGCGCCGTGGACGCGCTCGGCGTCTTCCACGCCACCAGCTCCGGCGAGGCCAGCTGGTACGAGCTGGCGCGCGAGGTGTTCCGGCTGGCCGGCGCCGACCCCGACCGGGTGCGCCGCACCGACAGCCGGGCCTTCGTCCGGCCCGCGCCCCGGCCCGCGTACAGCGTGCTCGGCCACCAACGGTGGCGGGCCGCCGGTCTCGCACCGCTCAGGGACTGGCGGTCCGCCCTGCACGAAGCACTGCCCCGCATCCGCAAGGAGACGTCTTAAGTGAAACGGCACGAGTTCCTGCGGGAACTCCACAAGGTCAGCGCGAACCGCAACTACCTGGAGATCGGCGTCAACGACGGCCGCAGTCTGACGCTGTCCCGGGTGCCCAGCATCGCGATCGACCCCGCGTTCAAGGTGGTCACGGAGATACGCTGCGACGTGCACCTGGCGAAGGCGACCAGCGACGACTTCTTCGCCCGTGACAACCCCCTCGCGCACCTGCGCGGCGGCCGGCATCCGCTGCGCAACCTCGCCCGCAACCGCAGCCCGTTCGGCTACTGGAAGCGCACCACCCTGGACCTGTCGTTCATCGACGGCATGCACCTGTTCGAGTACGCGCTGCGCGACTTCATCAACATCGAGAAGCACTCCGACTGGGCCGGCGTGATCGTCTTCGACGACATGCTCCCGCGCAACGTCGACGAGGCCGCCCGCGACCGGCACACCAACGCCTGGACCGGGGACGTCTACAAGCTGGTCGAGATCCTGGGCCGCCACCGTCCCGACCTGGTGACCGTCCTGGTCGACACCGCGCCCACCGGCCAGCTGCTGGTCTTCGGCGCCGACCCGGCGAACACGGTCCTGGAGGACAAGTACGACGACATCGTCGCCGAGTTCGAGGTCCCCGACCCGCAAAAGGTCCCCGAGTCCGTCCTGGGGCGCACCACGGCCGTCGCACCGGAGGAGTTCCTCGCCGCCGGCTTCTGGAAGCCGCTGGTCGCGGCCCGCAACCGGGGCACGAAACGTTCCCGTGGCTGGGAGCCGCTGCGCCGGGCGCTGGCCCCCTACGCCGTCAGTCGCTGAGGCCGCCCGAGCGCAGCCGCCGGTAGTGGGCGGAGCAGTCCGCGTACGTGGGCAGCAGCCCGGACCGCTCCGCCTCGGCCAGCGTGGGCGACTTGGCGTCCTTGTCCGACAGCACCGGCTCGATGCCCTCGGGCCAGGCGATGCCCAGGTCCGGGTCGAGCGGATGCACCCCGTGCTCGTGCCGCGGCGTGTACCCGGCCGAGCACAGATAGACCACCGTGGCGTCGTCGGTGAGCGCCATGAAGGCGTGCCCGAGACCCTCGGCGACGAACACCGCGCGCCGCCTCTCGTCGTCCAGCCGCACGGCCTCCCACTGGGCATAGGTGGGGGAACCGACGCGGATGTCCACGACCACGTCGAGGACGGCCCCGCGCACACAGGTGACGTACTTGGCCTGACCGGGCGGGACGTCGGCGAAGTGGATGCCGCGCAGCACGCCCCGCCGGGACACCGAGCAGTTCGCCTGGGCGAGGTCGAGGTCGTAACCGGTGGCCTCGCGGAACTCCGCGCCCCGGTACCACTCGTGGAAGCTGCCCCGGTCGTCCGGGAACGCGTGGGGCTCGAGCACCCAGGCGTCCCCAATCACCAGTTGCCGCACGCCGTCATGCCTTCCGTGTCGTCGTGGCCGTCCGTGTTCCCCGTATCCCGCCGAGCAGGCGCCGTGCCCCGCGCACCAGCCGGCGCAGGCGTCCGGGCGCCGGCCGGCGGACCACCTCGACGGCACCGTGCGTACGGCCCACCCGCAGCAGCAGCGGCAGCCTCAGGACCCGTCCGCCGGCCAGCCGCAGCTCCGTGCGCCACAGGGCGCTGCGCAGCTCGCGCAGCGGCAGGCCGGTCTCCAGCAGCGCGTGGACGCCGTCGGCGGGCGTGAGCACGGCCGGCCGGTCGAGCGTCCGCCCCCGGGCGCCGACCAGGCGGACCGTGGCGGCCGTGGTGTCGGGCACATACAGGGGCAGGGCGACGGTCAGTGCCTCGGCGTCGGAGACCGCCGCGTCCGCCGGGGTGAGCCGGTGCAGACCGAGGCCCTGCACGGCGCGGTCCACGTCCAGGGACAGATTGCGGTGCTGCTTGGTCCAGTACGGCAGGACGACCCGGTCCGCGACGATCCCCGCCGGCGGCAGCGCGAGACCCGCCACGGGGGCGGGGCCCAGCCGGCACTCCTTGGTCCAGCCGCCCAGGCCGACCCGCACGTACAGGTCCCACAGTCCGCCGTGGAGCGGGTCGCCGCCCGCCGCCCGGAGGGGGTCGACCGTGGCCGTGGCGTTGAGCACCAGCCGGGTGCCGCCGTCCTCGGCCGCGACCCGGTCGCGGCTGGTGACGCGCACCGGCTGGAAGAAGGAGGCCGCGCTCTCCCGGTCCCGCACGATCAGGTCGACGGTGGCGGAAGCGAAGCCGGCGTCGGCGGCCGCGGCCAGCCAGGCCGCGGCCTCGGCGCGGTCGCGGGGCGCGCCGTCCGCCGGGGGCCGCGTGGCGTCCGGCGGAACGGTCAGCGGGCCTGCGGCGGTGGTGTACTCGGCACTGAGGCCGAGGCGCAGGGTGCCGTCCCGCCAGGCGACTTCGGCCGGGACGGCGCTCGGCCGCACCCCGGCCTCCCACTCGGCGTGGGCGACCAGGTCGTCGTAGCGGTCCTCGCGGATCAGCGCGGCCACGATCCGCTGGGCCGGACGCAGTCCGGGGGCGACTTCGGGGCCGAAGCGCTCGACGACGACCTTGTGCATCTCCCGCAGCAGCTCGCGCCGGTGGTCCTCGGGCATCGCCAGCAGCCGGCGCCCGCTCATCCGCTCGACCATCTCCACCCGCAGCCAGCGGCGCAGCAGCCTGTCGCGCAGGGGGCCCGGCTCGGTGTGACGCTCGACCACGTCGAGGGCCTCGCGCAGGTTGGCGAAGTAGCCGACCGGGTCGAAGCGCTGGAAGCCGGCGTTGGAGGCGTCGTCACGTTTGAGGTGGTAGTAGCAGACGTAGTCGCTGAGCACCGAGACGTTGTCCGCGCGCAGATACGCCTCGGTGACGAAGACGTGGTCCTCCAGGCGCCGCCGGCCCTCGGGGAAGCGCAGTCCGGTGCGGTCCAGGAAGGAGCGCCGGAACATCTTGTGCGGGGTCAGGCTGTCGATGAGCGGCGCGTTGTCCACCGTGGCGTGCGGGTGGTTGCGGCGGAACAGCTCCACCGGCACCGGGCGGCCCTTTCCGGCCATCTTGCCGACGATCACGTCGGCCTTGTTCGCGACCCCGTAGTCGTACATCCGCTCCAGGGCCTCGTCGCCGAGCCGGTCGTCGTTGTCGACGAACATCACGAACTCGCCGCGGGAGGCCTCGACACCGACGTTGCGGGGCTTGCCGGACCAGCCGGAGTTCTCCTGGTGGATGACGCGTATGTGCGGGTGCTCGGCGGCGAGCGCGTCCAGGCGGGCCGGGGTGGCGTCGGTGGAGCCGTCGTCCACGAAGATCACTTCGTAGGCGTCGGGAGGCAGCGACTGGCGCAGCAGCGAGGCGATGCAGTCCTCGATGTACGGCCCCGGGTTGTACACGGGGACGATGACGCTGACCTTGACCGGCATCCGGCTCCAAGCCCCCTTTGTTCGCTTGCCGTTGCCTCGGTGGCACGGTGGGCGTGGCCGAATGCTAACCCGGCCCCTTGCGCAGGGGGTACGGGGACCCCGCGCAAGGGGCCGGGCCGGCCGGTCAGGCGTGGGTCTTGGCGAGCAGTTCCAGGATCTCGGCCGTCGTGCCGCTCTCGCCGAGCCGCGGGAAGATCCGCTCGACGCTGTTCGCGTGCGCCCCGGCGTCGGCGTCGGACATCGCGTCGGTGGCGAGGGTGACGTGGTAACCGTGGGCGTAGGCGTCCCGGGCGGTGGACTCCACGCCGATGCTGGTGGCGATGCCGGTCAGCACGATCTGGGTGATGCCGCGGCGGCGCAGCTGGGCGTCCAGGCCGGTGCCGTACAGGGCGCTCCAGTTGTGCTTGGTGACGTGGATGTCGCCGGCGTGGCCGGACAGTTCGTCGACGACGAGGTCCCAGCCCTCCGGGAAGGCGAGGCCGCGCGGCCCGCGCTCGGTGCGGCCCGGGACGGCGTCGGCGCCGTCGGCGGCGAAGGAGACGCGGACCAGGACCACGGGCAGGTTCCGGGACCGGAACGCCTCGGCCAGTTCGGCCGTGCGGGCCACGACGTCCGAGGCCGCGTGCGGCTGCACCGGCATGCCGACGATGCCGTTCTGCAGGTCGATCACGACGAGGGCGGTACGGGGGTCGAGCGTGGTGAGCGACATGAGTCGGTCAGGCCTTTCCAGGGGTGGTGGTCGGTGCGGGGACGAGCCGGCCGAGGGAGCGGTCCGGCAGTGTCGTCGCCAGCAACAGGGCGGAGCCGGCGAGCATGAACAGGGCCAGGCCGTGCAGCCCGGCCGTGTCGGCGCGGTGCGGGTAGAACGCCGCGGTCGCGGCGGACGCGCCCAGCGCGCCGAGGTACATGAAGGTCCTCAGCAGTCCGGCCGCGGAGGCGATCCGCTCCGGGTCGGCCTGCCGGTACAGGGCGTTCTGCGTGGCCAGGCCGATCAGGCCCGACGGGACGCCGAGGACCGCGCCGACCGCGAGCAGCAGCCACAGCGGGCTGTCGGCGCGCACCAAGAGCAGCAGGGCACAGCCCGCCACCTGGAGTGCCGAGCCGGCGAGCAGCTTGGCCCGCACCGCCTCCCGGCGCCCGGTGAGCGTGGACACGATCAGCGCGGACACCGACAGCGGCAGCAGCGTCAGCCCGGCGGTGGAGGCGGTCAGCCCGCGCCCCTGCTCCAGCCACTGCGTGTAGCCGTACATGAAGGCGTACGAGGTGGTGTAGGCGAGCAGCTGACGCAGATAGGTGGTGAGCAGCGGGCCGTTGCCGCCGAGGACGCGCAGGTCGACGAACGGGTCCCGCACGCGCAGCTCGCGCGCCGCGAAACCCGCCGCGGCGGCGGCCGACAGCACCGGCAGGTACCAGTGCCCTGTCCGCGGGTCCATCAGGAACAGCATCAGCGAGAGCAGGAGCAGCGCGAACAGCGCCATGCCGGGCAGGTCCACGCCCCGCCGCCGGGCCGGCCGGGAGCGGGGCAGCCGTAGCGTGCCGAGCACCAGGCAGGCCGCCGAGAGCGGCACGTTGACGGTGAACACGGCACGCCAGCCGCCCAGGCCGATCAGCAGGCCACCGAGCGCGGGGCCGACGACGGCCACCGTCTGGTTGGCGACGGCCAGCGCGGTCAGCACCCCGGCCGGGCTGTCCTGCCCGGTGCGTTCGGCCTCGCTGCGGGTCAGCCGCATGGCCGCCGGGTACGCCGCCGAGGTCCCGAAGCCCAGCAGCACCCGCGCCGCGATCAGCGCCCCCAGCGAGGGAGCGAGCGCGCCGAGCACACCGGCGACGCCGACGAGCGCCGTACCGGCGAGGTAGAGCCGGCGCGGGCCGTACATGTCCACCAGGCGGCCGATGACGGGCTGTCCGACGGCCGTGGCCAGATAGAGCGCCGAGACCAGCCAGGCGGTCTCGGCGGGCGGGGCCCCGAAGGCGACGCCGATCGGCACCAGGGCCACGGCGATCATCGAGGAGTTGACCGGATTGAGGACCGAGCCGAACAGCATCGGCGGGATCAGCCGGCGGTCGAATCCGGTGGGGGAGGGGCGGGCGGCCTGCCCGGTACGTGCGCTGAGCCTCGGTATCACGACCGCGAGAGCCGTTCCATCAGCTCCAGTGCCGCCAGCACCGTCTGCCGCTCCTCCTCCGTGTAGCGGTCCTGGAAGGCGCGGGCCAGCCACTCCTCGCGGATCTGCCGGTTGCCCTCGACGCGGGCCCGCCCGGCGTCGGTCAGGGTGACCAGCTGGCGGCGGCCGTCGTCCGGGTCGGGGGCGCGCCGGATCAGCCCGTGCTGGTCCAGTGCGGCCAGCGTGGTCGCCATCGACTGCGGCCGTACGCCCTCGGCGGCGGCGAGCGCGCTGGCCGTGGCGGCGCCGTGCTTGCCGACCAGGGTGAGCGCCGACTCCTGCGAGGGGCTGAGGTCGGTGTCCTGCGCTACCTCGCGGATACGGCGCCGCAGCCGGCTGAACACCACGCGCAGATCGCGTGCGGCGCGGGCGGCGGAGTCGGAGATGTCGGCCATGGCTCCCACCCTAGGACCGGCAGGGGCAAACTGTCCAGTCCAGGCTGTTCAGTTTTGCCTGGCGAATTGCCGGGTACTCGCCCGTCCTCGAACAGGGCAGCACGTGGGTGAACCCGAGGAGCGCAGATGACCCCTCCGGACATGTCCGGGCTGGAGACCGCTCTCCGCGCCGAGGTGGACGCCGAGGTCCGCTTCGACGCCGGCAGCCGCGGTGCGTACGCCACGGACGGTTCGAACTACCGGCAGGTCCCCCTGGGCGTCGTCGTCCCCCGCACGGTGGAGGCGGGTGCCCGGGCGCTGTCGGTGTGCGCACGCTTCGACGCCCCCGTCCTCTCCCGGGGCGGCGGCACCAGCCTGGCCGGACAGTCCACCAACACCGCCGTGGTGGTCGACTGGAGCAAGTACTGCACCCGGCTGATCTCCGTCGACCCCGAGCGGCGCACCTGCGTGGTGGAGCCCGGGATCGTCCTCGACGAACTCAACCGTCAACTCGCCTCGCACCAGCTGCAGTTCGGGCCGAAGCCGTCCACCCACAGCCACTGTGCGCTCGGCGGCATGATCGGCAACAACTCCTGCGGCTCCTCCGCGCAGGCGTACGGCAAGACCGTCGACAACGTCCGGGGCCTGGAGATCCTCACCTATGACGGACAGCGCGCCTGGGTCGGCCCCACGCCGCCCGACGAGCGCGCCCGGATCGCCGCCGCCGGCGGCCGGCTCGCCGAGCTCTACGGCGGCCTCGACCGCATCGCCGGCGAATACCTCGCCGACATCCGCCGCGGCTACCCCAAGATTCCGCGCCGCGTCTCCGGCTACAACCTCGACTCCTTGCTGCCCGAGAACGGCTTCGACGTGGCCAAGGCACTCGTCGGCAGCGAGGGCACCCTGGTCACCGTCCTGCGCGCCGAACTCGACCTCGTCCCGGTGCCGCCGTACCAGTCGCTGCTGGTCCTCGGCTACGACGACATCTGCGCCGCCGCCGACGACGTGTCCCGCCTGCTGGAGCACTGCTCGCCCACCCAACTGGAGGCGCTGGACGGCCGGATGGCACAGCTGATGCGCGAGGAGGGCGCCTATCTCGACTCGCTCGCCGTGCTGCCGGAGGGCGACAGCTGGCTGATGGTGCAGTACAGCGGCGACAGCCAGGAGGACGTCGACGAGCAGGCCCACGCCCTGCTGCGCGCCATCGACCGGGACGAGAAGGACGGGCGGGTCGCCTTCTCCGACCAGCCCGAGCGCGAGCAGAAGATGCTCAGGGCCCGCGAGGCCGGACTCGGGGTCACCGCACGCCCGCCGGACGACCGGGAGACCTGGGAGGGCTGGGAGGACTCCGCCGTCCCGCCCGAGCGGCTCGGCGACTACCTGCGCGACCTGAAGGGACTCTTCGAGGAGTTCGACTACGACCACCCGTCCCTGTACGGCCACTTCGGGCAGGGCTGCGTCCACACCCGCATCCCCTTCGGCCTGCGCACCGCCGACGGCGTGGCGGACTTCCGCCGTTTCGTGGAGCGCGCCGCCGACCTCGTGGCCTCCTACGGCGGCTCGCTGTCCGGCGAGCACGGCGACGGCCAGTCCCGCGGCGAACTGCTCACCCGGATGTTCGGCGAGCGGCTGGTGACCGCCTTCGGCGAGCTGAAGGCCCTCTTCGACCCCCGCGACCGGATGAACCCCGGAAAGATCGTCCGCCCCAACCCCGTCGACGGACAGCTGCGGCTCGGTCCCGGCTGGCGGCCGGCCACCCCCTCCACCCACTTCGACTTCCCCGAGGACGAGCACTCCTTCAACCGCGCGGTGATGCGCTGCGTCGGCATCGGCAACTGCCGCAGCCACTCCGGTGGGGTGATGTGCCCCTCCTACCGGGCCACCCTGGAGGAGGAGCACTCCACCCGCGGCCGGGCCCGGCTGCTCTTCGAGATGCTGAACGGCCACGCCGACTCCGCGATCCAGGACGGCTGGCGCTCCACCGCCGTACGCGACGCGCTCGACCTGTGCCTGGCCTGCAAGGGCTGCAAGTCCGACTGCCCGACGGGCGTCGACATGGCCACCCTCAAGGCCGAGTTCCTCGCCCACCACTACGAGGGCCGGCCGCGTCCCGCCGCCCACTACTCCATGGGCTACCTCCCGCTGTGGGCGCGGCTGTCGCGGATCGCCCCCTTCCTGCTCAACTCCGCGCTGCACGCGCCCGGCCTGGCCACCCTGGGCAAGCGGCTGGCCGGGATCGACGGGGCACGCTCGGCACCCGTGTTCGCCCAGGAGTCCTTCCTGCAGTGGTGGCAGGCCCACAACTGGGAGCAGCCGGACCCGGCCGACCCGCGCACCGTGGTGCTGTGGCCCGACACCTTCAGCACCTACTTCCATCCCGCGATCGCGAAGTCCGCCGTACGGGTCCTCGAGGACGCGGGCTTCCGGGTCGCCGTGCCCACCGAGCCGGTGTGCTGCGGCCTGACCTGGATCTCCACCGGCCAACTCACCGTCGCGAAACGGGTGTTGACCCGCACCCTCGGAGTGCTGCGCCCCTACCTGGAGGCCGGCACCCCCGTCATCGGCCTGGAACCGTCCTGCACGGCCGTCTTCCGCGCCGACGCCCCCGAGCTCATGCCCGCCGACCAGGACGTGCAGCGGCTGGCCGGCCAGGTCCGCACCTTCGCCGAACAACTCGTCCACCACGCCCCCGACGGCTGGCAGCCACCGCAGCTCGCCCGGCAGGCCACCGTACAGACCCACTGCCACCAGCACGCCGTCATGAAGTTCGACGCCGACCGCGAGCTGATGCGCCGCGCCCACCTGGACGCCGAGGTCCTGGACGAGGGCTGCTGCGGACTCGCCGGCAACTTCGGCTTCGAACGCGGCCACCACGAGGTCTCCGTGGCCGTCGCCGAACAGGGTGTCCTGCCCGCCGTACGCGGGGCCGCACCCGACAGCCTGGTCCTCGCCGACGGATTCAGCTGCCGTACCCAGATCGAGCAGGGCGGCACCGGCCGCCGTGCCCTGCACCTCGCCGAGGTACTGGCCCTCGCCCTCGACGGCAACCTGCCGAGCGACCACCCGGAACGCCTGGCCGACCGCCCGCCCGAGCCCTCGCGCACGGTCCGCTGGGCGACGACGGCGACCGTCACCGCCCTGGCCGCCGGCGGTGCGGTGCTCGGGGCGCGGCGCCGGGCCTGAGGAGGCGACGTGACCGACCGCCCGACCGTCGACGACGCCTACACCGTCCCCACCGACGCCCTCGCCCGGGACAGGACCACCGTCGTCCCGGCCGCCGCACGCCCCGGCACCACCACCGGCCTCGGCCACCTGCGCCCCGGCCGCCACCGTCAGCGGCCGGCCCACGACGTGCCCCGCACCAACGACCAGCACGCCGGGCGCCGACGGCACGCCCGGGCCCGGGCCGAGTCCCGTGGCGGAACCGGCCGCACCGTACCGGGCGGAGTGAAGTCCCCCTGGGGGAAAGGAGATGACCATGCCCACGACCGTCGTCATCACCGGCGCCAGTGCCGGGATCGGACGCGCCACCGCCCGTCTGTACGGCGGGCGCGGCGCGAACGTCGTCCTGGTCGCGCGCGGCGAGGGCGGCCTCCAGGCGGCGGCGGACGAGGTCGCGGCCCTCGGCGGACGCCCCCTCGTCCAGGCGGCCGACATGGCGGACCAGGCCCAGGTGGAGGCCGTCGCCGAGGCCGCGGAAAAGGAGTTCGGCCCGCTCGACGTATGGGTCAACTGCGGCTTCGCCAGCGTGTTCGCGCCCTTCGACGAGATCACCCCCGAGGAGTTCCGGCGGATCACCGACGTCACCTACCTCGGCTTCGTCAACGGCACCCGCTCGGCCCTGAAGCGCATGCTGCCCCGGGACCGGGGCACCGTCGTGCAGGTCGGCTCGGCGCTCGGGGAACGGTCGATCCCGCTGCAGTCGGCGTACTGCGGCGCCAAGCACGCCATCAACGGCTTCACCTCCTCGCTGCGCACGGAACTGCTGCACCGCGGCAGCCACGTCCATGTCACCGTCGTCCAGATGCCCGCGGTCAACACCCCCCAGTTCGAATGGGTCCGCTCCCGGCTGTCCCGGCACCCGATGCCGGTGCCGCCGATCTACCAGCCGGAGGTCGCCGCCCGGGGCGTGGTGCACGCGGCCGACCACCCGCGCCGCAAGCAGTACCTGGTCGGCGCCAGCACGGTGGCCACCATCTGGGCCAACCGGATCGCCCCGGCCCTGCTCGACCGCTACCTCGCCCGCACCGGCTTCGACTCCCAGCAGACCGACCGCGTCCCGCCCGCCGGCCTGGACAACCTCTTCGCACCCGTGGACCAGGACCCCACCGAGGACCAGGGCGCCCACGGCGCCTTCGACGACAGCGCGCACGCCCGCTCCTGGCAGCAGACGCTGGCACGGCACCCCGCCGTCACCGCCGTCGGCACGAGCGCCGCGCTGCTCTGCGCCGTACGCGGCCTGCGCCGGCTGGCCTCGCCCGCCGCCTAGGCTGACGGCGTGCGCCTCCTGCTCATGTCCGACACCCATCTGCCCAAGCGCGCCAAGCGGCTCCCCGAGCCGCTGCTGGCCGAACTCCCGCACGCGGACGTCGTCTTCCACGCGGGGGACTGGGTCGACACCGCCACCCTCGACCTGCTGGAGAGCCGCAGCCGCCGGCTCGTCGCGGTCCACGGCAACAACGACGGACCGGAGCTGCGGGCCCGGCTCCCCGAGGTGGCGTACGCCGAACTGGACGGCCTGCGCTTCGGCGTGGTCCACGAGACCGGTCCCGCCCAGGGCCGCGAGGCCCGCTGCGCCGCCCGCTTCCCCGACCTCGACGTCCTGGTCTTCGGCCACAGCCACATCCCCTGGGACACCACCGCCGCGACCGGCCTGCGCCTGCTCAACCCCGGCTCGCCGACCGACCGGCGCCGCCAGCCGCACTGCACCTACCTCACCGCGACCCTGACCGACGGAACACTCACCGACGTCACCCTGCACCGGCTGCCGCAGCGGTAACGGACCCGGAGCGGCATCGTCGTCGGTGCTGGGTGGTACCCGTGGGGCATGCCTCACACACCGGCGACACTGCTGCGGCGCGCGGTGCGGCCCGCCTCGCGCGCCGCTTCCCCGCACACCGTGCTCCTCGTCATGTGCGCCGGATACTTCCTGGTGCTGCTCGACGTGACGATCGTCAACGTCGCCCTGCCGCGGATCGGCTCGGGACTCGGCGCGGACGTGGGCGGACTGCAGTGGGTCGTCGACGGCTACGCGCTTGCGCTCGCCGCGCTCATGCTCACCAGCGGCACCGCCGGGGACCTGTACGGCCACCGGCGCGTCGTCCTGACCGGGTTCGCCGTGTTCGGCGCGGGATCCCTGGCCTGTGGGCTGGCCCCCGGCGTGCCCGTGCTCGTCGCCGCCCGCGTGGTCCAGGGCGTCGGTGCCGCGCTGCTGCTGCCGGGCACGCTCGCCATCATCGGCCGGGTCTTCCCGGACGAGGCCGAGCGGGCCCGCGCGATCGGCGTGTGGGCCGGCGTCGGCAGCCTGGCCCTGCCCGCGGGGCCGTTGCTCGGCGGCCTGCTCACCGAGTGGCTCGGCTGGCGCGCGATCTTCCTGGTCAACGTGCCGATCGTGGTGCCGGCGCTGATCTGGTCGGCTGCCGTCGTGCAGGAGAGCCGGGAGGAACAGGCCCGACGGCTGGATCTGCCCGGCATGCTGCTCGGCGCCCTGGCGCTGCTCGCCGTCACCTTCGCCTTCATCGAGGGCGGCCGCCTCGGCGCGGCCGCGCCCGAGGTCCTGACGGCCGCGGTGATCGCCGTCGCCGCCCTGGTGGCGCTGGGCGTGGTCGAGTCACGGCGCGGCGACGACGCGATGCTGCCCCTCGCGCTGCTGCGCCGGTCGGCCTTCGGCGCCGCCAACACGGCCGCCGGGATCATGAACCTGTGCACCCTGGGCACGCTGTTCGTGCTGACGCTGTTCCTGCAGTCGGTGCAGCACCACTCCGTGCTCCTCGCCGGGCTCATGCTCGTCCCGCTGTTCGCGCCGCTCGCCGTGCTCGCGCCGCTCGGCGGCCGCATCACGAGCCGGATCGGCTCCCGCCTCCCGGCCGGCGCGGGCTTCCTGGTCGCCGCGGCCGGACTCGCGCTGCTGCCGCGTGCCACACCGCACGCGGGCTATCCGGTGCTGCTCGTGGCGTTCCTGCTGTGGGGCGTCGGGCTCGGACTGGTCACCCCGGCCGTCGTCGCCGCGGCGATCTCGGCCGTGCCGGGCGAGCGTGCCGGGCTCGCCTCGGCCGTCAACAACACCGCCCGGCAGACGGGCGGTGCGATCGGGATCGCGGTGGCGGGCGCGGTGGCCGGCGCGGCCTCGGACCCGGCCCGTTTCCTCCCGGGCTTCCACGCGGTGGCCGTCGCCTCGGCCTGTCTGTACGCGGTCGCCGCCGTACTGGCCTTCGCGTTGTTGCCGGGTGCGCTGCGGGCGGGGCGGTGGTGAGGGACGGGGCGCTCCGGGCCGGATCACTCACGCGTCCGCCGGGACCGGCGCGGCTCGGCCGCTGGACGGTCGCCTCCTTCCCGCGCCGCTGGGGCGTCGCGCGTCACCGGCGCCGAGGGGTGCGCCGTCCTCGCAGGCGCCGTCGCAGCCGGGCCGCGGCCCATGCCAGCACGGCAACAGCGGCCGCCAGGGCCACCGCCCGCCCGGCGACCGGCCGTCCCGTCGTAGTCCTCCACCACCGCGCCCGGCAGGCAGGACGCGACCCGTTCGCTGTCGAGAAGGGCCGGCCAGGCGTCGTCGACCGGGACGGGGACCGTGAACTCGTGGTGTGGCTCCATCGGGTGCTCCTTCCGGAGGCGTCAGACCGCGCTCGGGTGAATGGCTCCGGCGGTGGTGGTCAGGGGCGCGCCGCTGCCGCCCCAGCGCAGGGCCACGATCTCGGCGGCGACGGAGACGGCGACCTCCTCGGGGGTACGGGCCCCGAGGTCGAGGCCGAGCGGTGAGCGCAGCCGGGACAGTTCGGCCTCGCTCAGACCGGTGCCGGCGAGCCGTTCGCGCCGCTCCTCGTGGGTACGCCGGCTGCCCATCGCCCCGATGTAGGCGGCCGGCCGGCGCAGGGCCTCACGCAGCAGCGGTACGTCGAACTTCGGGTCGTGGGTGAGGACGCAGAGCACCGTGCGGTCGTCGGTCTCGGTGCCCGCGAGATAGCGGTGCGGCCAGTCGACCACGACCTCGACGCCCGCCGGGAAGCGCTTCGGTGTGGCGAAGACCGGGCGGGCGTCGCACACGGTGACCCGGTAGCCGAGGAAGTCGCCGATGCGGGCCACCGCGGCCGCGTAGTCGATCGCACCGAAGACCAGCATGCGCGGCGGCGGCGCGAACGACTGGAGGAACACGGTGACGTCGTCCTCGCGGCGTTCGCCGCGCGGTCCGTAGTGCCTGAGCAGCGAGGCGCCGAGCGCGAGTTCGCCGCGCGCGTCGGCGGTGACGGCCACGTCGAGGCCGCTCGCCCCGAGCGTGCCGTCCGCGCGGTCCGGCCAGACGGCGAGCGTGGCGCCGCGCGGCGCCGGTCCGTCCACCACCGTGGCCACGGTCACCGGCTCGCCCGCGGCGACCGACGCGGCGACCGCGCCGAGCGCCGGGTCCGACGCGGGCGACACCGGCCGTACCAGCACGGTGATCTCACCGCCGCAGGTGAGCCCGACCGCGAAGGCGTCCTCGTCGCTGTAGCCGAAGGTCTCCAGGCGGGCCTCGCCGCTCGCCACGACCTCCTGCGCGAGCTCGAACACCGCCCCCTCCACACAGCCCCCGGACACACTTCCCACGACCTCGTCGTCCGGGCCCACCGCCATCGCGGCGCCGGGGCCGCGCGGGGCGCTGCGGCTGACCGCGACGACCGTGGCCAGACCGAACGGGATCCCGGCCGCGTGCCAGCGGGCCAGCGCCGGCAGAACCTCACGCACGATCCGCTCCTCTCACCCGTGCCCCGTGGGCCTCCGCGCCGCGCACCACGGCCGCGAGCCGCTCCAGCGCCGCCAGGCTGTGGCCTTCGACGAAGGCGTCCACACTGGGCAGCGCCGCCGCCATCCCGGCCGCCGGCGGCGCGTAACCGGGCCGCGCCTTGCGGGGGTTCGCCCAGACCACCTGGTGGGCAAGGGCGTGCAGGCGGCGCATCTGCTGCCCGAGCAGCGCGGAATCGCCGCGCTCCCAGCCGTCACCCTACGACCGCGCTCTGGTCACGGCGAGTGCTGCGGAAGGCTTTTATTGAGCGTTAATCCATTGCCGCTCGGTGCCGGGTCTGCTGCACTGCGCGGTACCCGTTGTCACACAGAGAGGACCAGCGATGCGCGCTGCGTGCATGTCCATCCAGGAAGGAACCCACCCCGTGCCGAAGGACATCACGCTCAGTGCATCTGCTCAATCTCGGAATTCTCGCCCATGTCGACGCCGGTAAGACCAGCCTGACCGAACGGCTGCTGCACACCGCCGGTGTGATCGACGAGATCGGCAGCGTCGACGCCGGCAGCACCACCACCGACACCCTCGCGCTGGAGCGCCGGCGCGGCATCACCATCAAGTCCGCCGTCGTGTCGTTCCCGCTCGACGGGGTCACCGTCAATCTCATCGACACCCCAGGACACCCGGACTTCATCGCCGAGGTCGAGCGGGTGCTCGGCGTGCTCGACGGCGCGGTCCTGGTCGTCTCGGCCGTGGAGGGTGTCCAGGCGCAGACACGTGTGCTGATGCGCACCCTGCGGCGGCTGGGGATTCCCACGCTGATCTTCGTGAACAAGATCGACCGACGTGGTGCGGACGGCGCCGCCGTGCTCGCCCAGATGGCTCGCAAGCTGTCCGTACCGCTCGTCCCCATGGGGGAGCCGGCCGAACCGGGTACGCCCACGGCCCGTTTCGCCGCCCGCCTCGGACCGGCCGCGCTGGACGTGCTCGCCGACCACGACGACGATCTGCTCGCCGCCTACCTCGACGGTGGGGTGACCGACACCCGCCTGCACACCGCCCTCGCCGCCCAGACCCGGCGCACGCTGGTCCATCCGGTGTACTTCGGCTCCGCCATCACCGGAGCGGGCGTGCCCGAGCTGATCGCCGGCATCGAGCGCCTGCTGCCCACCGCCACCGGCGACCCGGCGGGTCCCCTGTCGGCCACGGTCTTCAAGGTCGAACGCGGCCCGGCGGGGGAAAAGGTGGCCTACGCCCGCCTCTTCTCCGGCACCCTCCGCATCCGCGACCGGATCCCGTTCGGAGCCGGGGGAGGAGAGCGAGCTGAGGACGGTGGCGGGGTGGGGGAGCGGGCGGCCGGTGGCCGAGCGGGGGAGGGGGTCCCCGCTGGTCGGGAGGGGGAGTGGGGCACCGGTGGTCGGGTGGGGGAGTGGGCCTCCGGAGGTCCCTTTGGGGAGTGGGGCACGGGTGATCCGGTGGGGGAGCGGGCCTTCGCAGATCCCCTTGGGGAGCGGATCTCCGGTGGCCGGATGGCGAAGCGGACCGCCGACGGCCGGGGGAGCGGCCGGACCTGCGAGGGCGGGGGGAGTGGCCGGACCTGCGAGGGTCAGGGGAGGGGCCGGACCCGCGGCGGCTCGGTGCAGGAACGGGCCGCCGCCCGTCACGTGGAGACACACGCCGCGGACGGCCGAGCGGAGGCCGGGGCTGTCGATGGGCGGGTGCGCGACCGGGTTGCCGACGGCGCTGCGGTGGGGCGGGACGCCGATGGACGGGCGGAGGGTCGGGATGCCGCGGAATGTGAGCTGGGGGTGGACGCAGGTGGACGTGGGAACGGGCGGGGGCTCGACCGGCGGTCGCCGGGCGGGTCGGGGGAGCGGCGGTGGGCCGAGGCGCGGGTCACCGGGATCAGTGTGTTCGAGTGCGGCACGGACGTGAGGCGCGACAGTGCCGGTGCGGGGCGGATCGTGAAGGTGTGGGGACTCGGTGGCATCCGGATCGGCGACGTGCTCGGCCGGCCGCGGGCGGCCCACGCCTACCACTTCGCGCCGCCCACCCTGGAGACCGTCGTCGTGCCCGGTCCCGGCGCCGGCCGGCGCTCCCTGCACCTCGCGCTCACCCAGCTCGCCGAACAGGACCCGCTCATCGACGTCCGCCATGACGAACTGCGCGGGGAGACCTCCGTGTCCCTCTACGGCGAGGTCCAGAAGGAGGTGATCCAGGCGACCCTCGCCGAGGAGTACGGCCTGGACGTCACCTTCCGCGAGACGACGACCCTGTGCGTCGAACGGCCCGTCGGCATCGGTCACGCCGTGGAATTCAACAAGAAGGACGCCAATCCCTTCCTGGCCACGGTCGGCCTGCGGGTCGAGCCCGCCCCGCCCGGCGCGGGCGTGGCGTTCCGGCTGGAGGTGGAGCTGGGCTCGATGCCGTACGCCTTCTTCAAGGCCGTCGAGGACACCGTCCGCGAGACGCTCGGGCAGGGGCTGCACGGCTGGCGCATCCCCGACTGCACGGTCACCATGACCCACTCCGGCTACTCGCCCCGGCAGAGCCACGCCCACCAGGGCTTCGACAAGAGCATGTCGAGCACCGGGTACGACTTCCGGGGCCTGACCCCGCTGGTCCTGACCGAGGCGCTGCGCCGGGCCGGGACCCGGGTGCAGGAGCCCATGCACCGCTTCCGGCTCGAGGCCCCGGCCGACACGCTCGGCGGTCTGCTTCCGGTGCTGGCCCGGCTGGGCGCCGTACCGGAGACCACCGGCGCGCTCGGCGCGGCCTGTGTGCTGGAGGGCACGGTGCCGGCCGCGCGGGTGCACGAGCTCGAGCAGCGGCTGCCCGGGCTCACCCGAGGCGAGGGGGAGCTGGAGACGGCGTTCGACCACTACGCCCCGGTCACCCGCGGCACGGTCCCGGAGCGGCCGCGCACCGACCACAACCCGCTGAACCGGAAGGAGTACCTGCTCAACGTGACACGCCGGGTGGGCGATCGGGCACCTGGCTGACTGATAGTCAACTTACTCAGGAGTCAGAAGGTATTGACGCTGTCCGGGGAGCGTCGGACTGTGGTGGACATGCCGAATTTCCGGGTGCGTCTGCTGGTTGTTCCGGTCGTCCTCAGTGGATTCCTGGCGGCGGCGGGGCGGCCCCCCCCCCCCCCCCCCCCCCCCCCCCCCCCCCCCCGCCCCCCCCCGGGGGGGGC
>NZ_JBEZMO010000047.1:0-44711 GCF_040652655.1 Streptomyces sp. NPDC048191
GGGGCGGTGTCACGTCGTGCGGCGGTGGGTCGTGGTCGTGTCGGAGGGGGCGGGCGTGGCAGCGCAGCACGCCTGTGCTGCGGGCCCTCCGGCGTCGGCGTGCCGGGCGGTTACGCCTCGTCCCGGCGCAGGGACGGCTTGAGTTCCTTCAGACGGCCGAGCAGGCCGTTCACGAACGACGGCGACTCGTCCGTCGAGAACTCCTTCGCCAGCTGCACCATCTCGTCCAGGACGACGGCGTCCGGGGTCTCGTCGACCCAGATGAGCTCGTACGCGCCCAGCCGCAGGATGTTGCGGTCCACGACCGGCATCCGGTCGAGCGTCCAGCCGACCGCGTACTGGGCGATCAGCTCGTCGATGCGCTTCGCGTGTGCCGCGTAGCCCTCCACGAGCTGCATCGTGTACTCGCTGACCGGCGGCTGCCGGGTGTCGGACCGGGACAGCCGGACCCAGTCCGCGAGGACCGTCAGGACGTCGGCGCCGCGCTGGTCGCCCTCGAAGAGGATCTGGAAGGCGCGCTTGCGGGCCGTGTTGCGGGCAGCCACGGTTAGCTGTTCACCCGGCCGAGGTAGTCGCTCGTGCGGGTGTCGACCTTGATCTTCTCACCGGTGGTGATGAAGAGCGGGACCTGGATCTGGTGACCGGTCTCCAGGACGGCGGGCTTGGTGCCACCGGTGGAACGGTCGCCCTGGACGCCCGGCTCGGTCTCGGCGATCGTCAGCTCGACGGCGGCCGGGAGCTCGACGAAGAGCACCTCGCCCTCGTGCTGCGCGACGGTGGCGGTGAAGCCCTCGACGAGGAAGTTGGCGGCGTCGCCGACCGCTTTCCGGTCGATGTGCAGCTGGTCGTAGGTCTCCATGTCCATGAAGACGAAGTACTCGCCGTCCATGTACGAGAACTGCATGTCGCGCTTGTCGACAGTGGCGGTCTCGACCTTGACGCCGGCGTTGAAGGTCTTGTCGACCACCTTGCCGGACAGCACGTTCTTCAGCTTGGTGCGCACGAAGGCCGGGCCCTTGCCGGGCTTGACGTGCTGGAACTCGACGACGGACCAGAGCTGGCCGCCTTCGAGCTTGAGCACCATGCCGTTCTTGAGGTCGTTCGTGGAAGCCACGGTTGCGGAATCTCCTGGACTGACGTACGACCCCGGGGCATGCGCACAGCGCGAGGCTAGAGCGCGAGCAGCTCCTTGGTCGTGATGGTGAGTAGCTCGGGTCCGCCGTCCGCCTCGGGGCGTACGACGAGCGTGTCATCGATCCGGACACCGCCCCGGCCCGGGAGGTGGACCCCAGGTTCGACGGTGACCGGCACGCAAGCGTCCAGTTTACCCATGGCGGCGGGGGCCAACTGCGGGTCCTCGTCGATTTCGAGTCCGACGCCGTGTCCGGTCAGCGGGGGCAGCGCCTCCGCATAGCCCGCGGAGTCCAGCACCTGGCGGGCCGCGCGGTCCACGTCGCCGTAGGCGGCGCCGGGCGCCAGGGACTCCCGTCCGGCGCGCTGAGCGGCGAAGACGAGGTCGTACAGCTCGACCTGCCAGTCCGCGGGCGAGGTCCCGATGACGAACGTACGGCCGATCTCGCAGCGGTAGCCGCGGTAGGTCGCGCCCAGGCACACGGTGAGGAAGTCGCCCTCCTCCACCCGCCGGTCGGTGGGGCGGTGGCCGCGGCGGCCGGAGTTCGGACCGGTGGCGACGGACGTGGGGAAGGCCGGCCCGTCGGCGCCGTGGTCGACCAGACGGCGCTCCAGCTCCAGCGCGAGGTGCCGTTCGGTGCGGCCGACCAGGATGGACTCCAGCAGCTCGCCGAGGGCCTGGTCGGCGATCTCGGCGCCGATGCGCAGGCAGGAGATCTCCTCCTCGTCCTTGACCACCCTGAGCTGCTCCACGGCCCCGCCGAGGTCGCCGAGGCGCAGCCGCGGGGCGACGGAGGCGATCGCTCTGTGCCGGGCGACCGTGAGGTGGTGTTCCTCCACGGCCAGGGAGTCGGCGTCCTGGGACACGGCGAGGTCGGCCGCGGTGACCACCGTGTCGCCGCCGGCGCCGCTGGGCGGCAGGACGTGCAGGCGCAGGTTCTCGTCGGGCCGCCCCTCGTAGGCACGGTCCTCGGGCGGCCCGGTGCACACGAGGAGGTCCTCGCGCTTGCCGAGCAGCAGCGCGGAGCCCTGCGGGGCTGCGGCGGCGAGGTAGCGCACGTTGGCTGGGCGGGTGACGAGCGCTGCCGCGGTGCCGGCCGCGGTGAAGTGGTCTCTCAGCCGGGATCGGCGGGTCGCGTACACCTCTGACATGAGACGAGCGTAGGAGTTTTGTGGCGGTTATGCCGATTCGTGGGGGCCGAGTGGGGTTGCGGGGCAGGTGGGGGGTGGTGCCCCCGCCTACCAGCTCGGGGGGCTCGCTATGGCCCTGGCCAGGACCTCGTCCAGGACGCGGGCCGTGCCGGGGACGTCCAGCTGGGAGTTGTCGATGATCGGCAGGCCCGAGCCGTACCAGCCGGCCATGCGGCCGTGGATACGGGCCACCTCCTCGTCGGTGAGGCGGCGGTTGCCGGTGCGTTCGGCGTTGCGCTCCAGGACGATGTCCAGGCCCGGCAGGATGACGACCGGGAGCAGGCCGGGGCCGACGTGCCGCTTCCAGCCGCCGAGGCCGACGACCGGGCGGTCCGGGAAGACGGCGTCGTCGAGGATGCAGGAGATGCCGTTGGCGAGGAAGTTCCGGGCGGCGAAGCCGCAGGTGCGGCGGGCCAGGCGGTACTGGGCCTCGGAGTTGTCGTTCCAGCCGGACTGGGGGTCGGCGAAGCCCGAGCGGACCCATTCACGGACGTCGTCCAGGCTGATGTGGGCGGTGGGCACGCGTCGGTGGTCCGCCCAGTACTTGGCGACGCTGGTCTTGCCCGCACCGGCCGGGCCGATGAGCAGGACGGCCAGGGTGGTGGTCACCGGGTCGGGGGCCGCGGCCGGAGCCGGGGGCACCGTGGGCACGCCGACCGGACCGCCGGGAGGCAGCGGGACGTGACCGGTGGTATCAGGGGCCGGCGGGGCGGCGGGCTGGGGCGCGGGGGGCTGCGGGGGCGTCGGCGGGACGGCACCGGACGGGGCCGGGAAGCCCGGCGGCGGGGGCACGGGCGCGGGTCCCTGGGAGACTCCCGGGTGCGGGCCCGGGTGGTGTGCGGCCGACACCCAGCCGGCGTGCGGCACCTGCCCCGGCTGATGGGGCGGCGGCAGCGGAGACCCCACTGCGTGCTGCATCCGTTGCCACTCCGTCTCGTCGTCTTCGGCTCGCTGCCTACCGAACGGTACCGTCCCCCGCCGTCGTTCTGTGAAACGGCCGGGGACGGCTGGAAGTGCCCATTCCGCGAAGGAAGTCGAGGTCAGGAAACGGACGGACGGAACAGCACGGGACTCAACTGGCGACCTCGCCGTACGCGGCGAGCAGGACGGCCGGGTCCGGGCCCTCCAGGACGGTCGGCTTGGCGAGACCGTCCAGGACGATGAAGCGCAGCAGGTCGCCCCGGGACTTCTTGTCGACCTTCATCGTCTCCAGCAGCTTGGGCCACTGGTCGTAGCGGTAGTGCAGCGGGAGACCGACCGCTTCCAGGACCGTGCGGTGGCGGTCCGCCGTCGCGTCGTCCAGCCGGCCGGCCAGGCGGCCCAGTTCGGCGGCGAAGTGCATGCCGACCGCGACCGCGGCGCCGTGCCGCCACTTGTAGCGCTCGTTCTTCTCGATGGCGTGGCCGAGGGTGTGGCCGTAGTTGAGGATCTCGCGCAGGCCGGACTCCTTCAGGTCCGAGGAGACGACCTCCGCCTTCACCCGGATCGAGCGCTCGATCAGCTCGGCCGTGTGCGGGCCCTGCGGGGTCCGGGCACCCTCGGGGTCGGACTCGATCAGGTCCAGGATCACGGGGTCGGCGATGAAGCCGGCCTTGATGACCTCCGCGAGCCCGGAGACGTAGTCGTTGACCGCGAGGGAGTCCAGGGCGGCCAGGTCGCACAGGACGCCGGCCGGGGGGTGGAAGGCGCCGACGAGGTTCTTGCCCTCGGCGGTGTTGATGCCGGTCTTGCCGCCGACCGCCGCGTCCACCATGGCGAGGACGGTGGTGGGGATGGCGATCCAGCGCACCCCGCGCAGCCAGGTCGCGGCGACGAAACCGGCGAGGTCCGTGGTCGCGCCGCCGCCCACGCCGACGATGACGTCGGAGCGGGTGAAGCTGGACTGGCCCAGGGCCTTCCAGCAGTAGGCGGCGACCTCGGCCGTCTTGGCCTCTTCGGCGTTGGGCACCTGGACGGCGATCGCCTCGTAGCCCTGCTCGGCCAGGTCGGCGCGGAGCGCGTCGCCGGTCTCGGCCAGCGCCTCGGGGTGGATCACGGCGACCCGCTTGGCCCGGTCGCCGATCAACCCGGCCAGCTCGCCCAGGAGTTGGCGGCCCACCAGCACCTCGTAAGGGTCGGTGCCCGCGGTGCCGGCGACCTGGATCCGGGTGACTGCCTCGCTCATGCTTCCTTCAACTCCAGTGCGTCCAGCGCTGCTTGGGTGACCTCTTCGGGGGTGCGGCCGTCGGTCGGTACGACGGCGGAGGCGACCTCCTCGTACAGGTGCCGCCGCGCCTCCATCAGCTCGCGCCACTGCTTGCGCGGGTTGACCGCGAGCAGTGGCCGGGCCACGTTCAGGCCGGTGCGCCGGACCGCCTCCTCCACGTCCATCGAGAGGTAGACCACCCGGTGCCCGGCGAGCAGGGCGCGCGTGTCGGCGTCGAGGACGGCGCCGCCGCCGAGCGCGAGGACGCCCCCGTGCTCGGCCAGCGCGGTGTGCACGGCCCGCTTCTCGATCGCGCGGAAGGCGGGCTCGCCGTCGTCGACGAAGATGTCGGCGATGGTGCGCCCCTCGGTGGCGACGATGTCCTCGTCGGTGTCCCGGTAGCCGAGGCCGAGGCGCTCGGCGAGCAGGCGGCCGACGGTGGACTTGCCGACGCCCATCGGGCCGACGAGTACGACCGCAGGCACGGCGCTCACCGGATGTGGAGGTTGTCGAGGTACGACTGGACGTTGCGGCGGGTCTCGGGCACGGAGTCGCCGCCGAACTTCTCGGCCACCGCGTCCGCGAGGACGAGCGCGACCATGGCCTCGGCGACGATGCCGGCGGCCGGCACGGCGGAGACGTCGGAGCGCTGGTGGTGGGCCTGGGTGGCCTCGCCGGTGGCGACGTCCACGGTCTTCAGCGCGCGCGGCACGGTCGCGATCGGCTTCATTGCGGCCCGCACGCGCAGCAGCTCGCCGGTGCTCAGGCCGCCCTCGGTGCCGCCGGAGCGGCCGGAGACGCGCCGGATGCCCTCGGGCGTGCCGACGATCTCGTCATGCGCCTGGGAACCGGGCACCCGGGCCAGCTCGAAGCCGTCGCCGATCTCGACGCCCTTGATCGCCTGGATGCCCATCAGGGCGCCGGCGAGACGGGCGTCCAGCTTGCGGTCCCAGTGGACGTGCGAGCCGAGGCCGACGGGCACGCCGTAAGCCAGCACCTCGACCACACCGCCGAGCGTGTCGCCGTCCTTGTGGGCCTGGTCGACCTCCGCGACCATCGCCTTGGAGGTGTCCGCGTCCAGGCAGCGCAGCGGGTCGGCGTCCAGCTTCTCGACGTCGGCCGGCGTGGGGTACACGCCCTGGGGCGCCTTCACGGAGCACAGCTCGACGACGTGCGAGACGATCTCGACGCCCGTGGTCTCCTTCAGGTACGACCGGGCGACCGCGCCCAGCGCCACCCGGGCGGCCGTCTCCCGGGCGGAGGCGCGCTCCAGGACCGGGCGGGCCTCGTCGAAGCCGTACTTCTGCATGCCCGCCAGGTCGGCGTGGCCGGGACGCGGGCGGGTCAGCGGGGCGTTGCGGGCCAGCCCGGCGAGGATCTCCGGATCCACCGGGTCGGCCGCCATGACCTGCTCCCACTTGGGCCACTCGGTGTTGCCCACCATGATCGCGACCGGGGAGCCGAGGGTCAGGCCGTGCCGGACACCACCCAGGAAGGTGACCTCGTCCTGCTCGAACTTCATGCGCGCACCGCGGCCGTATCCGAGCCGCCGCCGCGCGAGGTGGTCCGCCACCATCTCCGTGGTGATCGGCACGCCGGCGGGAAGCCCCTCCAGCGTCGCGACAAGTGCGGGACCGTGGGACTCCCCCGCGGTCAGCCAACGCAGCCTGCTCAACGGTGCTCCTCAATGCTCGCGCCCGGTACTGCCCTGCGTACACGCGTCCGCGCGTACGGCGACGGCCGGACCAGGTGCGCGACCCCGGTCCGCCACCTCCGATCCTCCCACGTCCGAGGCCGTTGTCCGGGCGCAGGTCCAGCAGGCGGACTCTCGCGGGTGCTCAGCGGGCCGCGAGCGCCTTCTCACCGGCGTGCCGCATGGCCTCCAGGGGCGCCGGGGTCCGGCCGGTCATCCGCTCGACCTGGAGGACGGCCTGGTGGACCAGCAGGTCGAGGCCGCTGACCACGGCGCCGCCGAACATGGACCAGCGGGCCGCCAGCGCGGTGGGCCAGGGGTCGTAGAGCACGTCGAAGAGGGTGGCGGGGCGCTCGGGCACCGCGGCGGCCAGCGTGTCGGTCGTACCGGCCGGGGTGGTGGCGATCACCAGCGGGGCGCGCAGGGCCTGCCCGGCGTCCGCCCAGTCCGCCGTGCGCACCTCCACGTCCAGGCGTTCGCCCCACTGGCGCATCTCGGCGGCGCGGGCCTCGCTGCGGACGTAGGCGACGACCTCGCCGGTGCAGACGCGGGCCAGGGCGGCGAGTGCGGAGGATGCGGTGGCGCCGGCGCCGAGGATCGCGGCGGAGTCGACCTGTTCGATGCCGTGCTCGCGCAGGGCGGCCACCATGCCCGGGATGTCGGTGTTGTCGCCGAGGCGTCGCCCGTCCCCGGTCAGGACGACCGTGTTGACCGCGTCGACCGAGGCGGCCGTGTCGCTGACCTCGTCCAGCAGCGGGATCACCGCCCGCTTGAGCGGCATGGTCAGGGACAGGCCCGCCCACTCGGGCCCGAGTTCGTCGAGGAAGCCGGGCAGACCGGCCTCGTCCACCTCGAAGCGGTCGTACGACCAGTCCGTGAGCCCGAGTTCGTCGTACGCGGCCCGGTGCAGCACCGGGGAGAGCGAGTGGGCGATGGGCTTGCCGAGAACGGCGGCCCGGCGGGCGTCAGTTGCCCGAGCTGGCATTGAACTTTTCCTTGAGCTGCTTGAATTCTGCGTAGGTCTTGGCGAATTCGGTATTGTTCTGGCCGTCGGTCGCCACGAAATAGATCCACCCGTCGCGGGTCGGATCCAGTGCCGCTTTCAGCGCGTCCTCACCGGGGTTGCCGATCGGCCCGGGCGGAAGTCCCTTGTGGGTGTACGTGTTGTACGGATTCTGGTTGCTGTTGATCTCCTTCTCGGAGATGCGGATGTTACTGGTGCCCTTGAGGTAGTTGTAGGTCGAGTCGAACTGCAGGAATTGGTTCGTCTCGGTGTTGGTGGGCTTGAGACGGTTGTAGACCACCTCCGCCATCTTGCGGAAGTCGTCCTGCGTCTTGCCCTCGGCCTGGACCAGGCTCGCGACGGTGACGAGCTCGAACGGGTTCTTCAGGCCCAACGCCTGGGCCTTCGAGGTGAGGCCGTAGGCGTCGTACTTGGACTTGGCGTCCGCGACCATCTGCTTCAGGATGCTGTCCGGCTTCATGCCCTTGGCGGCCGGATAGGTGCCGGGGAAGAGGAAGCCCTCCAGCGGGTCCCTGATGGCGGCGGCGTACTGTGTGTTCAGCGCCCAGGTCGGCAGGCCGAGGCTCTTGTATTCCTTCTCGGCGAGCTTCTTGGCGGTGCCGTCGGAAAGCGCGAGTTTCTTGTCGATCGCGTCGTAGACACTCGCGTTGCGCTCGCCCGGCCGCACGATGACATAGCTCTGGCTCTTCGGGTCGAGCATCAGTTTCACGGCGCTGACGGCGGACATCTGCTTCTTCAGGACATATGCGCCCGCCTGGATTCCGCCGGCCCCCGGAAGGTCGTTCTGCGCGTGCACGAAGGCCTCGGCGCTCTTGACGACCCCGGCCTCCTTCAGGCGGTTGCCGATGTCCCAGCCGCCCGCGCCCTTGGGAATCTCGACCGTCACGGACTGGTTGATGCCGTCGCCCTGGTAGTCGGGCGCCGGGGCGAAACGATTTTGGTAGAACCTGTAGCCGTAGTAACCGGCCCCGCCGAGAGCGCCGCCGAAGACCAGGACGACGACCATGCAGGCACAGCCGTTGCGTCGCTTCTGCCCCTTCTTGCCGGGTTTCTTCCCCTTGCCGCGCCGGTCGCTGCGCCTCTGGAGCTCATGCTCCTCGTCGTCGTCATCGTCGCCGCCGCCCGTGAAGAAGGGGTGCTGCTCCTCCTCGGGCTCCTCCTCCGGGTCGGGCTCCGGCTCGGGGCGCCTGCGGCCCGGCGGCTGCGGCGGCGGATAGGCGTCGTCGGTGCCGTAGAAGTCGGGCTGCTGTCCGCCGTAGGCGAGGTGCTGCTGGCCGTACGGGTCGCCCGGGTCGGCGGCGTACGGCACCTGACCCTGGCCGGCGGCCGCGTCCCAGCCGCCGTGGTGCTGGTACTGCTCCTGGGGGTGACCGACGTACTGCTGATGGCCCTGTTCGTCGTAGTACGGGTACTGCTGGTGGCCGTACCCGGACTGCTGTTGCTGGTTCCAGTCGTCGTACTGCGGCTGCTGCGGCTGCGGCTGCGGCTGCGGCTGCGGCTGCTGCGGGTATCCCTGCTGCGGGTGGCCGCCGTAGGCAGGCCGGCGCTCTATGTGCGCCTGCTGCCCTTCCCATCCGCCGTCCCCGTACAACGGGTCCTGCGGATGCCACGGTTCGGAGCCGGGGCCCCGGCCATACTCAGTCATCGATCCCCTAGAGCCGCGAGGCCGACCGGTCGCGCGGCCCCGCGGGCCCGTTTCCGTTCCGCCTCTTGCTGTGCGCCGGCTGTTCGAACACCGGCGCATCGCGCGGAACGTTACCGTATCGCGATCAGATGACCACTTCGACGCCCTCGCCGGGTGCTTTACCTGACACTCGTTCGGATTCGAGGGCCTGCTGCAGGATCACGACGGCTGCGGCCTGGTCGATGACGGCCCGGCCCTTCTTGGACTTCACGCCCGAGGCACGCAGTCCCTGACTGGCCGTCACGGTCGTCATCCGCTCGTCCACCAGGCGCACCGGGACCGGCTTGATGCCCTTGGCCAGCTCCTGGGCGAAGGCGCGGACCTTGACGGCGGCCGGACCCTCGCCCCCCTTGAGGGAGCGAGGGAGTCCGACGACGACCTCGATCGGTTCGTACTCCTCCACCAGTTGACGAAGACGGCGGTGGGCGGCGGGGATGTCCCGGCCGGGGACGGTCTCCACCGGGGTGGCGAGGATGCCGTCGGGGTCGCACGAGGCGACCCCGATCCGGGCGTCCCCGACGTCGATCGAAAGTCGACGTCCTCTGCGCATTTCCGACCGTTTCCTTACTCGGCTGTCACTTGGCGGTCTCGGTGACGAGGCGCTCGACGGCCTCGACGGCCTCGCCGACGGCGGCCGGGTTCTGGCCGCCGCCCTGGGCGACGTCCGGCTTGCCGCCACCGCCGCCGCCGAGGGTCTTGGCGGCGGTGCGGACCAGGTCACCGGCCTTCAGGCCGCGCTCGCGGGCGGCCTCGTTGGTGGCGATGACCGTGAGCGGCTTGCCGTTGTTCACCGTGAAGAGGGCGACCACGGCGGCGCGTCCACCCTGGATGCGGCCGCGCACGTCGAGGACCAGCTTGCGCAGGTCGTCCGGGGTGGTGCCGTCCGGGACCTGCCCGGTGACGACGGCGATCCCGCGCACGTCCTTGGCGGACTCGGCGAGACCGGCGGCGGCCTGCAGCACCTTCTCGGCGCGGAACTTCTCGATCTCCTTCTCGGCGTCCTTCAGCTTGCCGAGCATGGCGGAGACCTTCTCCGGGAGCTCCTCCGGGCGGCCCTTGATCAGCTCCTGGAGCTGGGCCACGACGGTGTGCTCACGGGCGAGGAAGTTGTAGGCGTCGACGCCGACGAGGGCCTCGATACGACGGACACCCGAGCCGATGGAGGACTCGCCGAGCAGCTTCACCAGGCCCAGCTGGGCGGTGTTGTGCACGTGCGTACCGCCGCACAGCTCCTTGGAGAAGTCGCCGATGGTCACCACACGGACGCGCTCGCCGTACTTCTCGCCGAACTCGGCGATGGCGCCCTGCTTCTTGGCCTCGTCGATGCCCATGACCTCGGCGTGCACGTCGAGGTCGCGGGCGAGGACCTCGTTGATCTTCTGCTCGACGTCGGTCATCACCGCCGTGGGAACGGCGGACGGCGAACCGAAGTCGAAGCGGAAGCGGCCGGGCTGGTTCTCGGAACCGGCCTGGGCGGCCGTCGGGCCGAGGGCGTCGCGCAGGGCCTGGTGGGTGAGGTGCGTGGCCGAGTGGGCGCGGGCGATGGCCTTGCGACGGCGGACGTCGATGGAGGCGTGGGCCTTGGCGCCGACGGTGACCTCGCCGACCTGGACGACGCCCTTGTGGACGTACACACCCGGGACCGGCTTCTGGCAGTCGCGGACCTCGATGACGGCACCGGAGTCGACCTTGATCCGGCCGGTGTCACCGATCTGGCCGCCGCCCTCGGCGTAGAACGGGGTGCGGTCCAGGACGACCTCGACCTCGTCGCCCTCGGTGGCGGCCGGCGAGGAGACGCCGTCGACCAGGATGCCGACGATGGTGGTCTCGCCCTCGGTGTCGCCGTAGCCGATGAAGTCGGTCTCGCCGGCGGTGTCGGCGATCTCGCGGTACGCGCCCATGTCGGCGTGGCCGGTCTTCTTGGCCTGGGCGTCGGCCTTGGCGCGCTCCCGCTGCTCCTTCATCAGGCGGCGGAAGCCCTCCTCGTCCACGGCGAGGCCCTGCTCGGCGGCCATCTCCAGGGTGAGGTCGATGGGGAAGCCCCAGGTGTCGTGGAGCAGGAACGCCTTGTCGCCGGAGAGGACCGTGCCGCCGGACTGCTTGGTCTCGGTGACGGCGGTGTCGAGGATGTTGGTGCCGGCCTTCAGCGTCTTGAGGAAGGCGTTCTCCTCGGCGATCGCGACCTTCTCGATGCGCTCGCGGTCGGTGATCAGCTCCGGGTACTGCTGGCCCATCATCCGGATCACGGTGTCGAGGAGGTCCTTGACGACCGGGCCGGTGGCGCCGAGCAGGCGCATGTTGCGGATGGCGCGGCGCATGATGCGGCGCAGCACGTAGCCGCGGCCCTCGTTGCCCGGGGTGACGCCGTCACCGATGAGCATCGTGGCGGTGCGCATGTGGTCGGTGACCACGCGCAGGGAGACGTCCGAGGCGTGGGCGTCGCCGTAGCGGACGCCGGTCAGCTCGGTGGCCTTCTCGATGACGGCCATGGAGGTGTCGATCTCGTACATGTTCTGCACGCCCTGCAGAATCATGGCGAGGCGCTCCAGGCCGAGGCCCGTGTCGATGTTCTTGCTCGGCAGCTCGCCGAGGATCTCGAAGTTGTCCTTGCCGATGCCCTCGCCGCGCTCGTACTGCATGAAGACGAGGTTCCAGATCTCCACGTACCGCTCGTCGTTGACGGCGGGGCCGCCCTCGGCGCCGAACTCGGGGCCGCGGTCGTAGTTGATCTCGGAGCAGGGACCGCACGGGCCGGGTACGCCCATGGACCAGTAGTTGTCCTTCATGCCGAGGCGCTGGATGCGCTCCTTCGGCACGCCGACGACCTCGTGCCAGATACGCTCGGCCTCGTCGTCGTCCTTGTAGACGGTGATCCAGAGCTTCTCCGGCTCCAGGCCGTAACCACCCTTGTCCTGGGGCGTGGTGAGCAGCTCCCAGGCGTACTTGATGGCGCCTTCCTTGAAGTAGTCACCGAAGGAGAAGTTGCCGCACATCTGGAAGAACGTGCCGTGGCGGGTGGTCTTGCCGACCTCTTCGATGTCGGGCGTGCGCACGCACTTCTGCACGCTGGTGGCGCGCGGGAACGGCGGCTTGACCTCGCCCAGGAAGTAGGGCTTGAAGGGCACCATGCCGGCGGGGACCAGGAGCAGAGTCGGGTCGTCCGCGATGAGCGACGCCGAAGGGACGACGGTGTGCCCGCGCTCCTCGAAGAAGCTCAGCCAGCGGCGGCGAATCTCGGCCGACTCCATCAGTGGTCCTCATTCCGGTTGTACGAGTACGTCGTGTTCTCGATGTACTTCGGGTTGCTGCGGTTGTTCTCGATGGCGGTGTACCGCCGCGGCGCGGGCAGTTCGGGGTTGTCCTGGATGCCCAGGGCCTCCTCCAGCTCGGCCTCCCGCTGGGCCATGTTGTCGCGGACGTCGAGGGCGAAGCCCACCGCTCGGTCCTTCAGCCGCTGTCCGGTCTCCAGGGCCTTGTTGGCCGCGGTCGCGGCGAGGCTCTCGGGGGTCAGCTGCTTGAGCTTGCGGTTGACCTTGGTGGTGGCCCACACACCGGCGGCGACACCTGTGGTGAACCAGAACGTACGGCGGAACATCGCTCGGTCTCAGCCCCTACTTCCCGCGGAGGTTTCGCTTGCGTCGTGCGGAGGGAACCGTGCGGCCCACGATCACGGTACGCCGGGGCGCCTTCGCGGGCACGTCCTCCTTGCGGCCGCCCAGCGCCCGGCGGACGCCGTAGCCGAAGGCCGCGACCTTGACCAGCGGGCCGCCGAAGGTGGAGGCGACGGTGGTCGACAGCGCGGAGGCGTTCGACGTGACCTCCTGGACGTCGGAGGCGATCGCGTCGACGCGGTCGATCTGGGTCTGCGCGGACCGCACGGCCGCGGAGGCGTCGGCGAGCAACGGGACGGCCTGGTCGGTCACGTCCGCCACGAGCTTGGTGGTCGCCTTGAGCGTCTGGGCCAGCCTCGCGAGGGCCACCGCGAGGAAGGAGACCAGGATCGCCCAGAAGACGGCCACCAGGATCCCGGCCACCTCTCCACCGGACACTGTGCGCACCCGCTCCCTGAAACGTGCCTCACCATCGAAAAAGTCGTGTCCGAGCCTATCGCGCCGGGACCGGGGCTCCGTACCCGATTTCCCAGGTGGCGGGTCGGAGTTGCGGGAAGCGATTGTACGCATTGAACACACTTCAGTACGCTCCGTGTCCCATGCGAGGTCCTCAGCGCCCAGATCCGTTCACCGATGGCGATCCGCCCCTGGAACTGACCACGTTCGTCGGGCGCTCGGCCGAGCTCGCCGAACTGGCGGCCGCGCTCGGACGGGCGCGGCTGGTGACCGTGACCGGGGTCGGCGGTGTCGGCAAGTCCCGGCTGGCCGCGCGGGTCGCGGCCGGGTGGGAGTACGCCTCCGGGCGGGTGGAGCTGGCCCCGGTGCGCGATCCGCAGTTCGTGGAGTACGCGGTCGCGGAGGCGCTGGGGCTGACCGATCACACCGCCCGGCCGCCGCGGGAGACGCTGCTGGAGCATCTCGCCGGCCGTCCGGCGCTGCTGGTGCTGGACGGGTTCGAGCATCTGGTGGACGCCTGTGCCGAGCTGACGGCGGAGCTGTTACGGAAGCTGCCGGAGCTACGGGTGCTGGCGGTGGGCCGGCGACCGCTGGGGCTGGCGGGCGAGCGGCTGCTCCCGCTGGCGCCGCTCGGCGAGGACGAGGCGGTGGAACTGTTCACGGACCGGGCCCGGGAGCAGGGGCTCACGGTGTCCGAGGGGCCCGAACTGCGCGAGCTGTGCGGTCGGCTGGAGGGGATCCCGCTGGCGCTGGAGCTGGCGGCCGGGCGGTTGCGGGCGCTGACCCCGGCGCAGCTGCTGGAGCGGCTGGACGACCGGTTCCGGCTGCTGACCGCGAGCGGCCGCGACGGAGCCGTGCGCCCGGTTCCCGGTGGCCCGCCGTCCCGCCACCAGACGCTGCGCACGGCCATCGGCTGGAGCCACGAGCTGTGCACGCCCGCCGAGCGGCTGCTGTGGGCGCGGCTGTCGGTGTTCGCGCAGACCTTCGACCTGGAGGCGGCGGAGTACGTGTGCAGCGGGGACGGACTGGCCGCCGAGGACGTCCTGGACGTGTTGTCGGAGCTGCTGGCCCAGTCCGTCCTCAGCCGCGAGGAGAGCCCGGCCGGACCCCGCTACCGGATGCTGGACACCGTCCGGGCCTACGGCACCGACTGGCTGGAGGGGACCGGGGACGCGGACCGGCTGCGCAGACGGCACCGGGACTGGTACCTGGGCCTGGCGACCTGGTGCGAGCTGGACTGGTTCTCGCCGAGGCAGGGCGAGGTCGCGGCACGGGTCGAGGTGGAGCTGCCCAATCTGCGGGCGGCCCTGGAGTTCTGTCTGACGCAGCCGGAGGAGGCCCATCTCGGCCAGTATCTGGCGGGGTCGCTCTGGTTCTGCTGGGTGGGCTGTGGACGGCTCGCGGAGGGACGTCGCTGGCTGGCGCGCAGCGTGGAGCTGGAGTCGGGGTACGAGCAGTCGCGGCTGAGGGCGCTGTGGGTGCTCGGCTATGTGGCGATCCTCCAGGGTGACACCGTGCCCGCGCTGACGGCGCTTCGGGAGTGCCGGGAGCAGGCCGAGCGGGTCGGCGATCCGACGGCGGTGGCGTACGCCGAGCACCGCACCGGCTGTCTGGCCCTGGTCACCGACGACATGGCCGGTGCAGAAACGCTGCTGCGGTCGGCGCTGGACCGCTACCGGCAGATCGGCGAGCTCAACAGCAACGTGCTGATGGGCCAGGTGGAGCTGGCGATGACGCGGGCCTTCCAGGGGGACCTGCCGGAGGCGGTGCGGCTGTGCGAGGACGTGCGCCGGGTGTGTGAGGACCACGGGGAGCGCTGGGCCCGGTCGTACGCGCTGTACGTGCTCGCGTACGCGGCCTGGCAGGACGGCGCCCAGGACAGGGCGCGCGAGCTGCTCGCGGAGTGCCTGCGCAATGCGCACGCCTTCCACGACCTGCTCGGCTCGGTGCTGTCGGTGGAGCTGCTGGCGCTGGTGACCGCGACCCAGGGCGACCCGGTCGAGGCGGCGCTCCTGCAGGGGGCGGCGGGCCGGATGTGGCCCTCGGTGGGGCTGCCGTTGTTCGGCTCGGCGTACTACAACGCCCCGCACGAGCGCTGCGAGGCGATGGCCCGCCGGTCCCTGGGTGACGTCCGCTATGAGGAGTGCGTCCGTGAAGGCGCCCGCCTGGACCGCGCGACGGCCGTGGCCCGGGCTCTCGGGCACGACGGGGTTCGCCCCCTGGACGCCCTGCCGACCCCCCGCGGCCCGCTGCCACCGGTCGCCGCCGGGTCCGACGGCGCCACGGACGCCGGGCTCTCCGGTCGCTCTGCCGACCCCACCCGGGGCGGCGGGGCAGACCGTCCGGGCGGCGGACCGCGGCGAGGAGCGCGCGGGGGGCGGTGAGGGGGACGGCGGGCGGTGCCGGCGGGGCGCGCGGCCTCGGCACGCACGGGCAGGGCCGGGAAACGCGAACCCGCCGCCTCGCTCACCCCGGAGGGCGAGGAAGCGGCGGGCTGAGGGACTACGCCGGGGCTGGGGTCAGCGGGCGTAGTACTCGACGACGAGCTGCTCGTCGCAGATCACCGGGATCTCCTTGCGGTTCGGCTCGCGGTCCAGGCGGAACGCCAGGGCCTTGAGGTTCACCTGGAGGTAGCGCGGGGTCTCGCCCTCGGGGGCGAAGCCACCCTCACGGGCGATCGTGAAGAGCGTCTTCTCCTTCGAGCGGTCGCGGACCTGCACGACGTCGTCCGGACGGACGCGGAAGGACGGCTTGTCGACCTTCTGGCCGTTGACCTGGATGTGGCCGTGGACGACCATCTGACGGGCCTGGTAGATGGTGCGGGCGATGCCCGAACGCAGGACCAGGGCGTCGAGACGGCGCTCGAGCTCCACGATCAGGGCCTCACCGGTCTTGCCCTGAACCTTGGACGCGCGCTCGTAGGCGCGGACCAGCTGGCGCTCGGAGATGTCGTACTGCGCGCGCAGACGCTGCTTCTCCAGCAGACGGACCTTGTAGTCCGAGTTCTGCTTGCGGCCGCGGCCGTGCTCACCCGGCGGGTAGGGGCGGGCCTCGAAGTACTTGACGGCCTTCGGGGTCAGCGCGATGCCGAGGGCACGCGACTTCTTGACCTTGGGGCGGGACTGGTTCGCCACTGTCTTTCGTCTCTTTCGTAGTTTTCGGCTCGTCAGGGTTAAGGGAGGTCGCATCCGCAGCCGGGAAAACCCGTCGGGTCCCGAGGGGACCTGCCGGGCAGCCGCTTCCCTGGTCTGGGCACATACGTGCAGCACGCGAGTGGCCCACCGACCGCCCCGGAACTCCGAGTGGTGGTGGGCTGCCCGCGACACCGTTCGACGGTGCGCGACGCTCCTGGAGTCAGTCCGTGACGGACTGGATCTCCGGCTGGCTGTCCCGCTCTGACAGCGCGGGACTCAGCACTTCGGAGCAGTCTACAGGGTGCTCAGGAGCGCTTGCGACCGAGGTGTTTCCTGGTCCACTCGACCGCGTCGGCGTATCTGGCCTCGGCGCCGTGCCGCCCCGGGGTGTAGTACTCGCGGTCCTTCAGCGCGTCCGGGGCGTACTGCTGCTGGGCGATGCCCTCCGGCAGGTCGTGCGGATACACGTACCCCTGGGCGTGGCCGAGCTTGGCGGCGCCCTTGTAGTGCCCGTCGCGCAGATGCGCCGGGACCGGGCCGGCCAGGCCCTTGCGTACGTCCTCCCTGGCGGCGCCGATCGCCATGGTCGCCGAGTTGGACTTGGGGGCGAGGGCGAGGGCGATGGTGGCGTGGCTGAGGGTCAGGGCGGCCTCGGGGAAGCCGATCATCGCGACGGCCTGGGCCGCGGCGACCGCGAGGGGCAGCGCGTTCGGATCGGCCAGGCCGATGTCCTCGCTCGCGGAGATCATCAGGCGGCGGGCGATGAAGCGGGGGTCCTCGCCGGCCTCGATCATGCGGGCCAGGTAGTGCAGGGCCGCGTCGACGTCGGAGCCCCTGATGGACTTGATGAGGGCGCTGGCGACGTCGTAGTGCTGGTCGCCGTCGCGGTCGTACGTCACCGCCGCCCGGTCGACCGTCTGCTCCAGCGTCTCCAGGCCGATCTCGCTCTCGCCCTTGTCCAGGGCGGCTCCCGCGGCCGCCTCCAGCGCGGTCAGGGCACGACGGGCGTCGCCGCCGGCGATGCGCAGCAGGTGCTCCTCGGTGTCCTCGGGGAGGCCGACGGCGTCCTTGAGGCCGCGCTCGTCGGTCAGGGCGCGCCTGAGCAGGCCCCGGATGTCCGCGTCGGTGAGGGGTTCGAGGGTCAGCAGGAGGGAGCGGGAGAGCAGGGGGGAGATCACCGAGAAGTACGGGTTCTCGGTCGTGGCCGCGATCAGGGTCACCCAGCGGTTCTCCACCGCCGGGAGCAGGGAGTCCTGCTGGGCCTTGCTGAAGCGGTGGATCTCGTCCAGGAAGAGGACGGTCTCCTTGCCGTAGCCACCGGTGGCGCGGCGGGCGCCGTCGATGACCGCGCGGACCTCCTTGACGCCCGCGGTGATCGCGGAGAGCTCCACGAACCGCTTGTTCGTCGCCTTGGAGACGACGTAGGCGAGGGTGGTCTTGCCGGTGCCCGGCGGGCCCCAGAGGATCACCGAGGACGGTCCGGCCGGGCCGCCGGAGCCCTCGCCGACCAGCCGGCGCAGCGGGGAGCCGGGCTTCAGCAGATGCTGCTGGCCCACGACCTCGTCGAGGGTACGCGGGCGCATCCGCACCGCCAGGGGGCTGGCTGCCGGGTCCGTCTCCTGGCGTTCTTCTGCTGCGGCGGTGAACAGGTCGGGTTCCACGCCCAAAACCCTAAATCACCGCACTGACAACGCGGCCGGGCCGGGCTCAGGCCCAGAGCTGGCTGCCCCAGCGGGTCAGGATCAGCATGGCGATGATGCCGCAGTGCGTGACCGGCACCACCCAGGTGAACTCACCGAGGAAGGACTTCAGCCAGCGGGGGGCCGGCAGGAAGTCGTTGCGGACGTTGAACGAGGTCACGTACCAGAACATGGTGATCGTGGCGACCCAGGCCAGCGAGCACCACAGGCACAGCGCGTTGATCCGGTACAGGGACTGGAACTGCAGCCAGGTGACGAAGCAGACGCCGAAGAGCGTGCCGAAGTTGAAGGTCAGCCAGTACCAGCGCGGGAAGCGGGCACGGGCCAGCAGGCTCATGCCGACGCCGATCACGATGCCGTAGCAGACCAGGCCTAGCCAGGGGTTCGGGAAGCCGAAGGCCGCCGCCTGCTTGCTCTCCATGACACTGCCGCAGGACACGATCGGGTTGACGCTGCACCCCGGCGTGAACGTCTTCCCGGCGAGCTTGGCCTCGAGGATCTTGTTCTTGTCGAGTGTGATGACCCAGGCGGCCAGCAGCCCGGCGGCGCCGGTGATCACCAGCAGCAGGGCGAAGGCGCGGCTGCCGCCCGCCGCGCGCGGGGCGTCGGCGGCACGCTCGGGACCCGGCTCCGTGGAGACGTCGTTGACTGTCGTCTTGCTCATCACGCCGATTCCGTCACTTGAGAGTTGGACCATCTTCGGGCACGGCTCATTGTGCCGCACGCACGTGTGTGTCCACCGTTCGGAGGACATAAGGAGGTACGCACGGTGGTCACGGATCGTTCGGTTCCGGCCGATGCCCGGGGGCGCGACAACACGCGCGAACGAACTCGCCGTGGACGTCCGCGGGCTGGGCAAGCGGTACGGGGGCGGGACCGCGGTGGGACGGGCTCGATCCCGGCATCCGGCGCGGTGAGGTGTTCGGCCTGCTCGGATCGGACGGCGCCGGCCAGGGCACCACGGTGGAGATCCTTCAGGGCGACCGGTCACGGGACGGCGGCGGGGTCCCGGTCCTCGGCGCGGGCCCGACGGCGGGCACGCGCGCGTGGAGGTCCCGTGCCGGAATCGTCTGGCAGGACGAATCCGCGCCCGCGGAGTTGACGGTGCGCGAGACGGTACGGCGCTTCGCCCGCTGCTGCCGCGTTGTCGGTGGTCCCGAGCTGCTGCTTGGACGGGGCCGACCAGTGCTTCGTGGCGCATCGGGCAGAACCGGGAACGGGCCGAGCTGATGGCCGAGTTGGGGGTGGACGACCGGACAGCGGCCGTGACGACCGGTGCGAGGCGGTACGGACTGCCGCAACAGGAGAGGGCGCCGGGAACGCCCGGCGCCCTCTTGCCGTGGCCCGGCTCAGCCGAGCCGGGACTCCAGTTCCGCCACGATCTCGTGCACGCCGATCGCCGTCTGCTCGCCGGAGTCCATGTCCTTGAGCTGGACGACGCCGTCGGCGAGGTCGCGTTCGCCGGCCACGATCGTGTAGCGGGCGCCGCTGCGGTTGGCGTTCTTCATGGCGCCCTTCAGGCCCTTGCCGCCGTACGCGAAGTCCGCCGAGATGCCGACCTTGCGCAGCTCGGTGATCTTCGCGAACAGCACGCGGCGGGCCTCCTCGCCGAGCGGGACGGCGTACACCGACGTCGTGGACGGCAGCTCCAGCTCCACGCCCTCCGCCTCCAGCGCGAGGACCGTGCGGTCGACGCCTAGGGCCCAGCCCACCGACGGCAGCGAAGGGCCGCCGATCATCTCGGACAGGCCGTCGTACCGGCCGCCGCCGCCCACCGCGGACTGCGAGCCCAGGCCGTCGTGGACGAACTCGAAGGTCGTCCGCGTGTAGTAGTCCAGGCCGCGCACCAGCTTCGGGTCGTCCTCGAAGGAGACGCCCGCCGCGGTGATCAGCTCGCGGACCTCCTCGTGGTACGCCTTGCAGGCGTCGCACAGGTAGTCCCGCAGGAGCGGGGCGCCCGTCAGCTGCTTCTGCACCGACTCGCGCTTGTCGTCGAGGACCCGCAGCGGGTTGATGTCGACCCGGCGCCGGGTGTCCTCGTCCAGGTCCAGGCCGTGCAGGAAGTCCTGCAGCGCGGCCCGGTACACCGGACGGCACTCCTTGTCGCCCAGGCTGTTCAGCAGGATCCGGAAGTTGCGCAGCCCCAGGGAGCGGTACGCCTGGTCGGCCAGGATGATCAGCTCGGCGTCCAGCGCCGGGTCCTCCGCGCCGATCGCCTCGGCGCCGACCTGGGAGAAGTGCCGGTAGCGGCCCTTCTGCGGGCGCTCGTAGCGGTACTGCGAGCCCGAGTACCAGACCTTCACCGGGAGGTTGCCCGTCTTGTACAGGTTGGCCTCCAGGACCGCACGCAGCACGGGTGCGGTCGTCTCCGGGCGCAGGGCCAGCTTGTCGCCGCCCTTCGTCTCGAAGACGTACATCTCCTTCGTCACGATGTCGGTGGACTCACCGACGCCGCGCGCGAACAGCTCGACGCTCTCGAAACCGGGCGTCTCGATGTAGCCGTAGCCGGAGCTCCTGAGCGGCGCGGCGATCGCCTCGCGGACGGCGAGGAACTTGGCGCTGTCCGGCGGCAGCAGGTCGTATGTGCCCTTGGGGGCCTTGAAAGTGCTCACGGAATTCTCTCGTCACATTCCTCGTCGGGGAGAGGTGCTCACGTCCGCTCCCTGGCCGGCCGCCACCTGCCGCAGATACGGGTTGGTGGCACGCTCCTGGCCGATGGTCGTCTGGGGGCCGTGGCCGGACAGCACCACGGTGGAGTCGTCGAGCGGCAGGCACACGCGCGCCAGCGACTCGAGCATGTCCTCCATGGATCCGCCCGGCAGGTCGGTGCGTCCGATGGAGCCGGCGAACAGCAGATCCCCGGAGAAGAACACCGACGGGATGTCGGCGGTCTCGGGCATCCGGAAGGTCACCGACCCCCTGGTATGGCCCGGCGCGTGCGCGACGGAGAACTCCAGACCGGCCAGTTCGAGGGTGGTGCCGTGCGTCAGCTCCCGGACGTCGTCCGGCTCCCCCACGGTCAGCTCTCCCATCAGCGGCATCCCGATGGACCGGCCGAGCGACTTCTCGGGGTCGCTCATCATGTACCGGTCCTCGGGGTGGATCCAGGCCGGTACGTCGTGAGCGCCGCAGACCGGGACGACCGAGGCCACGTGGTCGATGTGTCCGTGAGTGAGGACGACGGCGACGGGCTTGAGCCGATGCTTCTTCAGCGTTTCCTCGACGCCTTCGGCGGCCTGGTGGCCGGGGTCGATGATCACGCACTCCTCACCGGCGGCGGGGGCGACGAGATAACAGTTCGTCCCCCAGGCCCCGGCGGGGAACCCGGCAATGAGCACGATCGTCCTTCGTTGTGTCGATACGGGTGGCTACAAGCTGTGGTCCAGAGCCTACCGGCGCTGCCGTTTCCTCAGCGAACCCATATACGGTACGGGGCTACACGCAGCGGTCGGCTCTCGCGAGCACGCACGCGTACCGGTCGACACACGACACGCATGAGGAGAGAACCCGGTGGTCAGCCAGGAGCAGCGGCGGCGTCAGCTCGCCCGGGAGAAGTTCTTGCGGCAGCAGCAGCGGCGCACCCAGGCGCGCCGCAAGGCAGCCGTGCGCAACTCCGTGATCGCGTCGGTGCTGGGCGTGGTCGTGATCGGCAGCGTCGCGCTGTACACGACCGGGGTGCTGAAGAACGACGACAAGAAGGCCAACACCGCGGCCGACGTCACGCCCAGCGCCACACCGACCAGCAAGGCGCCGGACCCGTGCGCGAAGCCGGCGGCCGGCTCGGCGAAGAAGCTGAGCTGGAAGAAGGAGCCGGCGATGGCGATCGACACGTCGGCGAAGTACTCGATGAAGCTCGCCACGACGTGCGGTGACATCGACATCGCGCTGAAGACGGCGGCGGCTCCGCACACCGTGAACTCGTTCAACTTCCTGGCGGGCCAGGGGTACTTCGACCACACCAAGTGCCACCGCCTGACCACGACCGGCATCTACGTGCTCCAGTGCGGCGACCCGCAGGGCACCGGCATGGGCGGGCCGGGCTACACGCTCCCGGACGAGAATCTCAAGGACAAGAGCCTGAAGGGCAACACGTACCCGGCGGGCACGGTGGCGATGGCCAACACCGGTCAGAAGCACACCGGCGGCAGCCAGTTCTTCCTGGTCTACAAGGACAGTCCGTTGCCGCCCAGCTACACACCGTTCGGCACGGTGTCCGAGGCGGGCATGAAGGTGCTGCAGAAGATCGCCGCGGCCGGCGCCCAGGCGGCCGACCCGACCTCCGGCAACACCGCTCCCAACGCGACCGTGGTGATCAACAAGGCGACGGTGGCGAAGTCCTGACACCGTCCTGAACCCCAAGACGGCCAACTGCGGAATTTCGGTCGCGCTGGATGCGGACAGGCAACCCGCTGGTCGCCTATGTTGGCCGTGACGAAACTGTGGACGATGCCCGGGGCGCCGAAGCCCCCGCGGGCATCATGTGGAGGAGGCGCTGTGAGCAGCGACCCGTGGGGCCGCGTCGACGAGACGGGGACCGTGTACGTGCGTACGGCCGACGGCGAGCAGGTCGTCGGCTCCTGGGCGGCCGGCTCCCCTGAGGAGGCGCTGGCCTACTTCGAGCGCAAGTACGAGGGCCTGGTTGTCGAGATCGGCCTCCTCGAGAAGCGAGTACAGACCACCGACCTGTCGGCGAAGGACGCCCAGACCGCGATCGGCCACCTGCGCGAGCAGGTGGACGCGCACCACGCGGTGGGCGATCTGGAAGCCCTCCGGGGACGGCTGGACAAGCTCGTGGAGACCGTCGAGGCGCGCCGCGAGGAGCGCAAGCAGCAGCGGGCCAAGCAGTCCGACGAGGCCCGCAGGGCCAAGGAGGACCTGGTCGCCGAGGCCGAGCAGCTGGCGCAGTCCGACCAGTGGCGGGCCGCCGGTGAGCGGCTGCGGGCGCTGGTGGACACCTGGAAGGGGCTGCCCCGCCTCGACCGCAAGTCCGACGACGAGCTGTGGCATCGGTTCTCGCACGCCCGGTCGGCGTTCTCCAAGCGGCGCAAGGCGCACTTCGCGCAGCTGGACGCGCAGCGCGAGGAGGCCCGCCGGACCAAGGAGCGGCTGGTCGCCGAGGCCGAGGCGCTGTCCGGTTCGACGGACTGGGGTCCGACGGCGGCCCAGTACCGCGACCTGATGGCGCAGTGGAAGGCCGCGGGCCGCGCCCAGCGCGAGCACGAGGACGACCTGTGGAACCGCTTCCGCGGTGCCCAGGACGTGTTCTTCGCCGCCCGCAGCTCGGTGTTCGCCGAGCGGGACGCGGAGCAGTCGGAGAACCTGAAGCTGAAGGAGGAGCTGGCCGAGGAGGCCGAGAAGCTCCTGCCGATCGGTGATCTGAAGTCCGCGCGTGCCGCCTTCCGTTCGATCAACGAGCGCTGGGAGGCCATCGGCCACGTCCCGCGGGACGCGCGTCCGAAGGTCGAGGGCCGGATGCACGCGGTCGAGCGGGCGATGCAGGAGGCCGAGGAGGCCGAGTGGCGCCGGACGAACCCGGAGGCACGCGCGCGTGCCGAGGGCCTGACCGGTCAGCTGCAGGCCGCCGTGGACAAGCTGAGGGCGCAGATCGACCAGGCCCGCGCCCAGGGCAACAGTTCCAAGGCCGACAAGCTGGAGCGAGAGCTGGAGGGCCGCCAGGCGCTCCTGGACCAGGCTCTGAAGGGCCTGCAGGAGTTCGGCGGCTGATTACCCCGTCGCGCACGACGAAGGCCCCGTACGACGCGTACGGGGCCTTCGTCGTGTCTGCTTACGACCGGGAGCGTCCCGACGTCACGCGGTACACGTCGTACACGCCCTCCACGCCCCGTACGGCCTTCAGGACGTGGCCGAGGTGCTTGGGGTCGCCCATCTCGAAGGTGAACCGGGAGGTGGCGACCCGGTCGCGGGAGGTCTGGACGGCCGCGGAGAGGATGTTGACGTGCTGGTCGGACAGGACGCGGGTGACGTCCGACAGCAGGCGGGAGCGGTCCAGGGCCTCGACCTGGATGGCGACGAGGAAGACCGAGGACTGCGTGGGCGCCCACTCGACGTCGAGGATCCGCTCCGGCTCACGGGACAGCGAGTCCACGTTGACGCAGTCGCTGCGGTGAACCGATACACCGCTGCCGCGCGTGACGAAACCGATGATCGGGTCGCCGGGCACGGGCGTGCAGCAGCGGGCCAGCTTGACCCACACGTCGTCGACGCCCTTGACGACGACGCCCGGATCGGCGCTGGAGCGGCGCTTGCGGCCGCGGGTGCGGGACGGCGGGACCGCCTCGTCGATCTCCTCGGTGGCCGCTTCCTCCCCGCCCAGGGCCTGGACGAGTTTCTGCACGATGTTCTGCGCGGAGACGTGGCCTTCGCCGATCGCCGCGTAGAGCGCGGAGATGTCCGAGTAGCGCATCTCGTGGGCGAGCGTGACGAGTGAGTCGCCGGTGAGAATGCGCTGGATCGGCAGGTTCTGCTTGCGCATCGCCCGGACGATCGCGTCCTTGCCCTGCTCGATCGCCTCGTCGCGGCGCTCCTTGGAGAACCAGGCCCGGATCTTGTTGCGCGCCCGCGGCGACTTGACGAAGCCCAGCCAGTCGCGGGACGGCCCGGCGCCGGGTGCCTTGGAGGTGAAGACCTCCACCAAGTCGCCGTTGTCCAGGGTGGATTCGAGCGGGACGAGCCTGCCGTTGACCCGGGCCCCTATGGTGCGGTGGCCGACCTCGGTGTGTACGGCGTACGCGAAGTCGACCGGTGTGGCCCCGGCCGGCAGCGCTATGACATCGCCCTTGGGGGTGAAGACGAAGACCTCGTTGCGGGACAGGTCGAAGCGCAGGGACTCCAGGAACTCGCCGGGGTCCTCGGTCTCCTTCTGCCAGTCCAGCAACTGCCGCAGCCACGCCATGTCGTTGATGGCGTCCTTGTCCTTGCCGGAGGCCTTGGGCACGTCGGTGCGCACCTTGGAGGCGCCGGCGACGGCCTCCTGCTTGTACTTCCAGTGCGCGGCGATGCCGTACTCGGCGCGGCGGTGCATGTCGAAGGTGCGGATCTGCAGTTCGACCGGCTTGCCGTTGGGCCCGATGACCGTCGTGTGCAGCGACTGGTACATGTTGAACTTGGGCATCGCGATGTAGTCCTTGAACCGGCCGGGGACCGGGTTCCATCGCGCGTGCACGGTGCCGAGGGCCGCGTAGCAGTCGCGGACCGTGTCGACGAGGACACGGATACCCACCAGGTCGTAGATCTCGGCGAAGTCGCGGCCCCGCACGATCATCTTCTGGTAGACGCTGTAGTAGTGCTTCGGGCGCCCGGTGACGGTCGCCTTGATCCGGGCGGCGCGGAGATCGGCCTGGACCTCGTCGGTCACTATGGCAAGGTACTCGTCCCTCTTGGGCGCCCGCTCGGCGACGAGCCGCACGATCTCGTCGTACATCTTCGGGTAGAGGATCGCAAAGGCGAGGTCCTCCAGCTCCCATTTGATGGTGTTCATGCCCAGCCGGTGGGCGAGCGGCGCGTAGATCTCGAGGGTCTCGCGCGCCTTCTTCTCCTGCTTCTCGCGCTTGAGGTAGCGCATGGTGCGCATGTTGTGCAGGCGGTCGGCGAGCTTGATGACCAGGACGCGCGGGTCCTTGGCCATCGCTACGACCATCTTGCGCACGGTCTCGGCCTGCGCGGCCTCGCCGAACTTGACCTTGTCCAGCTTGGTGACGCCGTCGACGAGCAGGGCGACCGTGTCGCCGAAGTCGCGGCGCAGCTGGTCGAGGCCGTACTCGGTGTCCTCGACGGTGTCGTGCAGCAGGCCCGCCATGAGGGTGGCCGGGTCCATGCCCAGCTCGGCGAGGATCGTGGTGACGGCGAGCGGATGCGTGATGTACGGGTCGCCGCTCTTGCGCTTCTGGCCGCGGTGCCAGCGCTCGGCGACCTGGTAGGCGCGCTCGATCTGGCGCAGCGTGGAGTTCTCGATCTTGGGGTCGTTGCTGCGCACTATGCGCAGCAGGGGCTCCAGGACCGGGTTGTACGGGTTCGCGCGCTGCACTCCGAGGCGGGCCAGGCGGGCGCGGACGCGGTTGGAGGAGCCGGTGCGGGCGGGCTGGACAGCGGGCTGACGCACCACGGGCGGCTGGACCGGCCGCTCGGCCGGGGCCGGCTTGGGACGCGAGGCCTCGACCGCCTTCTCGACGGGCGCGGACTGGGCGTGCTCGATCGGCCCGCGGGTGTCGTTCTTCGCGTGGGACGCGTTGGACGCGTTCGGCGCGGGCTTGGCCGCGGGCGCCGAGGCGGGCTCGGGCTTGGCGGCGGTCAGGGGCTGGGCCTCGTCTGGCAAGAGGACTCCTCGTGCGCGATCCGGGTCCCCCGGTCAGGCTCCGGAGACCCCATGGTAGCGATCCTGCGGCTGGTCATCGCCTTCAGCCTGAAGTGAGGGCCGTCAACCTGTGCAACGCGGGAGGCTTCCGCTGGATTCCGGGGCGGTGGATTCCGGGTGTTCCAGGGGTGTGCGGCGGGTGTCCGGCGGATGACCCCGGCCTCGCCTTCGGCCCGGTCCGGGAAACACGAAGCGGCCTGCGGCTAAGCCGAGGCCGCTCGTGCAGCGACGCGCTTCAGACCTGGAGCAGTGCCTCCAGCGGAGCCCCACCCAGCGCCGGCGCCAGCCGGGCCCGGCCGCCGAGGAAGCCCAGCTCCATCAGCACGGCAAGCCCCGAGACCTCGGCACCGGCGCGCTCGATCAGCCGGATCGCGGCCTCGGCCGTACCCCCTGTCGCCAGGACGTCGTCCACGATCAGGACCCGGTCACCGGAAGCCAGGTCCTCCGCGTGCACCTCGATCTCCGCCGAGCCGTACTCCAGGTCGTACGCCTGGCGCAGCGTCGCTCCGGGCAGCTTGCCCGCCTTGCGGACCGGGATGAAGCCGAGGCCCGCGCGGACGGCGACCGGGGCACCGAGGATGAACCCCCGGGCCTCCAGCCCGACGACCTTGGTCGCGCCGGTGTCGGCGGCGATGTCGGCCAGTGCGTCGGTGAGCGCCGTGAACGCGGCCGGGTCCGCCAGCAGCGGCGTGATGTCCTTGAACATCACGCCCGGCTCGGGATAGTCGGCGACGTCCCGGATGCGGCTGAGCAGCAGCTCCTGGATGCCGGTCATCGGCGCTTCCCCGAGGGTCGGCCGCGGCCGCGGTTGCGGGACGCGGGCTGGTTGCGGGGGCCCACCACGGCGGGGGCGGCGTCGTCGGAGTCGTCGGCGCCGCGGTCCCCGGCGAGGTCCTCCTCCGCGGTGGCCTGGGCACGCTTGGCCATGACCCGCTTGGTGAGGGCCTTCATCGCCGGCTCGCGCTCCTTCAGGTCGGCGACGAGCGGCGTGGCGATGAAGATCGACGAGTAGGCACCGGCCGCGAGGCCGACGAACAGCGACAGCGAGATGTCGTTCAGCGTGCCGGCGCCGAGGAAGCCACCGCCGATGAACAGCAGGCCCGCGACCGGCAGCAGGGCGACGACCGTGGTGTTGATGGAACGGACCAGGGTGCCGTTGATCGACCGGTTGGCGATGTCGCTGTACGTCCAGCGGTTCTGCTTGGTGATGTCCTTCGTCTGCTCCTTGAGGCTGTCGAAGACGACGACCGTGTCGTAGAGCGAGTAACCGAGGATCGTCAGCAGACCGATGACCGTACCGGGCGTGACCTCGAAGCCGACCAGGGCGTAGATACCGGTCGTGATGGTGATGTCGTGGATCAGCGCGACCAGGGCGGCGATGGCCATGCGCCACTCGAAGGCGATGGCCAGGTAGATCACGACGAGCACCATGAAGATGCCCAGGCCCTCCCAGGCCTTGTTGGCGATCTGCTGGCCCCAGCTCGGGCCGACCAGGTCGGCGGCGAGCTTCTCGGGGTTGAGGTTCAGGTCCTTGGCCAGTTCCTGCTTGATCTTGTCGGACTGGCCGGTGTCGATGCCGGCGATCTGGATGCGCAGGCTGCCGTTGCCGAGCTTCTGCACGATCGCCTCGTGGCCGGAGGCGTCCTTGGCGTAGGTCTCCGCCTGGGTCACCGAGGCGCTCATGTGGGTCGGCGTGGTGAAGACCGCGCCGCCCTTGAACTCGATGCCCATGTTCAGCCCGCGCACCGCCAGGCCGACGATGGCCGTGATGGTGATCAGGATGGAGATGCCGTACCAGATCTTGCGCTTGCCGACGAAGTCGTACGAGATCTCGCCGCGGTGCAGTCGAGCGCCGAGGTTGCCGAGTTTCGACATCGCTCAGGCCTCCTTCGGGTCGACAGGGCCGGCGGCGGGGCCGGCGGGGCGGCGGGTGCGGCGCAGCGGTGGCTTGGCACCGAGGCTCTTCGGGTCGAGACCGGACCACTTGTGGCCGCTCGCGAAGAACCTGCGGCGGGCGAGGAGTGTCATCAGGGGCTTGGTGAACAGGAAGACGACGACGACGTCGAGCACGGTGGTCAGGCCGAGGGTGAACGCGAAGCCCTGGACCTTGCCGACGGTCACGATGAACAGGACGGCGGCGGCCAGGAACGACACGAAGTCGGAGACGAGGACGGTGCGCCGGGCGCGCGGCCAGGCCCGCTCGACGGCGGGGCGCAGCGAGCGGCCCTCGCGGATCTCGTCCCGGATGCGTTCGAAGTACACGATGAACGAGTCGGCGGTGATACCGATGGCGACGATGGCACCACAGACGGCCGGCAGGTTCAGCGCGAAGCCGATGGTCGGGCCGAGCAGCGACATGATCACGTAGGTGAGGACCGCCGAGACCAGCAGCGACGCCATGGCGACGACCGACAGACCGCGGTAGTAGACGACCAGGTAGATCACGACCAGGGCGAGGCCGATCGCGCCGGCGAGCAGACCGGCGTGCAGCTGCTCACCGCCGAGCGCGGCGGTGACCGTGGTGACGGACTGCTCCTGGAAGGAGAGCGGCAGGGCGCCGTAGGACAGCATGTTGGCGAGGCTCTGGGCGTCCTGCTGGGTGAAGCTGCCGGAGATCTCCGCCTGGCCACCGGTGATGGCCTGCTGCACGAACGGGCTGGAGACGACCTCGCCGTCGAGGACGATGCCGAACTCGTTCTGCGGGGACTGGTTCTTCGCCAGCTCACCGGTGACGTCGGCGAACTTCTTGGCGCCGCTGCCGGTGAAGGTCATCTGGACCTGCCAGCCGGAGGCGCCCTGGGTGTCGAAGACGGCCTGCGCCTTCTTCACCTCGGTGCCGTCGACGGCGGCCGGGCCGAGCACGTACTTGTACCAGACCTTCTTGATCTGGCCGCAGGCGATCGTGGGCTCGCCGGGCTTGGCGGCGCCTCCGACCTTGGCGCGCTCGGCGGGCTTGGTGCAGTCCAGGGCGGCGTACTGGGCCTGGAGCTTGGCGGCGGCGGTGCCGGCGCTGGAGGAGGCCGAGGGGGTGGCCGACGGCTTGGCGCTGCCGGAGGCGGTCGCGTTCGGGGTGGGGGTGGACCCGGCCTTCAGCGCGTCGGTGACGGCGCGGCCCTGGGAGGTCGCCGAGGCCGTGGGGGACGCGGTGGAGGACGAGGACGCCTTCTCCTTCGAGGAGGAGGGGGAGGGGCTCGTACTCGGCTTCGGCGAGGAGCTGCCGCTGGGGGACGCGCTCGGCGACGGGCTCTGCGCCGCGGCACCGCTCGGCTCGCTGGCCAGGACCGGGCGGAAGTACAGCTTGGCGGTGGTGCCGACCTGCTGCTGGGCTTCCTTGGAGTTGGTGCCCTTGGGGATGTTGACGATGATGTTGTCGTTCCCCTGGGTCTGCACCTCCGCCTCGGAGACGCCGAGGCCGTTGACACGGCGGTTCATGATGTCGACCGCGGTGTCCATGTTGGCCTTGTTGATCGCGGACCCCTGGTCGGCCTTCGCCTTGAGCGTGATGCTCGTACCACCGGCGAGGTCGATGCCGAGACGCGGAGTGGTGTTCCCGGAGAGGAACATGCCTCCGGTGAGCGCCACGATGGCGATCAGGATGAGGGCCAGCGAGCGCCCTGGCTTGCTCTGGGCGCTCGCGCTCCGGCCCCTCTTAGGTGCTGCCACCTTCTCGTACTCCCTCTCGGGCCGCCCCACGCGGTCGGCGCGGTCGGCCATGACATGGTGTCGGGCTGTTCCGTGCGGGAAACAGACGCCCGGTGGTGCGCGGGGCGCGATCACGCCGCGCGGCGCACCACCGGGGCGTGACTACTTCGCGTCGGAGTCGCCGTCGGTTTTCTTCGGCTCGTCGTCCGCCTTGGCCTCGGCGGCCTCGGCCGCGTCGGTGCCGTCCTCGTCGGCTTCCTTCTTACCGAGGTCGACGGCCTTGTCGTCGGAGGCGGCGGCAGCGGGCGAGTCGGACTCGTCGGTCTCGATGAGGGAGGAGGCGTCGTCCGGGACGATGTCGGCGTCGGACTTCAGGTCGTGCTCGATGCCGTGCACGATGCGGTTGTACTCGTCGTCGGTGAGTACGGCGCCGATCGCGTTCTTGGCGAAGAGGAGCTCGACGCCCGGGCCGGCGTCGAGGAGGACCGTGTCCTCGTTGACCTCCTTGACCGTCGCGTACATCCCCCCGATCGTGCGGACGCCAGAGCCGGGCTGCATCTCGTTCCGCATACTGGCAGCCTGCTGCTGCTTCTTCTTGGCCGAGCGCGTCATCAGGAACATGGCCGCGATGAGCACAATGAACGGGAGAAGGGTAAAGGCATTCACGGGACGGAAATTTCCTTCGCGCGACCGCGCGTGTGAGCGGCCTGTTGGATGGGGGCTGGTCGGCGCCGCCCGCAAAGGCGGCATCGGCGGAGTCTAAGCGAGTCCGCGCGCATGGAACAACGCTCAGCATGGCACCTGAGTTCCTGCCCGGGCCAATGCCCCGGCCGTCACGAAGGCATCACGGCGCCGTCAGGCCCCGAACAGGTCCTGTTGTCCGTTACCGCCGGTCACCGAGCGGGGCGGGGTGAGACCGAGGTGCGCCCAGGCGGCGGGGGTGGCGACGCGGCCGCGGGGGGTGCGGGCGAGCAGTCCTTCCCGGACCAGGAAGGGTTCGGCGACCTCCTCGACGGTCTCCCGCTCCTCCCCCACGGCGACGGCGAGCGTGGACAGGCCGACCGGGCCGCCGCCGAAGAGCTTCAGCAGGGCCTCAAGGACGGCGCGGTCGAGGCGGTCGAGGCCGCGCGCGTCGACCTCGTAGACCGCGAGGGCGGCAGCGGCGATGTCGCGGGTGATCAGTCCGTCCGCCTTGACCTGCGCGTAGTCGCGGACGCGGCGCAGCAGGCGGTTGGCGATACGGGGCGTGCCGCGGGAGCGGCCGGCGATCTCGGCGGCGCCGTCCGGCTCGATCTCGACGTCCAGCAGGTGCGCCGAGCGGTGCACGACCCGCTCCAGTTCGTGCGGCTCGTAGAACTCCATGTGCGCGGTGAAGCCGAAGCGGTCGCGCAGCGGGGGCGGCAGCAGGCCCGCGCGCGTGGTCGCGCCGACCAGGGTGAACGGCGGCAGCTCCAGCGGGATGGCGGTGGCGCCGGGGCCCTTGCCGACGATGACGTCGACGCGGAAGTCCTCCATCGCCATGTACAGCATCTCCTCGGCGGGCCGGGACATGCGGTGGATCTCGTCGAGGAAGAGGACCTCTCCCTCCTGGAGGGAGGAGAGGATCGCGGCGAGGTCGCCGGCGTGCTGGATGGCGGGGCCGGAGGTGATGCGGATGGGGGCGCCCATCTCGGCCGCGATGATCATCGACAGGGTGGTCTTGCCGAGGCCGGGCGCGCCGGAGAGCAGTACGTGGTCAGCGGTGGCACCACGCGCGCGTGCGGCCCGCAGGACGAGGTCGAGCTGTTCGCGGACCTTCTCCTGGCCGATGAACTCGCCGAGGTCCTTGGGGCGCAGCGCGGCCTCGACGGCCTGGTCCTCCCGGTCGGCGGACGGACCGACGAGCCGCTCGGTGGCGGGGGTGTCGGTCGTGTCGTCCCAGTTCATGGAATGTGCCTCGATCGTCGTGGGGTCAGCGGGCGCGGTTCAGGGTCTGCAGGGCGGCCTTCAGCAGCTGCCCGACCTGCGGGGTGCCGCCGGCGGCCTCGGCCTGGGGCGCCACCGCGGCGACGGCCTCGTCCGCCTCGCGGGTGGCGTAGCCGAGGCCGATGAGGGCCGCGTGCAGCTGGTCGCGCCAGCCCTGGGTGACCGGCACGCCGATCGCGGGGGCGCCGATGGGCTCGCCGAGCCGGTCCTTCAGCTCCAGCAGCAGCTTCTGCGCGCCCTTCTTGCCGATGCCGGGGACGGCGGTGAGGGCCTTCTCGTCGGCGGTGGCGACGGCGCGGCGCAGCGCGTCCGGGGTGTGCACGGCGAGCATGGCCTGGGCCAGGCGCGGGCCGACGCCGCTCGCGGTCTGGAGCAGTTCGAAGGTCTGGCGCTCGTCGTCGTCGGCGAAGCCGTACAGGGTCAGCGAGTCCTCGCGGACGACGAGCGAGGTGTGCAGCTTGGCGGGCTGACCCATGCGGAGCGTGGACAGCGTGTTCGGCGTGCACTGGACGGCCATGCCGACGCCGCCGACCTCGACGACCGCGGCGTCGGGGGCGAGCGCGGCGACCGTGCCGCTGACGAAGGCGATCATGCCGTACGGCCTTTCGTTGCGTTGAGGGAGTGACGGGCGACCGCCTGCTGCAGCCGGTTCTGGGCGGGCGCGCGCCAGATGTGGCAGATGGCGAGCGCGAGGGCGTCGGCGGCGTCGGCCGGCTTGGGTGGCGCGGAGAGCCGGAGCAGCCGGGTGACCATGGCGCCGACCTGCGCCTTGTCGGCGCGTCCGGTGCCGGTGACCGCCGCCTTGACCTCGCTGGGGGTGTGCAGGGCGACGGGGATGCCACGCCGGGCGGCGCACAGCATCGCGACGGCGCTGGCCTGGGCCGTGCCCATCACCGTGCGCACGTTGTGCTGGCTGAAGACGCGCTCCACGGCGACGAACTCGGGCCGGTGCTCGTCCAGCCACTGCTCGATGCCCTGCTCGACGGCGAGGAGGCGGTGGCCGAGATCGGCGTCCGCGGGGGTGCGGACGACGCCGACGCCGAGCATGGTGAGCGGCCGCCCCGCGATCCCCTCGACCACGCCGACACCGCACCGGGTCAGCCCGGGGTCCACCCCCAGTACGCGCACGCGCCCCTCCTCCGATCGGCTGCCGATCGCCTGTTCGTGCAGGCTATCGGGTGCCACTGACAAAGCGACGGGCCGACGGGGTGTGTCCCGTCGGCCCGTCGGCAAGCCGTGCGCGTTACGCGTCGACCTTCTCCATGATCTCGTCGCTCACGTCGAAGTTCGCGAAGACGTTCTGCACGTCGTCGCTGTCCTCGAGCGCGTCGATCAGCTTGAAGATCTTCTTGGCGCCCTCCTCGTCCAGTTCGACCTGGACGGACGGCACGAAGCTGGACTCGGCCGAGTCGTAGTCGATGCCGGCCTCCTGGAGGGCGGTGCGGACCGCGACCAGGTCGGTGGCCTCGCTGATGACCTCGAAGGTCTCGCCGAGGTCGTTGACCTCCTCGGCGCCCGCGTCCAGGACGGCACCGAGCACGTCGTCCTCGGACAGCCCGCCCTTGGGGACGATGACGACGCCCTTGCGGCTGAACATGTACGACACGGAGCCCGGGTCCGCCATGTTGCCGCCGTTGCGGGTCATGGCGACCCGGACGTCGGAGGCGGCGCGGTTGCGGTTGTCGGTGAGGCACTCGATGAGCACGGCGACGCCGTTGGGGCCGTAGCCCTCGTACATGATCGTCTCGTAGTCGGCGCCGCCGGCCTCGAGACCACCGCCGCGCTTGATCGCGGAGTCGATGTTCTTGTTCGGGACCGACTGCTTCTTGGCCTTCTGGACGGCGTCGTAGAGCGTCGGGTTGCCATCGAGGTCGACGCCGCCCATCCGGGCCGCGACCTCGATGTTCTTGATGAGCTTCGCGAAGAGCTTGCCGCGCTTGGCGTCGATCACGGCCTTCTTGTGCTTCGTCGTAGCCCATTTAGAGTGGCCGGACATCTGCCTGTCTCCTTCGCGTAACCCATCCATGTACGAACGTCAGAGATCCTACAAGGACTCTCACGTACGGTTGGCGCGCACCATGTCCACGAACAGGGCGTGCACACGGTGGTCACCGGTCAGTTCCGGGTGGAACGACGTGGCGAGCGCGTTGCCCTGACGGACGGCCACGATGTGGCCATCGTGCTCGGCGAGCACCTCGGCGTCGGCGCCCACGGACTCGACCCAGGGCGCGCGGATGAAGACGCCCTCCACAGGATCGCCCGCGACGCCCTTCACGTCGACCGCGGCCTCGAACGACTCGTTCTGGCGGCCGAAGGCGTTGCGGCGCACGATCATGTCGATGCCGCCGATCGTCTCCTGGCCCGAGCGCGGGTCGAGGATCTTGTCGGCGAGCATGATCATGCCCGCGCAGGTGCCGTAGACGGGCATGCCGGCCCGCACGCGCGCGCGAAGGGGCTCCATCACGCCGAACAGGATGGCCAGCTTGGAGATGGTGGTGGACTCACCGCCGGGCAGGACGAGGCCGTCGACCTCGGCGAGTTCCTCGGGGCGCCGCACCGGCCTGGCCACGGCGTCCGCCGCGGCCAGGGCGATGAGGTGCTCCCGTACGTCGCCCTGGAGGGCCAGGACGCCTATGACAGGAGTGTTCATGGGGTTCAGTACCTGAGGTCCGTGAAGGTCCGTACCTGTGTGCTTTACCAGCCGCGGTTGGCGTAGCGCTCGGTCTCGGGGAGGGTGTCGCAGTTGATGCCGACCATGGCCTCGCCGAGGTTGCGGGACGCGTCCGCGATGATCTTCGGGTCGTCGTAGAAGGTGGTGGCCTTCACGATGGCGGCGGCGCGCTTGGCCGGGTCGCCGGACTTGAAGATGCCGGAGCCGACGAACACGCCCTCGGCGCCGAGCTGGCGCATCAGGGCCGCGTCGGCCGGAGTGGCCACGCCGCCGGCGGAGAAGAGGACGACCGGGAGCTTGCCCAGCTCGGCGACCTCCTTGACCAGCTCGTACGGGGCGCGCAGCTCCTTGGCGGCGGCGTACAGCTCGTGGTTGTCGAAGCCGCGCAGCTTGGCGATCTCGTTCTTGATCTGGCGCAGGTGGCGGACGGCCTCGACGACGTTGCCGGTGCCGGCCTCGCCCTTGGAGCGGATCATCGCGGCGCCCTCCGCGATGCGGCGCAGGGCCTCGCCCAGGTTGGTGGCACCGCACACGAAGGGGGTGGTGAAGGCCCACTTGTCGGAGTGGTTGACCTCGTCGGCCGGGGTGAGGACCTCGGACTCGTCGATGTAGTCCACGCCGAGGGACTGCAGGACCTGGGCCTCGACGAAGTGGCCGATGCGGGACTTGGCCATGACCGGGATCGAGACGGCGTCGATGATGCCCTCGATCATGTCCGGGTCGGACATGCGGGCCACGCCGCCGTCCTTGCGGATGTCGGCCGGGACCCGCTCCAGGGCCATGACGGCGACGGCGCCCGCGTCCTCGGCGATCTTCGCCTGCTCCGGCGTGACGACGTCCATGATCACGCCGCCCTTGAGCTGCTCGGCCATGCCGCGCTTCACGCGGGCGGTGCCGGTCTCGGGAGCCTGGTTCTCGATGGTGGACACGGGTGACCTCACTGAAGGGAAAGAGGGTTTCTGCACCGACGAGGAAACGCGAGTGGACCAGGCCACAGCAAGGGCCAATGGCAAGCCGGTGGATCCTTTTCGTCCGGGAAGGGTTCTTCCCGGGGTTCAGGACACCCGCTCCACCAGGGCCGCGGGGGGCTCGTCGTCCATCTCGAAGGCCAGCGGGAACGGGGCGTGGCCGGCCAGCCGGAACCAGCGGACCTTGCGGTGCTCGCGCAGCCTGCGGGCGGCGCCCACCGCGTCGTTGTGGAAGCGGCGGGCCATCGGGACCCGGCGGACGGCCTCGGCCAGCTCATGGGCCGCCTGCTCGCCGCCCGGGGCCTCGCGTACGGCCTCCACCTGGGCCGGTTCCGCGAAGACCGCGCGCAGCGCCTGGCTCAGTTCGCTCTCGGCGACCTCCCGCTGCTCCTCCTCGGCCTGACGGGCGGCGTGCGCGGCCTCGTACAGCACGATCGAGGCGGCCGGGTCCAGCACACCCGAGGTGGCCAGTTCCTGCGCCACCGAGGCCCGGCGCAGCAGCTGTGCGTCGAGCGCGGCCCGGGCGGCGTCCATCCGCACGTGCAGCCGGTCCAGCCGCCCGGCCGTCCAGCTCAGGTACACGCCGATCGCCAGGAGGGCGACGAGGATCCAGATGAGGGTTGCGGTCACGCCGGAAGGCTATCGGCTGCGCACGAGCACCCTTCCCGGCAATCCCGTCCCGACTCCACCCGCGCTCCAGCGCGCTCGCGACCGGGGCCGCCGTTGGTGCGGAACGGCACGGGGTTACGGCTGACGCCCGCGCAGAGCGGCGCGGGGGCAGCGGGGCTGCAGAAGACCGGGTCCCGCGAGACGTCCAGGCTGCTCCGAGACCCGCGGGCGCACGCGGCGGCCCACCTGTCCCGGGCCACGGCGCGGACACGGCAGTTCACGGGAACGGCGCGACGTTACGGCCGACGCCAGAGTGACCCCAGACCGCAGAAACCCGGCGCTCCCCGCCCCACCAAACGGCCGGGCAGCTCCGAGACCCACGGCCACACGGGCGGGACACCGACATCGGGCTAGGGCGCGGACACGGCAACCTCACACCGGCCCCACCCGACCGGAGCCCCCGCAACCAAGGCTGCCGGCGGACGGCAACGGGCGCGAAGTTACGGCCGACGCCCGAGTGACCCCAGACCGCAGAAGACCGGCGCTCCCGGGCCCGCGAGACGGCCGGGCCGTCCCGAGAACCGCGGGCGCACGGGGCGGGGCCGCGGCGTGGGCGCGGGCACACGATCAGTTCGTGCCCACGCGCAGTCGGCGCGGGGGGCCCGCGGAGTTCCGTGCCCGGGAGGTCGCCCGGCTCGCGGTTGCCGGCACCCGCCGCTCCACGGCTCGTCCCGGCCACCGCGAGCCGCGACCAGCCGTTGTCCCGGGCCGGCCCGCGGCCTCAGTCCCGGGCCAGGCCGAACCGTGCGCGCAGGCCGGAGCGCTCGTCGGTGGCCACCGCGGCCGTGCCGGTCGTGACCGTCTCGTACACCGACAGGATGTCCGCGCCGACCGTCGACCAGTCGAAGCGGCGCACATGGGCGCTGCCGCGTTCGCGCAGCTCGGTGAGGCGGGCCGGGTCCCCCAGGAGCCGTACGGCGGCGTCTGCGAGCGCGTGGGCGTCCTCGTTGGCGAAGACCTCGCCCGCCTCACCCCGGTCGAGGACCTGCACGAAGGCGTCCAGGTCGGAGGCGAGGACGGGTGCGCCGGCCGACATCGCCTCGACCAGGATGATGCCGAAGCTCTCGCCGCCGGTGTTGGGCGCGACGTACAGGTCGACGCTGCGCAGGAAGCGGGCCTTGTCCTCGTCGCTGATCATGCCGAGGAACTCCACGCGCGAGCGCAGCTCCGTCGGCAGGTCCTCCACGGCCTCCTCCTCGTCACCGCGCCCCGCGACCAGCAGCCGGGTCTGCGGACGGGCGGCCAGGATCTTCGGCAGGGCCTTCATCAGGACCGGCAGGCCCTTGCGGGGCTCGTCGATCCGGCCGATGAAACCGATGGTTTCGCCCTGCCACTCCGGCTTCGGCTCGGCCTTGGCGAAGAAGTCCACGTCGACGCCGTTGGGGATGACCACCGCGTCCCCGCCGAGGTGCTCGACCAGCGTCCGGCGGGCGTACTCGCTGACCGCGATCCGGGCACTGATCTTCTCCAGGGCCGCCTGCAGGATGGAGTACGCGGCGATCATCGCCCGCGAGCGCGGGTTGGAGGTGTGGAAGGTCGCCACGATCGGGCCGGAGGCCGCCCAGCAGGTCAGCAGGCCCAGCGAGGGCGAGGTCGGCTCGTGGATGTGGACCACGTCGAAGGCGCCCTCGTGCAGCCAGCGCCGTACCCGCGCGGCCGACAGGAAGCCGAAGTTCAGCCGGGCCACCGAGCCGTTGTACGGCACCGGGACCGCCCGGCCGGCCGAGACGACGTACGGCGGCAGCGGGGTGTCGTCGTCGGCCGGGGCGAGGACGGAGACGTCGTGGCCGAGGCGGAGGAAGTACTCGGCGAGGTCGCGGATGTGGAACTGGACGCCGCCGGGCACGTCCCAGGAGTACGGGCAGACGATCCCGATTCTCACGAGGGTCCCTTCGCGGGGTCGAGGTCGGCGAGCCACAGCCGCTGGAGCATGTGCCAGTCCTCCGGATGGTCGGCGATCCCGGTGGCGAAGGCGTCGGCCAGCGCCTGTGTCATGACAGACGTCTTCTCGGACCGCGTACCTGACTCGGGTACCTCGATCGGGGGGTGGACACGGCCCTGCATGACGGGCGAGTCGTCGTACCAGAGGGTGACCGGCAGCAGCAGCGCGCCGGTCTGCTGGGCGAGCAGGGCCGGGCCCGCGGGCATCCGGGTCTTCTCGCCGAAGAAGTCGACCTCGACGCCGGAGGCGGACAGGTCGCGGTCGGCGACCAGGCAGACCAGGCCGCCGTCGCGCAGCCTGCGCGCCAGGGTGCCGAAGGCGGAGCCGCCGCTGTGCGGCAGGACCTCCATGCCGAGGCCCTCGCGGTAGGCGACGAAACGGTCGTACAGCGTCTCGGGCTTGAGCCGCTCGGCGACCGTCGTGAAGGGCGTCCGGAGCTTGGTGGTGACCCAGGCGCCGGCCAGGTCGTAGTTGGCCATGTGCGGCAGGGCGAGGACCACGCCCTGGCCGGAGGCGAGCCCGTCGGTCAGGTAATGGATGTCCTTGGGGTCGAAGCCCGTTTTTATGCGCTCCCGGCTCCAGGCAGGCAGCCGGAAGGACTCCATCCAGTAGCGCAGGTACGAGCGCATGCCCGCGCGGGACAGCTCGGCGAGGCGCTCGGGACCGGCGTCGGGGAGCACGCGCGCGTAGTTCGACTCCAGGCGCCGTACGCCCTTGCCGCGCTGCTTCCAGGCGAGGTCGGCGATGGTCTGCCCGAGCCGGACCGCGACGGGTTCCGGGAGCTTCTTGACGGTGCTCCAGCCGGCGCCGTACAGCGCGTCGGTGAGCCTCTCGGCGGCGCTCACTTGGCGGCCTCGCTGGGGCTCTGGCGAGCCGCTTCCTCCGCCTCCGCGGACTCACGGCGGACGGTGACGACCCGCTGGATCAGCGTGACGAGGCTGCCGACGGCGACGATCCACAGGGCGATCGGCAGCAGCCACTGGATGCCCGGCACACCGAACTTGTGCAGGCCCGCGAATCCGGCCGCCACCAGCGAGATCACCAGCCGCTCGGCGCGTTCGACGAGGCCGTTGACGGCGACCGGCAGCCCGATCGACTCGCCGCGCGCCTTGGTGTAGGACACCACCTGGCCGCTGGCCAGGCAGAAGATCGAGACGGCGCACAGCATGTTGTCGTCGCCGTTGCCCGCGTACCAGAGCGCGAAGCCACCGAAGATCGCGCCGTCGGCGACCCGGTCGAGGGTGGAGTCCAGGAAGGCGCCCCAGCGGCTGGAGCGGCCCAGCTGGCGGGCCATGTTTCCGTCGACCAGGTCGGAGAAGACGAACAGGGTGATCACGACCGTGCCCCAGAAGAACTCGCCCCGGGGGTAGAAGACCAGCGCGCCCGCCACCACCCCGGCCGTGCCGATGAGCGTGACCGTGTCGGGGCTCACGCCCCGGCGGATGAGAAACGCGGCGAACGGTGTGAGGACACGCGTGAAGAATGCACGCGCGTACTTGTTCAGCATGGCCTTCCCGACGGTCGGTGTCGCCGCGGCCCCTGGTGGCCGCCGGCTGGCCCATCGTAGCCACGCGCGCGTGCGCGTGACGGGCGGGCACCCGCAGCACGTGGCGCGAACCGGCGTGCGCGCCGTGCGCGGGCCGTGCGTGGCGCGATCGACGTCCGCGGCTGTCGTTCGTATGGACGCAGCGTGACGGGAGTGGAAAGCTCGAATAACCGCGGGCGTCGCCGGAGCCGCCAAGCACGCGGGTCCCGCATGTCCGCGCCCACACATGACCTCACCGTGCACGGGAGGCAGGATCATGGGCGACAAGGCACAAACACACCACCCCGGGGCCGCCGGCAGGGCTCTGGAGGCCGACCAGCCCGCATCCGTACGGAACGTGGTGCTGGTCGGCCACTCCGGTTCGGGCAAGACGACGCTGGTGGAGGCCCTCGCGCTGACCGCGGGGGCGGTGAACCGGGCGGGCCGCAAGGAAGACGGCGGCACCGTCTCGGACTACGACGAGATCGAGCACCGGCAGCAGCGATCGGTGCAGCTGTCCCTGGTGCCGGTCGAATGGGACGGCATCAAGATCAACGTCCTCGACACCCCCGGATACGCCGACTTCGTCGGGGAGCTCAGGGCCGGTCTGCGCGCGGCCGACGCGGCCCTCTTCGTCGTCTCGGCCTCGGACGGCGTGGACGGCTCGACCCGGATGGTCTGGGAGGAGTGCGCGGCCGTCGGGATGCCGCGGGCGATCGTGATCACGCACCTGGAGTCCGCGCGCGCGGACTTCGAGGAGATGACCCGCCGCTGCGCGGACGCCTTCGGCGGGGACGACCCCGACGCGGTGCTCCCGTTGTACCTGCCGCTGCGCGGCCCCGAGGGCCCCGACGGGCACGCGCCCGTGACGGGGCTGGTCGGGCTGCTGTCGCAGAAGCTGTTCGACTACTCGACCGGCGAGCGCAAGGAGTCCGAGCCCGGCGAGGACCAGCTGCCTGACATAGAGGAGGCCCGCAACCGGCTCATCGAGGGGATCATCGCCGAGAGCGAGGACGAGACCCTCATGGACCGTTATCTCGGCGGTGAGCAGGTCGACGTCAAGACGCTGATCCAGGACCTGGAGCGGGCCGTCGCCCGCGGCTCCTTCCACCCCGTCCTGGCGGCCGCCCCCGCCACCGACGGCGCCCGGCAGGGGCTCGGCACGGTGGAGCTGCTGGAGCTGATCACCGGCGGGTTCCCGACCCCGTTCGAGCACCCGCTGCCCGAGGTCACCACCATCGACGGCAAGACGCGCGAGCTGAAGCCGTGCGACACCGGCGGCCCGCTGGTCGCCGAGGTGGTGAAGACCGCGTCCGACCCCTACGTCGGCCGGGTCTCCCTGGTCCGCGTCTTCTCCGGCACCCTGCGCCCCGATCAGACGGTGCACGTCTCCGGGCACGGGCTGACCGACCGCGGCCACGAGGACCACGACGTCGACGAGAAGGTCGGCGCCCTGTCCATGCCGTTCGGCAAGCAGCAGCGTCCGGTGACGCACGCGGTCGCCGGCGACCTGGTGTGCGTGGCCAAGCTCGGCCGGGCCGAGACCGGGGACACGCTCTCCGCGAAGGACGACCCGCTGCTGATGGAGCCCTGGCGGATGCCCGACCCGCTGCTGCCGCTCGCCATCCAGGCGCACAGCAAGCCCGACGAGGACAAGCTCTCGCAGGGCCTGTCCCGGCTGGTGGCCGAGGACCCGACGATGCGCCTGGAGCAGAACCAGGACACCCACCAGGTGGTCCTGTGGTGCCTGGGCGAGGCCCACGCGGACGTCGCCCTGGAACGGCTGCGCAGCCGCTACGGCGTCCAGGTCGACGTCGTCCCGCACCGGGTCTCCCTGAGGGAGACGTTCGCGAACAAGGCCGCCGGGCGCGGACGGCACGTGAAGCAGTCCGGCGGGCACGGCCAGTACGCCATCTGCGAGATCGAGGTGGAGCCGCTGCCCGGCGGCTCGGGCATCGAGTTCGTGGACAAGGTGGTCGGCGGCGCCGTGCCGCGGCAGTTCATCCCCTCCGTGGAGAAGGGCGTACGGGCGCAGGCCGCCAAGGGGGTCGCCGCCGGGTATCCGCTGGTGGACGTGCGGGTCACGCTGCTGGACGGCAAGGCGCACTCGGTGGACTCCTCCGACGCCGCCTTCCAGACCGCGGGCGCGCTGGCGCTGCGGGAGGCCGCGGCGGACGCGAAGATCCATCTGCTGGAGCCGGTGGCCGAGGTGTCCGTACTGGTCGGCGACGACTACGTGGGCGCCGTGATGAGCGACCTGTCCAGTCGGCGCGGCCGGGTGCTGGGCACCGAGCAGGTGGGTTCGGGCCGGACCCTGATCAGGGCCGAGGTGCCCGAGTTCGAGATCGGCCGGTACGCCGTCGACCTGCGCTCGCTGTCGCACGGCACGGCGCGCTTCGACCGCTCCTACGCCCGGCACGAGCCGATGCCGCCGCAGATCGCCGAGCGGATCCGCGAACAGGCGGGTGAGAACTCGTAGTTCACCACCCTTGCGCCGGGAGCGCGGGCGGGCGGCTTCGGCCGTCCGCCCGCGGGTTGTCGGTGGCGGCGGATACGCTGATCACGTGATCGCGTCGGGCCGCAGTCGTCCGGCTGTGACGGGATGTCGACGCGACGGACTGTTCAACAGGTGTGCGGGGCAGGGAAGTCGGGAAGGCCGCAGAGGCGACACAGGCAGCCGAGGGGGCGGGAATGTCGTTGGGAACGGAGTGGGACGGGCCTCAGGTGCCCGTCTCGGGCGACGAGGGTCAGGCGGCGACCTCCGCGCTGGCCTCCGCGGCGTACCGGGACAGCCCGATCGAGGAGATCAAGAAGGCCGACAACGAGTGGCACCAGTCGACCGTGAACGCCGGCCGGATCGCGCTGCTGCGGCCCAATCTGGGTGAGGCGTTCTCGCGGGCCGTGGTCGCGCGGATGCTGGCTCCCGACCGCAAGCCGCTCATCCAGTCGTTCGGCTCGGAGCCCCAGTTCGTCGTCGAGCACTGCCTCGCGGCCAACAACATCCGCCGGGAGCGGGACAACCGTCTGACGGCCGCGACGGTGCTGTGCGGAGTGCTGTTCCTGCCCGGGCTGATCACCTGGCTGCTGGTCTTCCAGCTGCGCACGCTCGTCGCCAGGCGGGACGACAAACGGGCCGGGCCCCTCGCCACCGCTCTGCTGCTCGGTGTCGGCGTGCTCGCCGCGCTGTTCCTGATCAAGATGCCGTTCAGCGGCTTCTGGGCCTGGTATGCCCGGGCGTGCGTCGTGCTGCCCGTGCTCGGCTGGTTCTGGGCCAAGCAGATCTGCGAGAGCACGGCCAAGGACCTGCGGGCCCGCTGGGACGGCCTGCTCTCGGGCACCAGCGTCGGCGCCAAGGTCCCGGAGGCGGTGCCGCGCGGTCCGAACCAGACGGCGGCCGAGGAGCTGCGGCAGTCGCTGGCCCGGCTCAGCGCCGAGCAGCAGTCCAACTCGGTCTTCTACGCCGGCCCCAAGGGCATACTCGGCATGGGCACCCGCTGGGGCTCCTGGCAGTTGGCCGAGGACCTGGTGCCCGCCGACCCGACCCGGGAGATCCACCCCTTCCGCAGCTGGGACGTCATCCGTGCGATCCACGACCAGCTCGCCCTGCTGGAGCGCGGCCCCCTGAACACCGGCGGGTTCCCCAAGCCGTCCATCAAGCACTGGATCGTCACGCCGGTCGGCGAGAACGCCAAGGAGGTGGGCCGGCCCGGGGGCACCGACGTCGAGGCCTTCCAGGTCAAGCCGCACGCCATACAGGAGATCTGCAACAAGCAGCAGTTCGGCAGCGGCGACCGGCACTACCTGGGCGTGCAGTGGACGCTGTGGGACGGGCAGCTGGTCCTCACCATGCTGATCACGGTGACGGTGCTGCACGAGACGCTGCGGATCGAGGTGACCGGGCATGCGCTGGGACCGGTGAACCCGCTGTTCACCGCCAAGCCGGAGGCACCGAGCAAGGAGGTCTCCAAGTCGCTCAAGCCCTGGGAGACCCGGAAGGTCATGCTGCCGCTGGTCACCACCGACGAGGTGGTACGACTCGCCGCGCGCGCCCCGCTGACCTGGTATCCGCCGCTGCTCAACTGGCTCGGCGGCTCGATCGGCCTGCCCGAGCCGTTCGGTCTGCGGCACGCCTGGGCCGACCAGCCGTGGCGGCACCGTTTCATGGCCGACGACGCGCTGCGCGCCGCCACTCCGGTGCTGCGGGTGGTGCACGCGGCGGCGATGCGGGTGCTGGAGGAGAACGGCGTGGACACGGAGAAGTTCGGCACCCGCTCGGGCATCCTCAGCGGCCTGGTCCAGGACACGACACCGAGGAAGGCGGACCTGTACGACGCGTAGGCCTCCGGCGGCTTGGCGGGTGGGGGGCCTGCGGCGACTCGGCCGGTGCGGTTGCTAGCGGTGGCTTGACTGGCGCGGGAGCCTACGGTGGCTCGGCCGTGCGGGGGCCTGCGGTGGCGAGGCCTGTGCGGGAGCCAGCGGCGCTTGACCGGTGCGGGAGCCTACGGTGGCTCGGCCGTGCGGGAGCCTGCGGTGGCGAGGCCTGTGCGGGAGCCAGCGGTGCTTGACCGGTGCGGCAGCCAACGGTGGCTCGGCTGGTGTGGGGCCTATGCGGGGCCTGCGGCAATTGAGCGGTGCGCGAGCCAGCGGCGGCTCGGCCGACGCGGCAGCCAACGGCGGCTCAGCCCGTACCGGAGCCAACGGTGGCTCGGCTGGTGCGGGAGCCTGCGGTGGCGAGCCCCGGGCGGGAGCCTGCCGGCGGCTTGGCCGGTGTGGGAGCCAACGGTGGCTCGGCTGGTGTGGGGCCTGTGCGGGGCCTGCGGGGCCTGCGGGCCTGCGGGGCCTGCGGGGCCTGCGGGCCTGCGGGGCCTGCGGGCCTGCGGGCCTGCGGCAATTGAGCGGTGCGCGAGCCAGCGGCGGCTTGACCGGCGCGGCAGCCAACGGCGGCCCGGCTCTCGCGGGAGCCAGCGGCGGCTTGACCAGTGCGGCAGCCAACGGTGGCTCGGCTGGTGCGGGGCCTGCGGGGCCTGCGGGGCCTGCGGGGCCTGCGGGGCCTGCGGGGCCTGCGGGTTGGCGCGGTGCGGGCCCTTGGGCTGGTTCCACCGCTCGACGCCCTTGCGGGTGAAGTGGTGCACGCCGAGCCGGGCGCACA
>NZ_JBEZMO010000048.1:0-44014 GCF_040652655.1 Streptomyces sp. NPDC048191
CCCTGATCCGGGAGCGGGGCCTCGTTCGTGCGCGGGGGTGGCCCGCGGAGCCCGCTAGCCCTTCCAGGCGCGGACCACTCGCCCCTCCCGCACCTCGAAGTTCAGCCGTCCCACGCGGTACTCCATGGTGATGATCGCGCCGGGCGGCAGCGACCGTACCGTCGACCACCCCCGCTGCCGGGCGAGCAGCTCGGCGTTCGCGGCGTCGAGGCCGACGTACCCTTCCGGACTGTCCTGGGGCTCCGCTGGCGGAGTGGGAATCGGTGCCATGCCGCCACGCTAGGTCGCAACCGGCGGTCACGGAAGCCGGGCACGGCCGGGTAAGAGTCCCATCCGGCTCCCGTCACACTTCTGTCACAGCTTCCCGGCCCCCGTTTCCTCGCCGTGTCATTGGCCGCTGACGCTGCGGGCGTCACACGTACGGGGGTTTCCGCAGGGCCCACCGGTGTAATCGAACGGAATTCACGTGCCTCCGGTGCAGCCCGCCGAATTACCCGGCGGAAAGTTCCGCGGCAAGGAGCCGGACGGGTCCGATGAGGTGATTTCCCGCGCAATCCGGCGCGATGCCGCCACACCTGACGCCGCATAGGAAATTCACGGATTCAGCACAAGACGGCCGTACGCCCCCTGTCGGAGCACCCGGCACCGCGAGCATCATGGCGCCAGCTCGCGGGTACGCGTGCCGCGGGCCGCAGTGCCCGGGCGCGAGGATGCGGAGGGGCGGGCGAGCGATGGGGACCGAGACCGTAGGGACCGCGGCGGGGCCGCTGCACGGCAGGAACCGGGCCGGCCGGGTGGTGGTCGACTGGCTCACCACCACCGACCACAAGAAGATCGGGCACCTGTACCTGATCACGGCGTTCGGCTTCTTCCTGGGCGGCGGGGTGATGGCGCTGCTGATGCGTGCCGAGCTGGCCCGGCCGGGGCTGCAGATCATGAGCAACGAGGAGTACAACCAGCTGTTCACGCTGCACGGCACGATCATGCTGCTGCTGTTCGCGACCCCGAGCTTCGCCGGCTTCGCCAACGAGCTGATGCCGTTGCAGATAGGCGCTCCGGACGTGGCCTTCCCGCGGCTGAACATGCTGGCGTACTGGCTGTTCGCGTTCGGCGGCCTGATCGTGCTGGGCTCGCTGCTCACCCCGGACGGGCCGGCCGACTTCGGCTGGTTCGCCTACGCGCCCCTCAACAACTCGCTGCACTCGCCCGGCATCGGCCCGGACCTGTGGATCATGGGGCTCGCGCTGTCCGGCTTCGGGACGATCCTCGGCGCGGTCAACTTCATCACCACGATCGTCGGGATGCGCGCGCCGGGCATGACGATGTTCCGGATGCCGGTCTTCACCTGGAACACGCTGTTCACGTCGATCCTGATCCTGCTGGCGTTCCCGGTGCTGGCGGCGGCGCTGCTGGTGCTGGAGGCGGACCGGCGGTTCGGGTCCCAGGTGTTCGAGGCGCAGAACGGCGGGGCGCTGCTGTGGCAGCACCTGTTCTGGTTCTTCGGGCATCCCGAGGTGTACATCATCGCGCTGCCGTTCTTCGGGATCGTCACGGAGATCATCCCCGTGTTCAGCCGTAAGCCGGTCTTCGGTTATCTGACGCTGGTCGGCGCGACGATGGCGATCACGGGACTGTCGATCGTGGTGTGGGCGCACCATATGTTCGCGACCGGCGCGGTGCTGCTGCCGTTCTTCTCCTTCATGTCGTTCCTGATCGCGGTGCCGACCGGGGTGAAGTTCTTCAACTGGACCGGCACGATGATCAAGGGCTCGCTGTCCTTCGAGACGCCGATGCTGTGGGCGACGGGCTTTCTGGTGACGTTCCTGTTCGGCGGCCTGACCGGAGTGATCCTGGCGTCACCGCCGCTCGACTTCCATGTCACGGACTCCTACTTCGTCGTCGCCCACTTCCACTACGTCGTCTTCGGCACCGTCGTCTTCGCGGTCTTCGGCGGCTTCTACTTCTGGTGGCCGAAGTTCACCGGGAAGATGCTGGACGAGCGGCTCGGGAAGATCCAGTTCTGGACGCTGTTCGTCGGCTTCCACACCACGTTCCTCGTGCAGCACTGGCTGGGCGCCGAGGGCATGCCCCGCCGGTACGCCGACTACCTGGCGGCCGACGGCTTCACCACCCTGAACACGGTCTCGTCGATCGGCTCCTTCCTGCTGGGCCTGTCGACGCTGCCGTTCCTGTACAACGTCTGGAAGACCGCCAAGTACGGCGAGAAGGTCGAGACCGACGATCCCTGGGGCTACGGCCGCTCGCTGGAGTGGGCGACCTCCTGCCCGCCGCCCCGGCACAACTTCGTCACGCTGCCCCGGATCCGCTCGGAGTCCCCGGCGTTCGACCTGCATCACCCGGAGTACGCGGAGCAGGCGCCGGGCCCCGCGCCAGAGCCGCGTCGAGCCGGTCCCGGATCCTCCTGATCTCCTCGGTCAGTCCGGCGGGCTCGATCACCTCGAAGGGGAAGCCGGTCATCATGATGTGAATGACCATCACCTCCAGGTTCGGTGCCCCGCTGCGCAGGATGCAGGCGTCCTCCCCGTCCGCCTCCAGCGTCCCGGCGGAGGGTGAGATCCGCTCGGCGGCCTCGTGCAGGGGCACCAGCAGCCGTACGGCGGAGTGCGTGGCGTACGCGCGCGTGGAGACGCCCTTCGAGACATAGGCGGCCAGATCCCCGGCGGGCGGCTCGCGCGGGGTGAAGCGGGGCCCGTGCGGGGGCCTGGGGGTGATGCGGTCGACGCGGAAGGTGCGCCAGTCCGCGCGGTCGACGTCCCAGGCGACCAGGTACCAGCGCCGCTCGGTGCACACCAGCCGGTGCGGCTCGACGGTACGGCGGCTGTCCGCGCCGTCGTGCGTGCGGTACTCGAAGCGCAGCCGCTCGGTGTCCCGGCACAGGTGGGCGAGTTCGGTGAGCAGTGCCGGGTCGACGTCGGCGGCCGGCGGGCCGCCGCGCAGCATCGGCACGGTGAAGGCGTTGAGGGCGCCCACCCGGCGGCGCAAGCGGTTCGGCAGCACCTGTTCGAGCTTGGCGAGGGCGCGTACGGAGGTCTCGCCGATGCCCTCGATGCCCTGGCCGGCGGCGGTGCGCAGGCCGACCGCCACGGCTACGGCCTCGTCGTCGTCCAGCAGCAGCGGCGGGAGTTCGGCGCCCGCACCCAGCTGGTAGCCGCCGCCGGTGCCGGGGCTGGCGTTCACCGGGTAGCCGAGTCCGCGCAGCCGGTCCACGTCGCGGCGGACGGTGCGCGGGGTGACGCCCAGCCGTTCGGCGAGTTCGGCGCCGGACCACTCGCGGTGGGCCTGGAGCAGCGAGAGCAGGCGCAGCAGGCGTGCCGAGGTCTCCAACATGGGGCCGAGTCTGGCAGGGAACGCGGACAGCCGCTGTCCTCGACGGGCAGCGGCTGTCCGCGCGAGTGCCCGGTGGTCAGAGCGCGAGGCGCTGGCCGGGCACGATCAGGTTCGGGTCGTCGCCGATGACCTTCTTGTTCGCGGCGTAGATCCGCTGCCAGGTGGTGCCGTGCCGGGCGGCGATGGCGCTCAGCGTGTCGCCCTCGCGGACGGTGTAGTCACCGCGTGAGTCGCTGCGGCCGGTGTGGGCCGCCGGGCGGTCCGGCGTCTTCGCCGGAGCGGACTTCGTCGCAGCGGACCTGGTCGGGGCGGACTTCGTCGTCGCGCTGCCCCGCGAGGCCGCGGTGCCGGAGGAACCGGTGCGGTCCGCCGCGGGAGCGGCGCCGGAGGCTCCGGCGCGTCCCGAACAGACCGGCCAGGCACCCCAGCCCTGGGCCTGCTGGACCTTGCTGGCGACGGCGATCTGCGCGCTCCTGGAGGCCTGGTCGGCCGTCGGGGCGTAGGCGGTGCCGCCGTACGCGCGCCAGGTCGAGGCGGAGAACTGGAGCCCGCCGTAGTAGCCGTTGCCGGTGTTGATGTGCCAGTTGCCGCCGCTCTCGCACTGGGCGATGCGGTCCCACACCCCGTTGTCCGCCGCGGCGGCGTTGCCGGTGGCGGCCAGCAGGCCCAGCGGGGCCAGCAGGGCGGCTCCGGCGAGCGCGGCCGCCGTACGGCCCTTGCGGGCGCCGTCGCCACGGTCGGTGCTGCGGGTGGTATCGGCACACTCGGACATGTAATTCCCTCTCCACGAACCCGGACTCCCCCAGGCGGAGCACGCCTCGCCGCGCATGAGCGCGGTTGCTCGTGCCCGCCCCGTCCGCGTGGCCGGTGCCGGCGTCGGTGCTCTGCCGGTGCCGGCCGTCGGACGTGTCCGAGCGGTGCTCGTTGCACACGGCGGAGGAATGTAGGGAGAACGGGCAGCCGGAATCAACCAACTCTCCGTCATTCCAGGCCAGTTGCCGGTTACCAACGGTATCGGCGATTTTCAGCCACCCACTACATGCCCTGATTTCCCGATTTATCGACCAACGACTGAAGCGATCTGTGACCCACTTCACCTGTTCAAGTTCCTTGACACGGCGACGAGTTGACGAGGAGTAGCGGATTCCGGACTCCTGGTGACCGTGCGCGCCGGTTGGTTCGAACCGGTTGCCCCGGGAGCGTGACTCCCACCACAGGACGCCCGTTGTCTTCTTCATGAGCCCGGAACCCCGCCGGCTCATCGGCCGGGAGCCACCCGTCCGACCCAGCACCGCATCCCGAGGGAGCCACCGTGCCGCGCATGCTCGACGTCAGCGACGCCGTACGCGCCGAGATCGGCGACGAAGAAGCCGACCGGCTGCTCGCCGGAGAGAACGCCCCGGGCAGTTACGACTGCACGTCCTGCCGCACCCCGGGCGACTCCGAGCAGGAGCGCACCAGCACCGTTCTGTTCGTCGGCGACGAGACCGCCGTCCTCGCCTTCGCCCACGCCAGCTGCCTGCCCTCGCAGGTCGTCCAGGTCACCGAGGAGCAGTTGCAGGGCGCCGTCCGGTCCATCAGCGGTGTCGGCGGTGGCGAGGCCGCCGCTGCGGGCGCGCCGCAGCGGGCCGTACCCGAGCAGGCGGTGCTCGGCGTGACCAGCGGGCTCGTCCTGATCGAGGGCGAGCTGCACCCCGCGCTCGTCGTCGAGCCGACCTCGCCGATCGTGCGGCCGGGCTCCACCGGGGCCGGCGACGACTTCCTTCCGCTGCTCATCGAGCAGGGGTTCATGCCGGTGACGGAGCTGGCAGCCGTGCCGCCGGTGCTGCACGGCTGGTCGGTGCTGCTCGCCGTGGGCCAGCTGCACGCGGTGCTGCAGCCCTCGGCGCACGGCGGGCAGCCGGTCGCCTGGTGGCAGGCGCACCAGCCGCTGCAGGTGACGGACAGCTGGCGGGCCGCCGCCAACAAGCACCAGCAGGTACTGATGTTCGCGGCGCCGGTGGGATCCATCGGGCGGCAGCCCCGGGAGGACCTGCTGCGGGAGTCCCTCGACAAGGCGGCGGCGAGCGGGAAGCTGGTCACGGCGGCGCTTCCGCTCGCGGGTACGTGACCTGTTCGCCGCGTCCCTTCGGCAGCGACCGTATCTCTTCAAAGGCAGGGTCGTTTGGACATACGTGCACACATACGACGCTCCCCCTCCCCGCCGGTCCACCTTCGTCTCCGTTCCCTCCGCCCGGTTGGCGCAGGACGGGGTCGGCGCGGCTTCTGCCACGCCCATCTACGACATGCTCTACGCGGAATGGGTCAAGACCTTCCGCACACTGCCGGGGGACCGCAGCGGGGAGGAGGGGCTGAGGTTCAGCCCGTTCGGCGAGCTGCCCGGGGGCACGGGCTCGTACGGAGGCCACCGGGCGGGGTCGTTCAGCAGCTCCTACAGCGCCTACAGCGCCGGGGCCTACAGCGCGCGGCAGCAGTCGCAGTGGCAGCGGATCGGCACGCTCGGGCGGCAGCAGGACACCGGGATGCTGCACGTCCCGGCGGCGCTGCCGCCGGGGCCGCGCCAGGGGATGTGACCGGCGTACGGTGAAGGGCGGCTCCCGGATCTCCAGGGGCCGCCCTTCGCGTCGTACCGCGGTTACTTCTTCTTCGCGCCGCGCTTCTCGCGCACCCGCACCGAGATGTGGATCGGGGTGCCCTCGAAGCCGAACTCCTCGCGCAGCCGGCGCTCGATGAAGCGCCGGTAGCCCGCCTCGATGAAGCCGGAGGCGAACAGGACGAACCGCGGGGGCTTGGTGCCGGCCTGGGTGCCGAACAGGATGCGCGGCTGCTTGCCACCCCGGATCGGGTGCGGGTGGGCCGAGACCAGCTCGCCGAGGAAGGCGTTGAGACGGCCGGTGGGCACGCGGGTCTCCCAGCCGGCGAGGGCGGTCTCGATGGCGGGGACCAGCTTCTCCATGTGGCGGCCGGTGCGCGCCGAGACGTTCACGCGCGGGGCCCAGGCGACCTGGCCCAGCTCGGTCTCGATCTCGCGCTCCAGGTAGTAGCGGCGCTCCTCGTCGAGGGTGTCCCACTTGTTGTAGGCGACGACGATCGCGCGGCCCGCCTCGACGGCCATGGTGACGATCCGCTGGTCCTGCACCGAGATGTTCTCGGAGGCGTCGATGAGGACGACCGCGACCTCGGCCTTCTCCACGGCGGCCGCCGTGCGCAGGGAGGCGTAGTAGTCGGCGCCCTGCTGCAGGTGGACGCGCTTGCGGATACCGGCGGTGTCCACGAACTTCCAGGTCACGCCGCCCAGTTCGATCAGCTCGTCGACCGGGTCACGGGTGGTGCCCGCGAGTTCGTTGACGACGACGCGCTCCTCGCCGGCCACCTTGTTCAGCAGGGAGGACTTGCCGACGTTCGGGCGGCCGATCAGGGCGATCCGGCGCGGGCCGCCGATGCCGGCCCCGCCGAACGTCGCGCGCGGCGCGTCCGGCAGCACCTCCAGGACGGCGTCCAGCATGTCACCGGTGCCACGGCCGTGCAGGGCGGAGACGGGGTGCGGCTCGCCGAGGCCGAGGCTCCACAGGTAGGCCGCGTCGGCCTCGCCGCTCGGGCCGTCCACCTTGTTGGCGCACAGCACGACGGGCTTGCCGGCCTTGCGCAACAGCCGTACGACCGCCTCGTCGGTGTCGGTCGCGCCGACCTTGGCGTCGACGACGAAGACGACCGCGTCGGCCGCCTCGATCGCGTACTCGGCCTGGGCGGCCACGGAGGCGTCGATGCCGAGGACGTCCTGCTCCCAGCCGCCGGTGTCGACGACCTTGAACCGGCGGCCCGCCCACTCGGCCTCGTAGGTGACGCGGTCCCGGGTGACGCCGGGCTTGTCCTCGACGACCGCCTCGCGGCGGCCGATGATCCGGTTCACCAGAGTCGACTTGCCGACATTCGGGCGGCCGACGACGGCGAGCACGGGCAGCGGACCGTGGCCCGCCGCCTCGATGGCGCCCTCGACGTCCTCGATGTCGAAGCCCTCTTCCGCGGCGAGCTCCATGAACTCCGCGTACTCGGCGTCGCCGAGAGCCCCGTGGTCGTACTCGTGCTCAGCCGAGTCGCCGGGCTGGATGTCGTCGTTCATGTAGTCCGTACCTCGTCGTTCTTCGTGGTGATCGGTGGAACGGGCCCTTCCGGGAGGAATCCGCGGGGCTGATCCACTACTCAAGTGTCGCCTAGCGCCCGGTCAGGCGCCTGGCGTTTTCCAGGTGGCTGGTGAGCTGCTTCTGGATGCGCTCGGTCGCCTCGTCCAGCGCCTTGCGCGTACGCCGCCCGCTGCCGTCGCCCGCGTCGAACGGGTCGCCGAAGACGACGTCGACGCGGGAGCGCAGCGGGGGCAGCGCCTTTATCAACCGTCCCGGCCTCTCCGCGCTTCCCAGTACGGCGACGGGCACGATCGGCGCCCCGCTGCGTACCGCGAAGTAGGCGAGCCCGGCGCGCAGCGAGGCGAAGTCGCCCTCGCCCCGGGTGCCCTCCGGGAAGATGCCCAGCACTCCCCCGGCCTCCAGCACGCCGAGGGCCTGGGTGATCGCGGTGCGGTCGGCGGAGGTGCGGTCCACCTTCAGCTGGCCGATCCCGGTCAGGAAGGAGCCGAGAGGGCCGATGAACGCCTCCTGCTTGATCAGGAAGTGGGTCGGCCGGGGTGCCACACCCATGACCATCGGTCCGTCGATGTTGTGGGAGTGGTTCACCGCGAAGATCACCGGGCCGGTGGCCGGCACCTTCCAGGCGCCGAGCACACGCGGCTTCCACAGGCCGCGCATCAGGCCCACGCCGATGCGCCGCCCGACCTCGGCCCCTCTGAGGGAGGGAACGGACGGCTGGGTCACTTCCCGGCCCGCTTCTCCTCGACCAGGGTGACGACGCACTCGATGACCTGGGAGAGGGTGAGCTCGGTGGTGTCCACCTCGACCGCGTCGCCGGCCTTGGCGAGGGGCGAGGTCTTCCGGGAGGAGTCGGCCGCGTCCCGCTTGATCAGCGCCTCGCGGGTGGCGTGGATGTCCGCGCCCTTCAGCTCGCCGCTGCGGCGGGCCGCGCGGGCCTCCGGGGAGGCGGTGAGGAAGATCTTCAGGTCGGCGTCGGGAAGCACGGTCGTACCGATGTCCCGGCCCTCGACCACGATGCCGTTCTCGGCGCCGGTGGCCAGCGAGCGCTGCAGCTCGGTGATCCGGGCGCGCACCTCGGGCACCGCGCTGACGGCGCTGACCTTGGAGGTGACCTCCTGGGTGCGGATCGGGCCGGCCACGTCGACGCCGTCGACCGTGATGGTCGGGCCGGCCGGGTCGGTGCCGGAGACGATCTCCGGCTTGCCCGCGACGGCGGCGATGGCGGTCGGGTCCTCCAAGTCGATGCCGTTGTTCACCATCCACCAGGTGATCGCCCGGTACTGGGCGCCGGTGTCCAGGTAGCTCAGGCCGAGCTGCGCGGCGACGGCCTTCGACGTGCTCGACTTGCCCGTGCCGGAGGGGCCGTCGATCGCGACGATCACGGGCTTGGCGGTCGGGGCGGCGCCGTTTTCCACGGAGGGACACCTTCCTGGGTGCGGTGCGGGCGGGTGCGGGGGCAGGAGCGCCCTGCACAAGGTTACTGGGTGCGGGTCACTCGTCCGGACGCCCGCCGGTGCTCTACTGCCGCAGCGCCCAGCCCCGCTCCCGCAGGGCCTCCTTCAGTACCGGTGCCGCCTTCGGCTCCACGCTGAGCTGGACGAGACCGGCCTGCTGTCCCGTCGCGTGCTCGATGCGGACGTCCTCGATGTTGACCCCGGCCCGTCCCGCGTCGGCGAAGATGCGGGCCAGCTGGCCGGGCTGGTCGTCGATGAGCACGACGACGGTCTCGTAGCTGCGCGGCGCGCTGCCGTGCTTGCCGGGTACCCGCACCTGACCCGCGTTCCCGCGGCGCAGCACGTCCTCGATGCCGGCGCTGCCCTCGCGCCGCTTGGCGTCGTCGGAGGACTGCAGGGCGCGCAGGGCCTCGACGGTCTCGCCGAGGTCCGCGGCGACGTCGGAGAGCAGGTCGGCGACCGGGCCGGGGTTCGCGGACAGGATGTCGATCCACATGCGCGGATCCGAGGCGGCGATCCGGGTCACGTCCCGGATGCCCTGTCCGCACAGCCGTACGGCGGCCTCCTCGGCGTGCTCCAGGCGCGCGGCGACCATGCTGGAGACCAGGTGGGGCATGTGGGAGACGAGGGCGACGGCGCGGTCGTGGGCGTCGGCGTCCATGACGACCGGTACGGCCCGGCAGTGCGAGACCAGCTCCAGGGCGAGGTTGAGCACCTCGGTGTCGGTGTCCCGGGTCGGGGTGAGCACCCAGGGGCGGCCCTCGAAGAGGTCCGCGGTCGCGGCCAGCGGGCCGGACTTCTCGCGGCCGGACATGGGGTGCGTGCCGATGTACGCCGACAGGTCCAGGCCGAGCGCCTGGAGCTCGCGGCGCGGACCGCCCTTGACGCTGGCCACGTCGACGTAGCCGCGGGCCACACCCCGGCGCATGGCGTCGGCGAGCACGCCGGCCACATGGGCGGGCGGGGCCGCCACGACCGCCAGGTCGACGGGGCCCTCGGGGGTCTCGTCGGTGCCGGCGCCCAGCGCGGCGGCCGTCCGGGCCTGCTCGGGGTCCTGGTCGGCGAGGTGGACGGTGACACCTCGCTGGACGAGGGCCAGGGCGGCGGAGGTGCCGATCAGGCCGGTGCCGATGACGAGTGCGGTTCTCACTGGGCGATGTCCTTGCGCAGGGCGGCCGCGGCGCCGAGGTAGACGTGGCTGACGTCGGCGCGGGGCTTGTCCGACTCGACGTGGGCGAGGATCCGCACGACCCGGGGCATGGCGCCCTCGATGTCCAGTTCCTGGGCGCAGATCAGCGGCACGTCGACGATGCCCAGCTTGCGGGCGGCGGCCGCGGGGAAGTCGCTGTGCAGGTCGGGGGTGGCCGTGAACCAGATGCTGATCAGGTCGTCGGCGGTCAGGCCGTTCCGTTCCAGGACGGCGGTGAGCAGCGCTCCGACCTGCTCGTCCATGTGCCCGGCCTCGTCCCGCTCGAGTTGGACGGCCCCCCGGACCGCTCGTACCGCCACGGCGCTGCTCCCTGCTGACATGCGGATCTGTTCTTGGTCCGTCCAGCGTAGTCAGCCCGCGCGGTCCGAGCGCACGGCGCCCGATCGCTGAGACGATGCGGAGAATCCGGAACGCACCGATTTCGACTTGTTGTACGGAGGCCGGCATGGCTGAGGGCGCGACGCGGCGCACGGTTCTGGCGACGGGTGCGGCGGCGGTCGTCGCACCCGTCGCGGCATGCGGCGGCAACGCCGGCGGAACGAGCGGCGGGGACCTGGGCAGCACCAGTGACATCCCGGAGGGCGGCGGCAAGGTCTTCACGGACCAGAAGGTGGTCGTCACCCAGCCGGAGAAGGGTGACTTCAAGGCGTTCTCGGCGATCTGCACGCACCAGGGCTGCACGGTCAACAGGGTCGCGAACGGCACCATCGACTGCCCCTGTCACGGCAGCAGGTTCCACATCGCCGACGGCTCGGTGGCTCATGGACCGGCGACCAGGCCATTGCCCGCCAAGTCGATCAAGGTGCAGGGGAATTCGATCAAACTGACGTGAGGGAGCGGCGTACGCTCCGGGCATGGAGCCCGAGACCCTGGTACGCGACCACACCGTCTACGCCTGCGTCATGGGTTCCCGGGCCTTCGGTCTGGCCACGGACACGAGCGACACCGACCGGCGGGGCGTGTTCCTCGCCCCCACTGCCCTGTTCTGGCGGTTCGAGAAGCCGCCGACGCATGTGGAGGGGCCCGGCGAGGAGCAGTTCTCCTGGGAGCTGGAACGGTTCTGCGAGCTGGCGCTGCGCGGCAACCCGAACGTTCTGGAGTGCCTGCACTCCCCGCTGGTGGAGCACCTGGACGACACCGGCCGGGAGCTGCTCGCCCTGCGCGGCGCCTTCCTCTCCCGCCGGGCCCACGACACCTTCACCCGCTATGCCCTCGGCCAGCGCAAGAAGCTCGACGCCGACGTCCGCAGGACCGGCGCCCCGCGCTGGAAGCACGCCATGCACCTGCTGCGCCTGCTGACGAGCGCCCGCGACCTGCTGCGCACCGGTGAGCTGCGGATCGACGTCGGCGACCGGCGCGAGGCGTTGCTCGCGGTGAAGCGGGGCGAGGTCGCCTGGCCGGAGGTCGAGAGATGGATGGCCCGGCTGGGGGCGGAGACGGAACAGGCCCTGCACCGTTCCCCGCTCCCGCCGGAGCCGGACCACACCCGGGTGGCCGACTTCCTGTTCCGGGTGCGCCGGGACTCAGCCCTGCAGACGGACGCGGACCACGAAGTCGTGCAGGGCGTCGTACGCGGTGGGCGCGTCGGGCAGGGCTGAGGCGGACTGGGCCTCGTCCAGCACGACGTGCAGCCGCTCCACGTCGGCCTCCACGCGCGCGTGAGGTATCGAGGCGGCGCCGTGCTCCCGCTCGGCCTTGGCGGCTATCAGTTCGGGCAGATAGCCGGGGGCGTCCAACTGCTCCAGGAGCGTGGGCAGGTGGGCCTGGACCTCGCCGCTGCGCATGAGGTGGATGCCGGTGAGCAGCACCCGGAACGTGTAGAGCAGCGGCTTCAGTTCGCCCGTCTTCTCGAACAGCCGCCACTGCGTCACCGCGAACCCCCGGTAGTGGTGGGCGTGGTGGCTGGTGAGGACGCCGGGGGCGAGCGCGGCCAGTTCCCGGTGCGTGTCCCCGGTGTGCACGACCAGCGGCGAGAGCAGCTGCTCCAGCACATAGCCGTTGCGGCGCAGCATGAGCCGGACGAACTTGCGCAGGTCGTGGGTGACGAGGTCCAGTTCGACGCCGTAGCGTACCCAGGCCCGCGAGCGGGTCTCCTCCGGCTCGCGCAGCCCGAGGAGGTCGGCCGCCGGGAGCAGATGCACGCCCCGCAGGTCCACGTCCGAGTCCTGGGAGGGGAAGCCGTACAGGTGGGCCCCGGAGACGGTCGCGAACAGCAGGGGGTCGGGCTGTTCCGCGACCACGGGCTTCAGGTCGATGTCGAGGTCGTCGATCATGGGCCTAAGCGTCCCAGAGTGCTCCCAGGGCCGACAGACCGTCCCGGTACTCGATCCGGTCGGCCCACTCCTGTGGCCAGGCCTGTGCGCCCAGCCAGGCACCCGCGAACGCGCCCGTGAGGCAGGCGATGGAGTCGGAGTCCCCGGAGGAGCAGGCGGCCCGGCGCAGGGCGGTGACGGGCTCGTCGGGAAAGAGCAGGAAGCACAGCAGCCCGGTGGCGAGCGCCTCCTCGGCGATCCAGCCCGCGCCGGTGGCCAGGCACGGGTCGGTCTCCGGGGAGACGGTCCGTACGGCCTCCTGGAGCCGGTCGAGAACGGCCAGGCACTCGTCCCAGCCGCGCGCGGCGAAGTGCTCGGGGCTCGGGTCCTGGGAGCGGGTCCACAGGTCGCCCAGCCACGTGTGGTCGTAGTGCCCGCGGTGGTCGAGGGCGTACGAGCGCAGTCGCCCGACCAGTCCGGCCGGGTCGGTGCCCTGCGCGAGCAGGTGGACGGCGTGGGCGGTGAGGTCGGAGGCGGCGAGCGCGGTGGGGTGGCCGTGGGTGAGCGCGGACTGCAACCGGGCGGCGCCGGCGCGCTGTTCGTCGCTCAGGCCCGGGGCGAGCCCGACCGGAGCGACCCGCATGTTGGCACCGCAGCCCTTGGAGCCGACCTGGCTGGCGTCCTGCCAGGCGCGGCCCTCCTCCTTGAGCAGAGCGCAGGCGGTCAGGCAGGTGTTGCCCGGGGCGCGGTTGTTGTCGGGCGAGTGGTACCAGTCCACGAACTCCTCGCGCAGCGGCCGCTCCAGCCGCTTGGGCGCGAGGTACCCGCGTTCCATGGCGGTCCTGAGCCCGCGTCCGACGGCGAGGGTCATCTGGGTGTCGTCGGAGACGAAGGCGCGCTGCGGCAGCTCCATCTCCCGCCAGGGTCCGCACTTGGCGAGGATCGAGGGCACGTCGTTGAACTCGGTCGGGAAGCCGAGGGCGTCCCCGAGGGCGAGGCCGAGCAGTGCTCCGGTGGCGGCGCGCTTGGACATAGGATCACCATCCCCCTTTATCGTCACGTTGACCATAAAGGGGGACGGTGATCCCGGCAAGGCATTTTAGAGGTCGACTTCCTTCATCAGCATCCCGACCTCGGTGTTGGACAGGCGCCGCAGCCAGCCCGACTTCTGGTCGCCGAGGGTGATCGGGCCGAAGGAGGTGCGCACCAGCTTCTCGACCGGGAAGCCCGCCTCGGCGAGCATGCGGCGGACGATGTGCTTGCGGCCCTCGTGCAGGGTCACCTCGACCAGGTAGTTCTTGCCGGTCTGCTCGACCACCCGGAAGTGGTCCGCGCGCGCGTAGCCGTCCTCCAGCTGGATGCCGTCCTTCAGGCGCTTGCCCAGGTCCCGCGGGATCGGGCCCACGATCGCGGCGAGGTAGGTCTTCTTCACGCCGTACTTGGGGTGGGTGAGACGGTGCGCCAGCTCACCGTGGTTGGTGAGCAGGATGACGCCCTCGGTCTCGGTGTCCAGCCGGCCCACGTGGAACAGCCGGGTCTCGCGGTTGGTGACGTAGTCCCCGAGGCACTGCCGCCCCTCCGGGTCCTCCATCGTCGAGACGACGCCCGCGGGCTTGTTCAGCGAGAAGAACTGGTACGACTGCGTCGCGACCGTCAGGCCGTCGACCTTGACCTCGTCCTTCTCCGGGTCGACCCGGCGGCCCTGCTCCAGCACGATCTCGCCGTTGATCTCGACCCGCGCCTGCTCGATCAGCTCCTCGCAGGCCCGCCGCGAGCCGTAGCCGGCGCGTGCGAGCACCTTCTGCAGCCGCTCGCCCTCCTGCTCGGCGCCCGGGAAGGTCTTGGGCAGCTTGACGTCCTTCTTGCCGGCGTAACGCTCGCGGTTGCGCTCCTCGGCACGTGCCTCGTACTCGCGGGAGGTTCCCGGAGCCGTCCGCCCGCCGCGCTGCTGCGCCTGCTTGGGGCCGCCCTTGGCGCCGCCGCGCGCGGAGCCGCCGCGCCCGGACTTGGGGCCGTCCTTGGTGGCGCCGGGGCCCACGTCGTAGCGGCGCTCCTCCGGGCGGGGCTTGCGGGGACGGCCCTGCCCCTGCCGGTCGTCCCTGTTGTTGCCGGCACCGCGGTGGTTACCGCGCCCGCCACTCTTTCCGCTGCCGCTGCTTCGCATCAAAGTTCCGTCTTAGTCGTCTGCGTCCTGACCGCCGGGCGCGTCGGGCGCGTCCGGGTCGAACGACGGTACGCCCTCCTGGGTCTCGGCCTCGATCGCCTCCGCCTCCGGGAGGAAGGGCGCGAGCTCCGGGAGCTCGTCCAGGCCGCGCAGGCCCATCCGCTCCAGGAAGTAGTTCGTCGTCCTGTACAGGATCGCACCTGTTTCGGGTTCCGTGCCCGCCTCCTCGACCAGACCCCGCTGCAGCAGGGTGCGCATCACGCCGTCGCAGTTGACCCCGCGCACGGCGGAGACGCGGCTGCGGCTGACCGGCTGGCGGTAGGCGACGACCGCGAGGGTCTCCAGCGCGGCCTGGGTGAGCCGGGCCGTCTGGCCGTCCAGGACGAGCCGCTCGACGGCCGGGGCGTAGGCGGCGCGGGTGTAGTAGCGCCAGCCGCCGGCGACGAACCGCAGCTCGAAGCCGCGCCCCTGCACCGTGTACTCGTCGGCCAGCTCCCGCAGCGCGTCGGCGACCTGTCGTCTGGGCCGCTCCAGCAGCTTGGCCAGGTGCTCCTCGGTCGCGGGCTCGTCCACGACCATGAGCATCGCCTCCAGGGCGGGCTTGAGGTCGAGGTCGGCGACGCCGCGCGGCCCTGCGGGCAGCTCTGTGGTCTCGCTCATGCCTTCTTGTCCTCCTCGGGCTGCTCGGCCGGCCGGTCGAACTCGTCGGTGACCATCGGTGCCGTGTCGGTGTCCCCGCCGGTCCAGCGCACCAGCAGCTCCCCGAGCGCGGCCTCCTGTTCCAGGGCGACGGCCTTCTCGCGGTACAGCTCCAGCAGGGCGAGGAACCGGGCCACGACGGTGAGGGTGTCGTCGGTGTCCTCCACCAGCGCCCGGAAGCTGGCCTCGCCCAGCTCCTTGAGCCGGGCCACCACGATCCCGGCCTGCTCCTGCACGCTGACCAGCGGGGCGTGGATGTGGTCGACGTACACCTGCGGCTTGGGCTTGGGCTGCATCGCCTTGACCGCGAGCCGGGCGAAACCCTCGGGACCGATGCTGATGACGACCTCGGGCAGCAGCTCGGCGTGGTGCGGTTCCAGACCGACGGTACGGGGCCGGCGGCGGTCCTCCTCGTCCAGGCGCGCGTTGAAGATGTCCGCGATCTGTTTGTACGCGCGGTACTGCAGCAGCCGCGCGAACAGCAGGTCCCGTGCCTCCAGCAGCGCCAGGTCGGCCTCGTCCTCGACCTCGGCGGCGGGCAGCAGCCGGGCCGCCTTCAGATCGAGCAGCGTGGCGGCGACGACCAGGAACTCCGTCGTCTGGTCCAGGTCCCAGTCGGGTCCCATGGCCCGGATGTGCGCCATGAACTCGTCGGTGACCTTGGAGAGGGCGACCTCGGTGACGTCCAGCTTGTGCTTGGAGATCAGCTGGAGGAGCAGGTCGAAGGGCCCCTCGAAGTTGGCGAGCCGGACCTTGAAGACACCGTCGCGAGGTTCGTCGGTTTCGGCCGCCGGTTCCGCCGGCGAAGGCGACACAAGGACAGCCTCGGCCTCCGCGCCGGCCCCGGTGTCAGGCGCGGCCCCGGTGTCAGGCGCGGTCCCAAACTCAGGGGCGGTCCCGGACTCAGGCGCAGCCCCGGACTCGGGGACGGCCCCGGACTCAGGCGCGGCCCCCGGCAGGGGGGCACGCTCGGATTCGGGAGCGGGGGTGTCCGCTGGAGCGGGCTCAGGCTCGGGCTGTGCCCGTTGCGGTGCGGGAGCGACCCCCGGGCCCCGCCCCAGCGCACGCCGGCGGCCGGCTCCGGCGCCGGGGAGGGGAAGGTCGTTCGAGGTCATGGCCCCCGCAGGCTACCCCTACCGTCCGCGCAGGCGTCGTACGAGGATGCTCGCGTCCCCGCGGGACTCCAGGTCGGCCAGGACGACGGCCACCGCCTCGCGGACGATCCGCCCGCGGTCCACCGCCAGCCCGTGCTCGCCCCGGAGCACCAGACGGGCGTGCTCGAGGTCCATCAGCTCCTCGGCCGAGACGTACACGGTGATCTTCTCGTCGTGGCGTTCGCGTCCACTGGGCCGCCGGTTCGCCGCCCGCCCCCGCTTGCGCGGCTGCGCGGCGCCGGAAGCGTCCTGCGCCGCCTGCCGGCGCGCCGGGCGGGTGCGGGACTCGCCGTCCTCGGCCTGCTCGGCCTCCGCGGCGACATGCTCCGCGCCCTCGCCGTCGCCGCCCTGGACCGGCACCGACTGCGGTGCGTCGTCGGCGGCGGCCACGTCGTCGCTCTCCCCCGCGGGAGCCGGCACCCGGGCCTCACCGTTGGCCGCGCGTCGGGGCGTCGACGGCTGAAGCGCCATCCCCCCTGTCGTACGGAAGAGTTCGTCGGCCCCGGGCAGACTCACTCGGCGTGACACCGGGCGAGCACCTCCCTGGCGAGCTGGCGGTAGGCGGCGGCACCGACGGAGTTGGAGGCGTAGGTGGTGATCGGCTCACCGGCGACCGTGGTCTCCGGGAAGCGGACCGTGCGCCCGATGACCGTGTGGTAGACGTGGTCGTCGAACGCCTCGACCACACGGGCGAGGACCTCGCGGCTGTGGACCGTGCGCGAGTCGTACATCGTGGCGAGGATGCCGTCCAGTTCGAGCTCGGGGTTGAGCCGCTCCTGGACCTTCTCGATGGTCTCGGTCAGCAGGGCCACACCGCGCAGGGCGAAGAACTCGCACTCCAGCGGCACGATCACCTTGTGAGCGGCCGTCAGGGCGTTGACGGTGAGCAGGCCGAGCGAGGGCTGACAGTCGATCACGATGTAGTCGTAGTCGGGCATCAGCGGCTTCAGGGCGCGCTGCAGCGTCGACTCGCGGGCCACCTCGGAGACCAGCTGGACCTCCGCGGCCGACAGGTCGATGTTGGAGGGCAGCAGGTCCATGTTGGGGACCGCCGTCTTCAGCAGGACCTCGTCCGCGGACATGCCCCGCTCCATGAGCAGGTTGTAGACCGTCAGGTCGAGTTCCATCGGGTTGACACCGAGGCCCACCGACAGCGCGCCCTGCGGGTCGAAGTCCACGAGCAGCACGCGCCGGCCGTACTCCGCGAGCGCGGCACCCAGGTTGATGGTCGACGTCGTCTTGCCGACGCCGCCCTTCTGGTTGCACATCGCGATGATCTTCGCGGGACCGTGGTCGGTCAGCGGGCCCGGGATCGGGAAGTACGGCAGCGGGCGTCCGGTCGGGCCGACGCGCTCGCGGCGCTGGCGGGCCGCGTCGGGCGCCAGCGTGGCCGCGTACTCCGGATCGGGCTCGTACTCGGCGTCGGGGTCGTAGAAGTGCCCCTCGGGCAGTTCGTCGTAGTCGGCGAAGTGGTTGTGGGGCGCGCCACTTCCGTCGCCGGCCATGGCGTTCACGTGATGGCCATCCATGCTCTGGTGTGCTGTCCCGGCCACCTGCGGACCGGAACCTTGGTGGGCTGCGAAGGTGCGCACAGCTACGGAGCCGACAGCCTCGAATCCCGCGGAGCCCTGGCCCCGTGCAGGCATTCCTGGTTGACCACCCCCGGGAGAAAATGTCGACTCATTCACAAGTCGTCTTACCTCCTTGGTGACCAGGAAACTTCTAGACAAGGTCAGCGTGGCACCATGCCGACGGTTGGCGACTCTATGGCGTGTCGGCGGTCCGCAGCAACACAATCCGCCGGACCCGGCAGGATGTGTCGGCAATGAAACATCTCGCTGTCAAGGGCGTACGGCCGTCGCACAGCAGGTTTCACCGGTGTACGAATCGGTCGAAGGGTTGCGTTCGAGGCGAGTTGACCAAGAGTCGCCAAGTGACCATACACACATCCGGCCGGACCTTGTCGGGCAAGGTCCGGCCGGGTGCGTGTGGTTGACGAGACGTGTTGACGAATCGCCTTTTACCTGATGGTGACTTAACGACTCACCAGGTCAGGGGTCAGCCGAGCAGGGAGTCCAGCTCGACGTGCTCCAGGCCGTGGGCCTCGGCGACCTCCTTGTAAACGACCTTGCCGTCATGGGTGTTGAGACCCTTGGCGAGCGCGGCGTCGCGGCGCAGCGCCTCGACCCAGCCGTTGTTGGCCAGGGAGACGATGTAGGGCAGCGTCGCGTTGGTGAGGGCGTTGGTGGAGGTGTTGGGCACCGCGCCCGGCATGTTGGCGACGCAGTAGAAGACCGAGTTGTGCACCTTGAAGGTCGGCTCGGCGTGCGTGGTCGGGCGGGAGTCCTCGAAGCAGCCGCCCTGGTCGATGGCGATGTCGACAAGGACACTTCCGGGCTTCATGCGGGCCACCAGCTCGTTGGTGACCAGCTTCGGGGCCTTGGCGCCCGGGATCAGGACCGCGCCGATGACCAGGTCGGCGTCGAGGACGGCCTTCTCCAGCTCGAAGGTGTTGGACATGATCGCCTTGACCTTCGTACCGAAGATCTTGTCGGCCTCACGCAGCTTGTTGATGTCACGGTCGAGCAGGGTCACGTCGAAGCCCATGCCGACGGCGACCTGGGTGGCGTTCCAGCCGGAGACACCGCCGCCGATGACGACGGCCTTGGCCGGGGTCACGCCCGGGACACCGCCGGGCAGCACGCCACGGCCGCCGGCCGCGCGCATCAGGTGGTAGGCACCGACCTGCGGGGCCAGCCGGCCCGCGACCTCGGACATCGGCGCGAGCAGCGGCAGCGCGCGGTTCGGCAGCTCGACGGTCTCGTAGGCGATGGCCGTGGTGCCGGACTCGATCAGCGCGTCCGTGCACTCCTTGGAGGCGGCCAGGTGCAGGTAGGTGAAGAGGATCTGGTCCTTGCGGAGGCGGTGGTACTCCTCCGCGATGGGCTCCTTGACCTTCAGCAGCAGGTCGGCGGCGGCCCAGACCTCGTCGGCGGTGCCCAGGATCCGGGCACCGGCGGCCACGTACTCGTCGTCCGTGATCGAGGAGCCGAGGCCGGCGCCGCGCTCGATGACGACCTGGTGGCCGTTGCGCACCAGCTCGTGCACACCGGCGGGGGTGATGGCCACCCGGAACTCGTTGTTCTTGACCTCGCGGGGGATGCCGACCTTCACGTCGATCACGGTCCTTGGCTCAGAGGGTATGGGGGGTGCATTACAAGACATACCCAGGCATGCAGGGGCACACCGGGAGACACCGCAGGAGAACGAGCGGCAGAGCCAGTTTAATGAAGGTGTTCCGCGTGTCTAGCCTTTCATTGCATCAATCTTCGCTGGATGCACTACGGATTTCGCAGGCATTCGCCTCCTGATCAGGCCCTGCCTCGGTGTTCTGGGTCCCCTCGTCCAGCATGCGCCCGGCCGCCGCGCGGTGCAGACGGGCGGCGGCGGGGTCGCCGAGACGCTCCAGCGTGTCGGCCAGCCGGAGCTGCACCGCGGCCTGCAACCGGACGTCGTCGGCCCGCCGCGCCCACTCCGCCGCCTCCTCACAGGTGCGCAGCGACTCCGCGAACCGCCCCGCGTACTCCTGCACCCGGGCCAGCTCGCTCAAAGCCCGTGCGTGGGCGGCGACATCGCCGCTCCTGCGGTGGCCGGCGACGGCGGCCCGCCAGTTCCGCAGGGCCTCGCCGTAGCGGCCCGCGTAGGTGTGGGCGGTGGCGATCCGGCCGTACAGCCGGGCGGCGTGGTCGCGCTCGCCCCGGGCCAGCCGCTCGGCCAGGGCCCGGCCGAACCAGTCGGCGGCCCGGTCGTAGTCCTCGAGCTCCTGGTAGGCGCCACCTACGGATTCCATTGCGCGGCCGATGGCGTACGGGTCATTTGCTCTGCGTCCGGCCTCCAGTGCCAACCGATATCGTGCGAGCGCATCCTGGGTGCGGCCGGTCTGCGCGTCCACGTCGCCCAGGTTCAACAGGGCCGCCGACTCCTCCCGGGCCAGCCCGCGCCGCTTGGCGACATCGAGGACGAGGCTGTGCACGTCGTACAGGTCGGCGGCCGCCGCCTGGGTGCCCTCGTGCGCCACCAAGGCCCTGACCAGCTGGGACAACAGCCGCCGGGCGAGATTGTCCAGCTCGCCGTCGGCCACCGCCAGACGCGCGCAGGCCAGCAGCGCGGGGCGCCGGATGCGCAGCCAGTCGGCGGCCGCCCTGGGGGTGGGGAAGCGCACCTCACGGGGCATCGCGCTCAGCTTCTCCCGGGCCTGCGGGCTGTCCGTCTCGGTGATCGCGCGGCAGGACTGCAGGAGCCGCACGGTCCGCTCCAGCATCCGGGCCCGGGCCAGCTGCAGCTCCGCCGGCCGCTCCTGGCTCTCGGCGCAGGCCCGCAGCAGCGGGTGCAGGCAGCCGGGCACGTCGTACTGGGGCAGCGGCGAGTCCACCGGGCGCAGCAGGCCGAGGGCGACGAAGTCGTCCAGGACGGCGCGGGCGGCGCTGACCGAGCAGCCGGCCAGGGCCGAGGCGGTGTGCGGGTCGATCAGGCCGGCCGGGGCGAGGGAGAGCAGTGGCAGCATCCGGGCGGCCGGGCCGGGCAGGTCACCGCGCACATGGCGGAAGACGCGGGCCGGTGCGGAGCCCTCCGTGCCGTCGTCGGCGGCGGCGTGCAGCCGTTTGGCGAGGTCGGAGACCGCGGCCTGGGGCCGGGCGGCGAGCCAGCCGCCGGCCAGGACGAGTGCGGCCGGATGGCCCTGGCAGGCCTCGACCAGGCTCTCGGCGGAGCGCGGGTCGACCGTGATGCGGACGGTGCCGGTGTAACGGGTGAGGAGTTCCACCGCGGACTTGGTGTCCAGGCCGCCCAGGGTGCAGGGCCGGACGTCCGCGATCCCGGTGAGGGGACCCGAGGAGACGGCCACCACCAGGCAGTCCGGGGCCTGCGGGAGCAGCGCGTCGACCTGCTCGGCACCGGCCGCGTCGTCCAGGAGCAGCAGGACGCGCCGGTCGGCGAGGGCGGTGCGCAGCGCCTCGGTCAGCTCGTCCTCGCCCGCGCCGGCGGGAGCCGGCAGTTCCAGCGCGGTGAGCAGCTCGCGGGCGGTGCGCTCCAGGGGGACGGGGGTGCCGTCGGGCTCGCTGAGCCGGGCCCGCAGCACGCCGTCGGGGTAACGGTCCGCGACCTGGCGTACGAGTTCCTCGGCGAGGGCGGTGCGGCCGGAGCCGGGGCGGCCCGCGATCAGGAGGACACGCGCGCGTGGCGCCTTGCGGCCGGAGAGGGTGTCCAGGCCGGCGCGCTCGATGTCGGCGCGCAGCTCCTTCAACTCCCTTGTACGGCCCAGGAAATGGTCCTCCGCGGCCCCGTGCGCCGAGCGCCGCACCCCGCCTGTGTCCACCGCCTGATCCGTCACGGGCCACACTCCCGTCCCACCGCACGCGCAAGCCCGCCGGATGTTCCACTGCGGGCGTGCAAGAGCCTAGTTCACGCTCTGCGGAGTGCCGTGACGAGCGCGACGGACGAGTCCCCTGATCGGATCAGGCGATCGTCACACCGGTACCCCGAACGGCTGCGGCTTCAGGAGCGGAAGGGCCGGGCCGGCCACGGTGCGTCGGCCGGGCGCAGGGCGTCCAGGCCGTCGCCGCCGCGGGCGGCGACCAGCGAGAGGACGCCGACGACCAGGCAGTTGTTGTGCACGTCGCCGGCCAGGACGTGGCGCACCAGCTCCTCGACCGGCACGCGCGCGTGCTGCATGTCGGTCTCCTCGTGCTCCGCCGCGAACCGCTCGCCCTCGGCCTCGGACAGGTCGCGGGCGAGGAAGATCCGAACGGCCTCGTCGCAGCCGCCGGGCGTGGTGTACACATCGGTCAGCACCCGCCAGTCCCCGGCCTTGACGTGCGCCTCCTCGTACAGCTCGCGCTGGGCGGCGTGCAGCGGGTTCTCACCGGGCACGTCGAGCAGGCCGGCCGGGATCTCCCACAGCTTGTGCCGCACCGGGTGGCGGTACTGGTTGATCAGCAGCACCCGGTCCTCCTCGTCCAGGGCGAGGACGGCGACCGAGCCGGGGTGGACCTGGTAGTCGCGGCGGGCCACCGAGCCGTCGGGCATGACCACGTCGTCCGTGCGGACGGAGGTCTTGTTGCCCACGAAGGGGGTCTCCGTCGCCCGGATCTCCCATTCCTCGGGGGTGTCCTTGATCGTCATGCCTGTCCTTCCCCACGTGCACGAGCGGCCGGGGCACGATCCCTTTGAACGAGCGCGCCCCGGCCACCGTACAACTGTTGTGTTACTTCGCGATCTTCCGCTCGACGGCGGCCTTCACCAGGCCGGCGAAGAGCGGGTGCGGGCGCGTCGGCCGCGAACGCAGCTCGGGGTGCGCCTGCGTGGCGACCAGGTAGGGGTGTACGTCGCGCGGGTACTCGACGTACTCGACGAGCTTGCCGTCGGGCGACGTGCCGGAGAACAGGATGCCGGCCTTCTTCTCCAGCTCCGCGCGGTAGGCGTTGTTCACCTCGTAGCGGTGGCGGTGCCGCTCCTCGACGTACTCCTTGCCGTCGTACACCTCGCGCACGATGGAGCCCTCGGCGAGCTTGGCCGGGTACATGCCCAGGCGCATCGTTCCGCCCATGTCGCCCTCACCGGCGACGATGTCCATCTGCTCGGCCATGGTGGAGATGACCGGGTGGGCGGTGGCCGGGTCGAACTCGGTGGAGTTGGCGTCCGTGATATCGGCCAGATTGCGGGCGGCCTCCACCACGATGCACTGCAGGCCCAGGCACAGGCCCAGCAGCGGGATCCGGTTCTCGCGGGCGTAGCGGATGGCGCCGACCTTGCCGGTCACGCCGCGCTCACCGAAGCCGCCGGGGATGCAGATGCCGTCCACGTCGGACAGCTGGGCCTTGGCACCGGCCGGGGTCTTGCAGTCGTCGGAGGTGACCCACTTGATCTTCACGCGGGCCTTGTTGGCGAAGCCGCCGGCGCGCAAGGCCTCGGTGACCGACAGGTAGGCGTCGGGCAGGTCGATGTACTTGCCGACCAGGGCGAGGGTGATCTCGTGGTCGGGGTTGTGGACGCGGTCGAGCAGGTCGTCCCAGGTCGTCCAGTCGACGTCACGGAACGGCAGGTCGAGCTTGCGGACGACGTAGGCGTCCAGGCCCTCGCCGTGCACGGTCTTCGGGATGTCGTAGATCGAGCGGGCGTCGGGACAGGCGACCACGGCGGCCTCGTCGACGTCGCACATCAGCGAGATCTTGCGCTTGATGGCGGTCGGGACCTCGCGGTCGCAGCGCAGCACGATCGCGTCGGGCTGGATACCGATGTTGCGCAGCGCGGCGACGGAGTGCTGGGTCGGCTTGGTCTTCAGCTCGCCGGAGGGACCGATGTACGGCAGGAGCGAGATGTGCACGACGAAGACGTTGTCCCGGCCGACCTCGTGGCGGACCTGGCGGACGGTCTCCAGGAACGGCAGCGACTCGATGTCGCCGACCGTGCCGCCGACCTCGGTGATGACGACGTCGACCTCGTCGGTGGCCATGCGGCGGATGCGGTGCTTGATCTCGTTGGTGATGTGCGGGATGACCTGGACCGTGTCGCCGAGGTACTCACCGCGCCGCTCCTTGGCGATCACCGTCGAGTAGACCTGGCCGGTGGTGACGTTCGCGGAGCCGTCCAGGTCGCGGTCCAGGAAGCGCTCGTAGTGGCCGATGTCCAGGTCGGTCTCGGCGCCGTCGTTGGTGACGAACACCTCACCGTGCTGGAAGGGGTTCATCGTGCCCGGGTCGACGTTCAGGTACGGGTCGAGCTTCTGCATCACGACGCGCAGGCCGCGGGCCTTGAGCAGCATGCCCAGGCTGGAGGCGGTGAGGCCCTTGCCGAGCGAGGAGGCGACACCCCCGGTGACGAAGATGTGCTTGGTCGTCGTAGATTTCGGCGGCATGGCCAAGAGGGGGCTCCCGTGGTCGCGGTCTGTCGTGCGGTACGGCCTCCGGCCCGGAGCCTGCTGTGCTCCCGGGCGGGGATGCCGTCGCTGCGGTTCGGGGGTTTCGGGCCCACCGGTCCACGGGCTACCAGGGTATCAGCGCCTGGACGAGATGGCTTCCGGCCACGCTCCGCCATCGCGCGAGCACAGGCACGCACACGTCACATGGTCATCACCTGCTGCTCACCCGTTCGGCCCACACGGGTTGCCCGGAGCGGCACGCAGATCATCTACGTGCGTCGTATCCTGCTCGGACACTCGCTGCCGAGCCCGGCCGGAACGACGGCACACCCCCGCCAGCACCACCCGGAACAACGTGAGCGCGGCAGTTCGTTGGGCAAAGACTGTCGTGTTGCCTTACGTAACGGCGGGCTGCTTTGCTTCACCGCTCAACGACGCACAACAACGACCCCTTGACCGCACTAGCGACAGCCCCCCTGCGCGGGGGTGACGTGGCCGTTCGACTGGAGTTGCACGTGGCCGGGCGCATCGAAGACTACGCACTCATCGGAGACATGCAGACCGCAGCGCTGGTCTGCCGGGACGGCACGGTGGACTGGCTGTGCCTGCCCCGCTTCGACTCGCATGCCATCTTCGCCGGCCTGCTGGGCACCGAGGAGCACGGCTTCTGGCGGCTGGGCCCGGCCCACGCCGCCGACGCCCAGCCGCCCACGGCCGCCCGGCGCAGCTACCGCGGCGACTCGCTGGTCCTGGAGTCCGAGTGGGACACCCCGCGCGGCACGGTCCGCGTGACCGATTTCATGCCCCCGCGTGCGGGCGCGCCGCAGCTGATCAGGATCGTGGAGGGCGTCACCGGCCGGGTCCCGATGCGCTCGGCCCTGCGGATGCGGTTCTCCTACGGCCGGGTCGTGCCCTGGGTGCACAAGCACGAGGGCCGTACGGTGGCGGTCGCCGGGCCGGACTCGGTGTGGTTCGACACGGAGGCGGAGACCTACGGAAAGTCGCTGACCACGTACGCCGACTTCACCGTCGCCCCGGGGGAACGGATCGCGTTCACCATCTCCTGGCGGGCCTCGCACAAGGAGCCGCCGCCGCTGCCGGAGCCGGAGGCCTCGCTGGAGGCGACGGAGGACTTCTGGCGCGAGTGGGTCGAGCACTGCACGTACCACGGGCCGTACCGGGAGGCGGTGATCCGCTCCCTGATCACTCTCAAGGCGCTGACGTACGCGCCCACGGGCGGCATCGTCGCGGCCCCCACCACCTCCCTGCCGGAGGACATCGGCGGCGTCCGCAACTGGGACTACCGCTACACCTGGCTGCGCGACGCCGCGATCACCCTGTCGTCGCTGCTGCGCACCGGCTACCGCGACGAGGCCCGCGCCTGGCGCGAATGGCTGCTGCGCGCCGTCGCCGGCGACCCGGAGAACCTGCAGATCATGTACGGCATCGCGGGCGAGCGCGAGCTGGGCGAGGCCGAGCTGGACTGGCTGCCGGGCTACGAGAACTCGGCTCCGGTCCGGGTGGGCAACGGCGCCGCGCACCAGCTCCAGCTGGACGTGTACGGCGAGGTCACCGAGGCCCTGCATCTGGCGCACATGACGGGCCTGGCCCGCAGCGACTACGCCTCCCTCCTCCAGCTGAAGCTGATCCGCTACCTGGAGGACCACTGGCAGGAGCCGGACGAGGGCATCTGGGAGGTGCGCGGACCCCGCCGGCACTTCGTGCACTCGAAGGTGATGGCCTGGGTCGCGGTGGACCGCACGATCAAGCTGATCGAGTCCGGTGACGTGGACGGCCCGCTGGAGCGCTGGAAGGAACTGCGCGACGACATCCACCGGGACGTGTGCGAGAAGGGTTACGACAAGGAACGCAACACCTTCACGCAGTCCTACGGCTCCCAGGAGCTGGACGCCTCGCTGCTGCTGATCCCGCAGATGGGCTTCCTGCCGCCCGACGACAAGCGTGTGATCGGCACGATCGAGGCGATCCAGCGCGAGCTGTCCACGCCGGACGGGTTCATCCTGCGCTACCCGACGGAGGGCGACCACGCGGGCGTGGACGGCCTGCCCGGTGACGAGGGCGCCTTCCTGGCCTGCTCCTTCTGGATGGCCGACGACCTGGCGATGATCGGCCGCGTGGACGAGGCCCGCAAGCTGTTCGAGAAGCTCCTCGCGCTGCGCAACGACCTGGGCCTGCTCGCCGAGGAGTGGGACCCGCGCCTGCAGCGCCAGGTCGGCAACTTCCCGCAGGCCTTCAGCCACGTGCCCCTGATCGACACCGCCCTGCGGCTGACGGCCTCGGGGGCGTACGGCGGCTGAGGGCTCCGCCCGGTGGCCGGCAAGCCGGTCGTCCGCGGGTCCGTCATGGCTGGCCGCGCAGTTCCCCGCGCTCCTTCGGGACGCTCACGCCTAGGCTGGGAACACGCACCCCCTTCCGGAAAGGGGCCCGGCCATGGCTCCCCCTTCGAAGGCGCGCACGGCTCTCGCCGCGCTGCGGGAGGAGCTGGCCGGGGAGGTGTTCGCCCCGGGCGACGCGGGTTACGACGACGCCCGTACGGCCTTCAACGTGATGATCGACCGGCGCCCGGCGGCCGTCGCCCAGTGCGCGAACGTGACCGATGTCGTCCGGGCCGTGCGCTTCGCGCGGGAGCTCGATCTGAAGATCGCGGTGCGTGGCGGCGGGCAGGGCATGGCCTCGGCGGCGCTCGGCCACGGCGCGCTCGTGGTGGACCTGCGCCGGATGCACGGGGTGACCGTCGACCCGGCGGCCGAGGCGGTGCGGATCGAGGGCGGCGCCACCACGAGCCACCTGGACCGAGCCACCCGGCCGTACGGCCTCGCGACCACCGGCGCCCGGACCTCGGCCACCGGGGTCGCCGGGTACGTCCTGGGCGGCGGCACCGGCTGGCTGGACCGCGCCTTCGGTCTCGGCGTCGACAACCTCATCGGTGTCGAGCTGGTGACCGCCGACGCCGAGCGGATGCACGCCAACGCCGACGAGAATCCCGAGCTGTTCTGGGCACTGCACGGCGGGGACGGCAACTTCGGCATAGCCACCGCGCTCACCCTGGAGCTGCACGAACTGCCGGAGTTCTCCGCCGCGCTGCTGCTGTGCCCGCCGGAGTCCGGCCCGGACGTGGTCCGCGCCTTCCGCGAGGTCATCCGCAGCGGTCCGGACGAGGTGGGCGGCGCCGTGCTGTACCTGACCGGTCCGCCGGCTCCGTTCACGCTCCTGTGCGGTGCTTTGCTGACGTACGTGGGCGGCGAGGCCGGTCTGCGCGAGCTCGCCGGGCCGCTGCTGGCGCTGCCCCACGAGACGGAGGTCGTCGGTGCCCTGCCGTACCCGGATGTGCAGTGCATGCTGGACCCGTCGTCCGGCCTGCGCAGCCACTGGTCGGCCGAGTGCCTGACCGGCCTGCCCGACGAACTGGTGGACCTCTTCCGTGCCCGCGCGGCCGGCATGCCCGCATCGAACGGCAGCCGTCACGCTCTCTTCCCGCTGGGCGGTGCGGTCGCCGCCGGTCCCCGCGAGTACCCGGTGGCGTACCGGGACGCGTCCTGGACGGTGCACCCCTTCGCCTGCTGGACGGACGCGGCCGACGACGAGCGGGCGACGGCCTGGGTCCGGGACGCCTGCGCCGACGTACGGCCCTGGAGTACCGGTTCCGTCTGCCTCGACCTCGTCGGCGACGAGGGCCCCGAGCGCGTCCGGGCGGGCCTGGGCGCCGGCAGGCTGCTGCGGCTGGAGAAGGTGAAGCGGCGCTGGGACCCCGACAACGTCTTCCGCTTCAACCACAACGTCGCACCGGTGTGACCCGGAGCTGTCCTGCGGGCGTTCACGCAGGTAGCGTCCGCTGCATGGACAGCCGCACGGACCACCGATTCGACACCCAGGGCGCCGGGATCACCGTTCAGCGGGCGCTGGAACTGCCCGGCCTGCGCAGCGGGCTGCCGGAGATCGTGGCGGGTGCCGACCGGCTGGGCCGCACGGTGCGCTGGGTGCACGCGGGCGAGGTGCCGAACATCGCCTCGCTGCTCAAGGGCGGCGAACTGCTGCTCACCACCGGCTACGGCCTCGGCACCCGCCCGGCCGAGCAGCGGGCGTTCGTGCGCACCCTCGCCGAGCGCGGGATCGCCGCCCTGGTGGTGGAGCTGGGCCCGCGGTTCACCCGGCTGCCCGCCGCCCTCGTGGACACCGCGCGTGCCGCCGGGCTGCCGCTGGTCCAGCTGCACCGCGAGGTGCCGTTCGTGACGGTGACCGAGGAGATCCACACCGAGATCGTCAACGGCCACTACGCCCTGCTCCAGCGGGCCGAGGAAGTTCACCGGCGCTGCACCGAGGCGCTGCTGGGCGGTGGTGGGGTGCCGCAGGTGCTGGGCATCCTGGCGGACTTCAGCGGCAACCCGGTGTTCCTGGAGACGGCCGACGGCCGCCTGTTGTACGCCGCCGGGGAAGGGCCCGAGGGCGCGGACCCCCTTCAGGTGTGGGAAGGGCTGCGCGGCCCGCACAAGGACGCCCCGCCGCCCGCCGGTTCGGTGCTGGTGGACGTGCCCGGCGGTGGGCCGGGGACTGCTGGTGCCGTGCGGGCCCGCCTGGTCCTGCTGCCGGTCCGCGCACCGCTGGCCCCGGTGCACCGGATCGCCGCCGAGCGGGCCGCGGGCATCCTGGCCGTGGTGCTGATGCAGGCCCGGCAGGAGGAGGAGCTGGCGGCCCGCGGACGCGGTGACTTCCTCACCGATCTCGCCGAGGGCCGGATCACCGCGGAGGACGCCCCGGCACAGGCCCGGGTCCTCGGGTTCAAGCCCGGCGAGAGCCCGCTGCTGCCCGTGGTGATGCGGATCGGGGACTCCCTCTCCCCCGGCGGGGGCTGGGCGGTGCTGGCGCGGGCGGTCTCCGAGGAACTGGTCGCGGTCGGGGTACCGGTGCTGCTGGGCGTACGGCCGGTGGAGGGCCGGGTGCTGGTGCTGCTCGGGCTGCGTTCGGAGTCGGAGCGCTCGGCGGTCGCGGACCGGGTGGCGGCGGCGCTGCGCGCGGGCGTGGAGCGCGCCGGGATGCGCCGGCCCGGCTCGCCGCCACCGGTCGTGGTCGTCGGGGTCGCGGGCGGCTGGGCGGCGGCGTCGGCCGGGCTGCGGCACGCGGCGGAGACGGCGACGGCGGCCCAGGGCCTGTCCGACCGGCCCTGGTACGACGCCCGCCGGCTCGACATCGACCTGCTGCTGTGGCGGCTGCGCGACCACCCGGACCTGGCAGCGTTCGTGGACCGGGCGATCGGCCCGCTGCGCGACCACGACAACCGGTCCAAGCCACCGCTGCTGCCCACCCTGCAGACGTATCTGGCGCACGCCGGCCGCAAGGCGGAGACGGCCCGTGAGCTGCACCTCAACCGCCAGACCCTCTACAACAGGCTCGCCCGCATCGGGGAGTTGCTGGGCACCGACCTCGACGACCCGCAGACGGTCCTGGCGTTGAGCCTGGCTCTGCGCGCACGCCGCCACGTTCCCTAGGCGAGCGGCCCTGGGCGAGAGGCCCTGGGCGAGAGGCCCTGGGCGAGGGACCTAGGCGAGGGGCCGGGGCTGGGTCAACTCGTCGTAGACGCTGAGCACTTGGGCGACCGTCTCGTCCTCGCTCGGCCAGGACGCGGACTGCCGGGCTCCCGCCTCGCGCAGTTCCTCCCGGCGCCCCGGATCCGCGAGGAGCCGTACGACGGTGTCCGCGAGCGCCTGCGGGTCGCCGTACGGGACGAGTTCGGCCGCGTCGCCGACGAGGTCGGGGATGCCGCCGACCCGGGTCGCGACGAGCGGCACGCGCGCGTACAGCGCCTCCTGGGCGAGGACGGAACGGGACTCCCAACTGCTCGTCAGCAGGGCCACGTCGGCGGCGGCGAGCAGTTCGGGCGCGTCCTCGCGGCGGCCGATGAGCCGCACCGGCAGTTCCTCGTCCTCGATCCGCCGCTGCAGCACCGCCCGCAGTGGTCCTTCCCCGGCGACGACGACCAGCGGCACGGGGTCCAGGTCCCGCCAGGCGCGGGCCGCGTCGAGCAGGACCTCGTAGCCGCGGTGCCGGTCGAGGGAGCCGACCGCGATGAGCAACGGGCGGCCGGTGGCGCCGAGTTCGGCGCGAACCTTGGGGCGCATCCGGTCGGGGTCGTCGAGGACGACGGGCCGCCGCTGCCCGGGCAGGCCGACGGCGGCGAGCCGGGCGTCCCGCGCCCCCGTGTCCCGGGCCCGGTCCACCAGGTCGGAGGTGGTGCCGAGGACCACGGCCGCGGTGCGCATCACCCTCCGCTCCAGCATCCGCAGCAGATGCGCCCGCGGTCCCTCCGCCTGGGCCCGGTCGTGCCAGGTGACCACCAGCGGGGTGCGCCGGCCGCCGAGGGCGAGGACGGTCCGGAAGGAGGCGTGCAGCCCGTGCGCGTGCACCAGGTCGGCGTTGGCGCAGGCGGTGCGCAGCGCGGCCACCGAGACGGGGTCGCTGCTGCGCGGCACGTGCACGTGCTCGGCACCGGTGCCGGTGAAGTCGTAGGCGCGGTCGGCCTCGACGGGGGCGCAGACCGTGACCCGCACGCCCCTCGCCACGAGCCCCTCGGCCAGCGAGCGCACGTGCGCGCTGCTGCCGGCGTTGCCTCCGCCCAGCACCTGCACGGTGCGCAGCGGCGACTGGCCGTGCGGTGCGTTGCTGCTCAGGGGGCTCACGGGGCCGGGGCTCCTGGTTCGGCGTGGGCGGTCACGAGGAAACGTACAGAAGGTAGCGGGCTCAGGGGGGGCGGAAGGACATACCCCGCGCGCCTGCCGCGCGGACCGTGTGCCCTCAAGCATGCCAGGGGGAACCACCATTGCGGGAAATCCGGAGGGCGCACTGTGCGGTGGGCCGGGGCAATGCGCCGGAGCACGTCACCCACACGGGGGAAGGGAACCTGGCCGGGTGAACGCCCTCGGACCACGTCCGGCGAGGTCAGACGCTCACCGCGAGCGCGCCCACGCGGTCACCCGGTCCCCGTACCCGGCGGCGGCCACGATCGCGACGGCGTGCGCGAGCAGCCCCGCGCGCCGGTTGCACGCCACCACGGCCGCCCCCAGCGCGGCGCCGAGCGCGTGCGCCCCCGTGTCCCCGATCATCACGCGCTCCCCGAGGTCCTCGGGCAGGACGGCCGCGGCGGCGCCCATCGCCGCGGCCGACAGTTCCGCCCCCGGGCCCTCGCGCAGCAGCCCCGGCGTACCGAGCGCGAGCACCGCACCCGCGGCCCGGCCCGGCCGGACGTCCACGAGGTTGACGAAGTGCGCGGCACCGGCGATCACGACTCCTGCGAGCAGCTTGTCCGGCACCCGCTCCTTCATCAGCGCGCCCGCGACCAGCCCGGCGGCCGAGATCCCGAACAACTTCACGGACCCGCTGGTGACTTCACCCTCCCGCAGCGCCCGCAGATGCGCACGCAGCCCACGCCGGCCGTCCCCGGCGACGTCGTCGTACGCCCCGCAGGCACCGGCGGCGAGCACGGCGGCACCGGCGGCGGGGTGCACCCGGGCGGCCGCCAGCGCCACGCCGACGGCGCAGGCGGGTCCGGCGTACAGTTCGACGGTCCGCCCGGCGTAGTTCTTCCGCTCCCAGCGCTCCCGCCCGCCGGGCGCCGCCCTGCGCAGCATCGCCGCTCCGGCCCGCGTCACCCCGGCCGCCAGGGCGAACCCGCTCTTCCTTCCGCCACGCCTGATCATCCGCTCACTGTAGATGCCCGTCTCGCAGCAGTCCGACGGGCGTCTGCTCCCTACAGGTCCGCCCGGGCCGTCGCCAGGAGTTCCTCGGCGTGGGCGCGGGCCGTCTCGGAGTCCTCCTGGCCGGCCAGCATGCGGGACAGCTCGCGGATGCGCTCCTCGCCCTCCAGGACCTTCACGCCGGAGCGGGTGACGGACCCGTCGTTGGTCTTCTCGACCAGCAGCTGCCGGTCGGCGAACGCGGCCACCTGGGGCAGGTGGGTGACCACGACGACCTGCGCGGTCCTGGCGAGCTTCGCCAGCCGCCGCCCGATTTCGACCGCGGCCTTGCCGCCGACGCCCGCGTCGACCTCGTCGAAGAGGTACGTCGGCACGGGATCGGTGCCCGCGAACACGACCTCCACGGCGAGCATCACGCGGGACAGCTCACCGCCGGACGCGCCCTTGGCGATGGGCCGCGGCGGCGCGCCCGGGTGCGGGGCGAGCAGCAGCTCGACCTCGTCCACGCCCGCCGGGCCGTACGCGACCGTACGCCCGCCGACCTCGACGCCCTCCGGGTCCTCGGTCTGCCGGATGGCGAAGGACACGCGCGCGTGGGGCATCGCCAGCGAGGCCAGCTCGGCCGTCACTGCGGCGGCGAACCGCTCGGCGGCCTCGGCCCGCGCGTCCGTCAACGCCTGGGCCAGCCCGCCCAGTTCGGTGCGCAGCGCGTCCCGCTCGGCGGTCAGCTCCCCGGTGCGCTCGTCGTCGCCCTCCAGCTCGGCCAGGCGCGCGGCACTGTGCTCGGCCCAGGCGAGGACGGAGTTGACGTCCTCGCCGTACTTGCGCGTCAGCGCGGTCAGCGCGGCCCGGCGCTCCTCCACGGCGGCCAGCCGCAGCGGGTCGGCGTCCAGGTCGTCCGCGTATCCGGCCAGCTCACCGGCCACGTCACCGAGCAGGATCCCGATCTCCCCGATCCGGTCGGCGAGCGAGGCCAGCGCCGGGTCGTGCGAGCGTACGGCCTCCAGCGCCCGGTGGGCGCCCGCGACGAGCGTCGAGGCGTCGATCCCCTCGGGGTCCTCGGGATTGCCCGCGAGAGCGGCGTGCGCGGCCGTGGCGGCGGAGGACAGCGCCTCGGCGTGCCCCAGCCGCTCCGCCTCCTCGGCCAGTTCGGCGTCCTCCCCGGCGCGCGGCTCGACGGCGGCGATCTCCTCCAGCCCGTACCGCAGCATGTCGGCTTCCTGCGCCCGCTCACGCGCGCGCGTGGTGATCTCCTCCAGCTCGGCGGAGACGGCCCGCAGCCGCCGGTAGGCCTCGGCGTACTTGGCGAGCGGTACCGCGACCGCGTCGCCGGCGTACCGGTCCAGGGCCTGTCGCTGCCGGGACAGCTTCAGCAGCCCCTGCTGGTCGGTCTGCCCGTGCACGGCCACCAGGTCGTCGGCCAGTTCGGCGAGCAGCCCCACGGGCACGCTGCGCCCGCCCAGGTGGGCCCGCGAGCGCCCCTCGGCGGAAACGGTACGGCTGATCAGCAGGGCCCCGTCGTCGAGCTCGGCCCCGGCCTCCTCGGCGCGTACGGCGGCGGAGCCGTCCGCGGGTACGGTGACCCGCCCTTCCACGACCGCCTTCCCGGCCCCGATCCGCACGAGCGCCGGGTCCGCCCGCCCACCGAGCAGCAGCCCCAGGCTGGTGACCACCATGGTCTTGCCCGCACCCGTCTCACCGGTGACGGCGGTGAACCCCGGCGACAACTCGACGACGGCATCGTCGATGACCCCGAGCGACCGTATCCGCATCTCCTCCAACACGGAACAGACCATACGAGGTCCGGGCCGGGGAGTGCACACGGCCCGCCATTGTCACTCCGCCGAGTGGTGCGGCGCCCCCCGCCACCCGGTGGTCGGCAACGCGAACTTCGCGACAATCCGGTCCGTGAACGACGAATGATGCAGCCGAGCGAGCCGCACCGGCACGGCCCCCCGCCGGACCTCCACCCGTGCCCCCGGCGGCAACTCGACGGTCCGCCGCCCGTCACACCACAGCACACCCGGCGGGATGTGCGGCAGGACCTCCACCGCGAGCACGGAATCCGGTGACGTCACCAACGGCTTCGCGAACAGCGCGTGCGCACTGATCGGCACCATCAGCAGCGCCTCGACCTCGGGCCACACCACAGGGCCCCCGGCGGAGAACGCGTACGCCGTGGACCCGGTCGGCGTGGACAGCACGACCCCGTCGCAGCCGAACCCCGTCACCGGGCGGCCGTCGATCTCCAGCACGACTTCCAGCAGCTTCTCGGCGCCGGCCTTCTGCACGGCCGCCTCGTTCAGCGCCCAGTCGGTGTGCACGATGTCCCCGTTGCGGTGCACCACGACGTCGACGGTCATCCGCTCCTCGACCTCGTAGGACCGCGCCACCACCCGGTCGACCACCCGGTCGAGGTCGTCCCGCTCGGCCTCCGCGAGGAACCCCACCCGCCCGAGGTTGACCCCGAGCATCGGCACCCCGGAGGCGCGGGCGAACTCGGCCCCCCGCAGCAGCGTGCCGTCGCCGCCGAGCACGATCAGCAGCTCGCACCCGTCGAGGCACTGCGGAGTGGCCTCCTTGACCAGCTGCACCTCGTCCGGCAGCGGCAGGTCGCGCGCCTCCTCCTCCAGCACCCGCACCCCGATGTCATGCCGCAGCAGCCCCTTGACGACGAGTTCCGCACTGCGGATCGCCGCGGGCCGCCCGGTGTGGGCGAGCAGGAAAACAGTACGCGCCAGGTTCTGTGTCAACGCGGCCCCTCCGCCACTGCACGGTCGACGTCGGCCGGGTCCACCTGGGGTGCCCCCGCCCGCAGCCAGAGAAAGTACTCGACGTTCCCCGAGGGCCCGGGCAGCGGGCTGGCGGTGACCGACTGCACCCCGAGCCCCAGCTCCCAGGCCTTCTCGGCCACTCCCCGCACGGCCTCCGCCCGCAGCTGCGGACTCCGTACGACACCCCCGCTGCCGAGCCGCTCCTTGCCCACCTCGAACTGCGGCTTGACCATCATCACCAGGTCGGCGTCCGGCTTCACGCACCGCTTCAGGGCCGGCAGCACCAGCCCGAGCGGGATGAAGGACAGATCGCCCACGACAAGATCCACAGGTTCCCCATCGATCGCCTCGAGCGTCAACTCGCGTACGTTCGTACGGTCCTTGACGGTGACGCGTTCATCGTTGCGCAGAGACCAGGCGAGCTGTCCGTATCCGACGTCCACGGCGACGACGTGCGCGGCGCCCGCGCGCAGCAGGACGTCGGTGAAGCCGCCCGTGGACGCACCGGCGTCCAGCGCGCGCCGGCCCTCGACCACCAGCCCCTGCGGGACGAAGGCCGCGAGCGCGCCGGCGAGTTTGTGCCCGCCGCGGGAGACGTAGTCGGGGTCGCCGTGGTCGGCCTGGACCACGATCGCCGCGGCGGTCTCCACCTGGGTGGCCGGCTTGGTCGCCACGGTCTTGCCGACGGTGACCCGCCCGGCGGCGATCAGCTGGCTGGCGTGCTCGCGCGAGCGCGCGAGCTTCCGGCGGACCAGCTCCGCGTCCAGGCGGCGACGTGCGACTCCTGCCACGTTCGGTTCAGCTCCTGCTCTGGTGGTACGCCGGTGAGGGCGCCTGTCGGTGCGAAGGCGGGGGCGCCGGAGGTCCCGGGCGGGCGTCGAGCGCGGTGAGCGCGTCGCGCAGCCCCCGGTGTACATCCTCGTACACCTCGAGATGGCCGTCGGTGGCGAGGTGGTCGGCGTCGGCCAGCCGCTCCAGCCCGTCGTCGACCTCGGCGTTGCCGGTGGGGGTGCGCGGGACGTTCAGGGGGGCGGGCGCGGCGGGGTCGTACGCCTGAAGTGCCTCCACCGCCTCCGCCGGGATCTCCGTCTCCGGAACCGAGTCGCTCATGCCCCGACGCTACCCCGAACCGCTGGGGTACCGTCGGGGGCGATGGCGACGATCGAGGAGTGCCGCACCGCGCTGGGGAAGCTTTCGGACAACATGCAGGGCGCCGAGGGCGATGTCCGCGCGGCCGCCGCCCTGGACCGCTCGGTCAGCTGCCACATCACCGATCTGGACGTCACCTTCACCGGCCGGATGACGGGCGGCCGGATCGAGGTGGACGACACCCACCCCGGCCCGCCGCGGGAGAAGGCGCAGATCAGGCTCGCCATGGCCGGGGACGACCTGGTGGCCCTGGTGGACGGCGAGCTGAACTTCGCGACCGCCTGGGGCAGGGGGCGGGTGCGGCTGGAGGCGAGCCTGCTGGACCTGTTCCGGCTCAGGAAGCTGCTGTGACCTTCTCCGACCGTGCCTTGCGCGCCGCCGGCACGACGAGCGGGGTGCCGGTCTCCGGGTCGTCGACGACCTGACAACGCAGCCCGAAGACCTGCTCCACCAGCTCGGCCGTGACGATGTCGTCCGGGGCGCCCTCGGCGATCACCTCGCCGCCGCGCAGGGCGATGAGGTGGGTGGCGTAGCGGGCGGCGTGGTTGAGGTCGTGCAGGACGGCGACCAGGGTGCGGCCCTGGGTCTCGTGCAGCTCGGCGCACAGGTCGAGGACGTCGATCTGGTGCTGGATGTCGAGGTAGGTGGTCGGCTCGTCCAGGAGCAGCAGCGGCGTCTGCTGGGCGAGTGCCATCGCGATCCACACCCGCTGCCGCTGCCCGCCGGACAACTCGTCGACGTACCGGTCGGCGAGCTCGGCGACCCCGGTCTGCCGCATCGACTCCTGTACGACCCGCTCGTCCTCCCGCGACCACTGGCGCAGCAGGCCCTGGTGCGGGTAGCGGCCGCGGCCGACCAGGTCGGTGACGGTGATGCCGTCCGGCGCGACGGACGACTGCGGCAGCAGGCCGAGGGTGCGGGCGACCTTCTTCGCGGGCATCGACTGGATGACCTGACCGTCCAGCAGCACCCGGCCCTGGCTCGGCCTGAGCATCCGCGACAGCGCCCGCAGCAGGGTCGACTTGCCGCACGCGTTCGGGCCGACGATCACCGTGAAGGAGTGGTCGGGGATCTCCACCGACAACTGCTCGGCGATCACGCGCTGGTCGTAGGCGAGGGTGACGTTCTCGGCGGACAGGCGGTTCACGGTGCTCCCAGTCGTGTTCGTGTCGGTGCCCCTCATATCCGGCCCGCCCTGCGCTCGGCGACCAGCAGCCACAGCAGATAGCCACCGCCGAGGACGCCGGTGACCACGCCGACGGGCAGTTGGTCGGCGCCGAAGGCACGCTGTGCGGCCCAGTCGGCGGCGACCAGCAGGGCGGCGCCCATGCAGAGCGAGGGCACCAGGTTCGGGCCGGGCGAGCGGGTCAGCCGGCGGGCGAGCTGCGGCGCCGTCAGCGCGACGAAGCTGACGGGTCCGGCGGCCGCGGTGGCGGCCGCGACGAGCAGCACGGCGCAGACCATCAGCACCAGCCGGACGCGCTGCACGGGCACCCCGAGGGCGAACGCGACGTCGTCGCCCATCTCCATCATCCGCAGGCCGCGCGCGTGGGCGAGGACCAGCGGGACGAGGACGGCGCACAGCGCGAGCAGCGGCCAGACCTGGTCCCAGTCCCGGCCGTTCAGCGAACCGGTCATCCACACGACCGCGCGGGCCGCGTCGACCAGGTCGGCCTTGGTGAGCAGATAGCCGTTGACCGCGGTGGCGATGGCGGAGACACCGATACCGACCAGGACGAGCCGGTATCCGTGCACCCCCTGCTTCCAGGCCAGCAGATGGATACCGAGCCCGGTCACCAGGCCGCCGATCAGCGCACCGACGGTGACCTGCGCGGTGCTGCCGGACATCAGCACGATGACGACCAGCGCGCCGGCCGTCGAGCCCTGCGACAGGCCCAGCACGTCCGGGCTGCCGAGCGGGTTGCGGGAGACGGACTGGAAGAGCGCGCCGCCGAGGCCGAGCGAGGCGCCGACCAGCAGGCCGACCAGCGCCCGCGGCAGCCGCAGCTCGTTGACGATGAAGTCCTGGTACGCGTTGCCGTGGCCGGCGAGTGCGCGCAGCACGTCGGCCACGGGGATCCTCGCGTCGCCGGTGCCGATCAGGGCGACGCCCGCGGCGCAGGCGGCCACCAGCAGCAGGACGACGACGGTCAGGGACCGCGGGTCCAGGCGCACGGAGAGTCCGCCGGGGGTGCGTACGGCCCGGTTCATGGATCGGGTCTTCACAGCTGGGCCGTCCTCCGCCGTCGTACGAGAAAGATGAAGACAGGGCCGCCGATGACCGCGGTGACGATGCCGACCTGGAGTTCCGAGGGGCGGGCCACCACCCGGCCGACGACATCGGCGCCGAGCAGCAGCACGGGCGACAGGACCGCGGCGTACGGCAGGATCCAGCGCAGGTCGGGGCCGGTGAAGGAGCGCACGACGTGCGGGACCATCAGGCCGACGAACACGATCGGGCCGCAGGCCGCGGTCGCGGCACCGCACAGCACGGTGGCCGCCAGCATGGCGAGCGCCCGGGTGCGGCCCAGGTTCGCGCCGAGGGCGCGGGCGGTGTCGTCGCCCATCGCCACCGCGTTCAGCGGCCGGGCCAGCGCGAGCGCCAGGAGCGTGCCGGCCGCGAGGAACGGCAACACCTGCACGACCGTCGAGTCGGTGGCCGAGGCCAGCGAACCCACCGTCCAGAAGCGCATCTTGCTCAGCGCCGCGTCGTCCATGATCATCACGGCCTGGAGGTAGCCGTACAGGGCCGCGCTGATGGCCGTACCGGCGAGCGCGAGCCGCACCGGCGTGGCACCCCGGCCGCCGCCCAGGAACCACACCAGCGCGCCGACCACCGCCGCCCCGAGGAAGGCGAACCACACATAGCCGGTGAGACCGGTGACGCCGAACCAGGTGATGGCCGTGACGACCGCGGCGGAGGCACCCGCGTTGATGCCGAGCAGCCCGGGGTCGGCCAGTGGGTTGCGGGTGAGCGCCTGGAGGACCGCGCCCGCCAGGCCGAGCGCGGCACCGGCGAGCAGGCCCAGGACCGTCCGGGCGAGCCGCTCGTCCACCACGACGTCGCCGTAGGTCCCGGTGTCGTGGAACAGGCCGTGCCAGACCTGGTCCGGTGACAGTGCTTTCGCCCCGATCGCGATGCTCGCCAGGGCGACGAGCACCAGGATCACGGCGGAGAGCAGGAGCCCAAGGGCCCTTGCCGCCCGGCGGGTTGGGGACGCGGGGGCGGTCTCCGCGTGCTGTTCCGGAGGACTGTCGACCAACACGAGGTTAGGTTAGCCTACCCTCGCTCCGGATCTCGATCCCCGGGTGCGTATCCGTCACAGTCCAAGCCGTGCCAGGGCCTTCCCCCCGTCCAGCTCGCACGAGTCCTCCCCGGCCGCCGTCCAGGCCGCCGCGCACAGTGCCCGCAGCCCGTCCAAAGGCGCCCCTTCGCCCTCCAGTTCCAGCCGGTCCGCGCCGGGCGTCGCCGTGAACCCGCCGCAGCGGAAACCCTCCGCCAGCGGGACCACCTCCGGCTGGCCGGTGAGCAGCCCGCGCAGATCCGCGTCGACATACGTCGGCCGGTGCTGCGGCGGTGCCGCGAGCAGCCGGATGCCGTCCGTGACACCGGTCAGCACCAGCAGCGAGTCGACCTCGCCGTTGAAGGCGCCCTCGATGTCCGTGTCCAGCCGGTCCCCGACCACCAGGGGCCGCGTCGCGCCGGTCCGGATGATCGTCTCCCGGTGCATCGGCGGCAGCGGCTTGCCCGCCACCTGCGGCTCCTTGCCCGTCGCGATCCGTACGACCTCCACGGCCGCTCCGTTACCCGGCGCGATCCCGCGCCCACTGGGAATCGTCAGGTCCGTGTTGGACGCGAACCACGGCACCCCGCGCGCGACCGCGTACGACGCCTCCGCGAACCGTCCCCAGGTCAGATCCGGCCCGCCGTACCCCTGCACGACTGCCGCCGGATCGTCGTCCGCCGACTCCACCGGCGTCAGCCCCCGCTCGCGCAGCGCCACCCGAAGCCCCTCGCCGCCGATCACCAGCACCCGCGCCCCGGCCGGCACCTGCTCGCTGATCAGCCGCGCCACGGCCTGCGCGGAGGTGATGACGTCATCCGCGCCCGTCGGTATGCCCAGCTCCGTCAGATGCTCCGCGACGGTGTCGGGCGTCCGCAACGCGTTGTTGGTGACATACGCCAGACGCATCCCGCCCGAGCGGGCCACCGCCAGCGAGTCGACGGCGTGCGCGATCGCGTTCCCGCCCGCGTACACCACCCCGTCCAGATCGAGCAGCGCCGTGTCGTACGCCTCGCTCAGGGGCTGCCCACTGCCCTCGGGCCTCGTCCTGACCGCCTGGCTCATTCCACATCGCTCCTCGTTCGACCGTCTTTCCCCCGATCATCCCGCACGCCACTGACACACGTACGATGCCGGGATGAACACTGCAGGTCACTCGGAAGCAACGGCGCGCCGAGGCCTGGAACTCACCCCGTTCCGCGGCCTTCGCTACGACCCCGACCGGGTCGGCAGCCTCGCCGCCGTCACCTCCCCGCCGTACGACGTCGTCGTACGGCCCGACGGAGTGCACCACCTCCAGTCCGCCGACCCGCACAACATCGTCCGGCTGATCCTGCCCCAGGCCGGCACCCCGAGCGCCCGCAACGAACAGGCGGCCGACACCCTGCGCCGCTGGCTGGACCAGGGCATCCTCACCGCGGACCCGGTACCCGGCCTGTACGTCTACGAGCAGCGCGACGGCGGCGGCATGCTGCAGCGCGGCGTCATCGGCGCGCTGCGGGTCTCGGAGCCGACGGAGGGCGTGGTGCTGCCGCACGAGGACGTCATGGCGCCCGTGGTCGCCGACCGCGCGGCCCTGATGCGCGCCACGCGGGCGAACCTGGAGCCGCTGCTGCTGACCTACCGCGGCGACGGGACGGCGGCCGAGGTCGTCGAACGCACCGCGGAGAAACCCCCGCTGCTGGCCACGACCACCGAGGACGGCTTCCAGCACCGCCTCTGGTCCGTCACCGACCCCGCCGACGTGACCCGCATACAGTCCGACCTCGCCCACCAGCAGGCCCTGATCGCCGACGGCCACCACCGCTGGGCCACCTATCTGCGGCTGCGCGCGGAGCATCCCTCCCCCAGCGCCTGGGACCACGGCCTGGTCCTGCTCGTCGACACCGCCCGCTACCCGTTGCGCGTGCGCGCCATCCACCGACTGCTGCACGGACTGCCGGTCGCGGACGCGCTCGCGGCGGTCCACGGCCTGTTCCGGGTACGGCACCTCGACGCACCGCTGCCCGAGGCGCTGGCGGCGCTGGCGGACGCGTCCTGCGCGGGCAACGCCTTCCTGCTGGCCGGCGACGGCGCCTTCCACCTCCTCGACCGCCCGGACCCGGACCTGCTGGCACGGACGATCCCGGCCGGCCGCCCGGCCGCCTGGCGTTCCCTGGACGCCACGGTCCTGCACTCCACGCTCCTCGAGCACGTCTGGCACATCCCCGAGGACTCCCCCGCCCACATCGCGTACATCCACGACACGGCCGCGACGGTCGCCAAGGCGGAACGCAACGGCGGTACCGCCGTCCTGATGCACCCCGTCCGCGAGGACGTCGTACGCGACCTGGCCCGCCTGGGCGTGACGATGCCCCGCAAGTCGACGTCGTTCGGCCCGAAGCCGGCGTCCGGGCTGGTGCTGCGGGCACTGGAGATCTGAGCCTTTCCGGCCCCGCAATGCGAAAGAGGGCAGGCCCCACAAGGAGCCTGCCCTCCTCCCTTCTCAGCGGCTACGGGTCAGCCCTCGTCGCCGTCCTCGTCCGACGGCTTCTGCGGCTCCTGCTCGCTCTCGTCCAGGGCGTCGACGAACTCCACGCCGTCCAGCTCGGCGAGCCGGTCGGAGGCGTCCGTACTGCCGTCCCGGTCGGCCTCCACGGCCTTCGCGAACCACTCCCGTGCCTCGCCCTCCCGGCCGGCGGCCAGCAGGGCGTCGGCGTAGGCGTACCGCAGGCGCGCGGTCCAGGCCTGGACCGCGTTGGAGGCCAGCTCGGGGCTCTGCAGGGTCACGATGGCGGCGTCCAGCTGGCCCATGTCACGGCGGGCACCGGCAGCGACGAGCCGCATCTCGACCTGACCGGCCTTGTCCAGCTTGTGCACCTCGGCGGCACCGGCCATGTCCAGCGCCTTCTCCGGCCGCCCGAGCCCACGCTCGCAGTCGGCCATCACCGGCCACAGCTCCACGGTGCCGGTCATCCGCCGCGCGGCCCGGAACTCGGCGAGCGCCTCGCTGTACTTCTGGTTGGCGTACGCCGCGAACCCGGCGGCCTCGCGCACGGCCGCCACACGGGACGCCAGGCGCAGGGCCACCCTGGAGTAGCCGTAGGCACCCTCGGGGTCCTCGTCGATGAGCCGGGCGACCATCACCAGGTTCTTGGCGACGTCGTCCGCGAGCGTCTTGGGCAGGCTCTGGAGCTCCTGCCGGACGTCCTTGTCGATCTCCTCGCCGGTGACGTCCTCGGGGATCGGCAGCCGCTTGATCGGCTCCCGGTCCCGGTCGCGTTCGTCACGGAAGCGGCCACCGCCCCGGCGGTCGTCACGCCTGTCGTCACGACGGTCGTCACGCCCACGGAAGCCACCGGGCCGACCACCGCGGTCGTCCCGACGGGGCCCACGGCCACCGCGGTCGTCCCGGCCGCGGAACCCACCACGCTCGCCCCGGTCCCGGTCGTCCCGCCGGAAGCCACCACGGTCACCGCGGTCGCCGCGGGTGTCGTCACGCCTGTCGTCACGGCGGTCGCCGTAGCCGCCGCGGTCACCGCGGTGGTCGTCGCGTCGGCCGTAGCCGCCGCGGTCGTCGTCACGGCGGTAGGACGGCCGGTCACCGCCCCGGTCGTCGCGGCGGAAGCCGCGGTCGTCACGCCGATCGTCCCGGCGCGGCCCACGGTCACGGTCGTCCCGCTGGTACGCCGGACGCGGACCCCGGTCCCCCTCACGACGATCGTCCCGACGGCCGTAACCGCCACGGTCGTCACGACGGAACCCACCCCGGTCATCACGACGGTCATCACGCCTGTCGTCACGACGGTCATCGCGACGGTCGTCCCGCCTGTCGTCACGACGGTCATCGCGCCTGTCGTCACGGCGGAATCCGCCGCGGTCACCGCGGTGGTCGTCGCGTCGGCCGTAGCCGCCGCGGTCGTCGTCACGGCGGTAGGACGGCCGGTCGCCGCCCCGGTCGTCGCGGCGGAAGCCGCGGTCGTCACGCCGGTCGTCCCGGCGCGGCCCACGGTCACGGTCGTCCCGCTGGTACGCCGGACGCGGCCCCCGGTCACCCTCACGACGATCGTCCCGACGGCCGTAACCGCCACGGTCGTCACGACGGAACCCACCCCGGTCATCACGACGGTCATCATGCCTGTCATCACGACGGTCGCCGCGGGTGTCGTCACGCCTGTCGTCACGACGGTCATCGCGCCTGTCGTCACGGCGGAAGCCGCCGCGGTCACCGCGGTGGTCGTCACGCCGGCCGCCGTAACCGCCGCGGTCGTTACGGTCGTTGTCGCGACGGAAGCCGCCCCGGTCACCGCGGTAGCCGCCGCGATCGCCCCGGTCACCACTGTCCCGTCGCCGCTGGTCGCGCTCCGGTCGATCGTCGGGAGAGTTGGTGGACATGGTGACTCCTGTCTTCGGTACCGCAAGCATTGTAAAAACGAAAGGACCCCTGGTCCCAGCTGAACGCTGGTGACCAGGGGTCCTTCCCAAAGATTGTTCGGCGGCGTCCTACTCTCCCACAGGGTCCCCCCTGCAGTACCATCGGCGCTGTGAGGCTTAGCTTCCGGGTTCGAAATGTAACCGGGCGTTTCCCTCACGCTATGACCACCGAAACCCTAATGGTTTCGAGCGAACAAGCACACTCTGTAGTTATGCGTTCTGCTCAAAGCCGGCAACGGTCGTTGCCTCAGAACTAACACAGTGGACGCGAGCAACTGAGGACAAGCCCTCGGCCTATTAGTACCGGTCACCTCCACCAGTTACCTGGCTTCCAGATCCGGCCTATCAAC
>NZ_JBEZMO010000049.1:0-40961 GCF_040652655.1 Streptomyces sp. NPDC048191
CAGCCATCCCCGACGAGGAGATCCACGCCACCAGGGCATCACTACGGCGCCTGCTGACCGAACTCGACCGCCACGAAGGCGAAACAGGCAAGCGCCGGAGAGACACCCCGGCGAGGAGGGTGCGAAGGTCGATGACGCGGTAGCCGTGGGCGGCGATCGCGTCGAGGATCCGTGGCAATGCCTCCGCGTCGATCACCTCGCCCTGGCCCTCGGTCGTACCGATGTGCACCTGCACGATCGCCCCTGGGCACAGGGCGTCCAGCGCCCTGCGCACCGCACGGTCCACGCTCATGCCGCCCTCGTTATCTCCCACCATCTGACGGTGCTGCGCGAGGCCGTGTTGGCCGACTCCGAGTGGCGCGCCACCTGGGTCTGCTACCGAGTGCTCCCCGAGGCCGTGGCCAAGCTTTCCGCCCAGCTGCAGACCCCAGCCGTGCCGGTGAGGGCCTCCGCGTGAGCGCCCGTTTTCTGCAGGCGCCGGAGAAGGCAGCCAAGGTCGTGCTGCTGCTCGGCTGGTAACGCGCCCTGGACGTCGCGGAGAACCCGGCGACCCGGCTCCTCACCCGGTCCAGCCGGAGACCATCTGCGTGCCCAGCGCCGTGAAGGCGCGTAACTTGGCGGTTTCCGCGTCCGCACGCCACACCAGCGCGCCGCTGGCCGGGGGTAGGCCGGTCAACGTACGGTGGATCACTCCGGGGTGCGCGTAAGTCTGGAAGAGCCCCTGGTGAGTGGTCCACACGCGTTCCCCGGTGGCGACCCGGTGCAGCGCCTCCTGGTAGGTGCGGCCGCCCGGACCGCGCCGCAGGGGCTGGCCCAGCGGGGTGAAGGGCGGGCAGAAGCCGTGCCGCAGGGCCTCGGGCAGTTCGGCGGGGCCGTCGAGCAGCACCCAGTCCGCCAGGTCCTCGATATCTACCGAGTCCCGCCGCGCCAGCAGGTGGTCGCGGGCCACGGCCAGCACGCGGCCATGAGACACCAGGACCGTCCCCACCTTCAGGTCCGGTTCGTCCAGTGGCAGCAGGGTGAACACGACGTCCATCTCGCCTTTGCGCAGTGGTCCGTACGGGTCGGTCCAGGGCACTTCCGCAACCGTGATCTCGCAGGCCGGGTGCCGGCGGCCGAAGTCGAGCATCAGCTCGGTCAGCGGCGGCCCGTTGAGGCAGCCGAGGAAGCCGACGCAGAGCGTGCCGGTCACGCCCTGGGCGATCGCGCACGCCTCGTCGTAGCTCTTTCTGAGATTTGTGTAGGCCGCGCCGAGGGTGTGCCGGGTGTGCTCACCCAGCGGGGTCAGGGCGACTCGGCGGCTGGTGCGGGTGAACAGCGGTGCGCCGATCCGGCGTTCCAGCGACCGGATCAGCTGGCTGACCCGGGACTGGGACAGCAGCAACCGCTCGGCGGTACGGCCGAAGTGCAGTTCCTCCGACAGCGTGAGGAAGGCCTCTATCTCCGTCAGGTCCACTCCACTGCCCCCTGATCAATGAGTGTGGCTGATGGATTGTGTACCGATTCTGCCTTGTTCCATCAACTCCCGGCTGAGATCGTCTGGTTGGCGCGGGCGGCTGGATCGGTCCCCCGCGGTGTTCGAGGCACCACTGCGGCAGTCGACTCAGGGGGAAATGAATGATCGTCGTCACCGGAGCGGCCGGGACCGTCGGATCGGACGTCGTCGCCCTCCTGCGGGCGCAGGGCGCTCACGTCCGGGCGCTGGTGCGGGCAGGCTCGGCGGTACCGGCCGGATGGGACGCCGGTGTGGAGGTGATGGCCGCCGATTTCACCGACCCGGCCTCGCTGGACGTGGCCCTGGCCGACGCCGACGTCGTCTATCTGCTGGTCGCGGTCCACCCGGAGATGGACGCGCACGAACGGAACGTGATCGACGCCGCCGCACGCACCGGGCGGCACCCGCGGATCGTGCTGCACGCCGCCGCCGGGGTCGGGCAGCATGGCGAGGGCGTGCGGTTCCTCACCGCGCACACCGCCGGGTTCGCGCACCTGGGCGCGTCCGGGCTCCCTTGGACGGTGCTGGCGCCGAACGGTTTCTTCCAGAACTTCCTGGGCATGGCCGAGGCGGTGCGCAGCGGCCGGCTGGCGCTGCCGGCCGGAACGGGCTCGGTGTCCTACGTCGACACGCGGGACGTCGCGCAGGCCGCGGTCACGGTGCTGACCGGCGACGGCCACGACGGCGCCTTCTACACGCTGACCGGCCCGGCCGCGCTGACGCACGCCGAGATCGCCGGGGTGCTCGGCCAGGCGGCCGGCCACCCGGTGACGTACGAGGCGGCGGACCCGCAAGCGGCTCTGGCCGGGCTGCTCGCCGGCGGGTGGGATCCCTGGCGGGCGCAGGGCATGGTCGAGCTGTACGGGCTGTACGCGGCCGACGGCGCGTCGGCCGTCACGACGGACGTGGAGAAGCTGACCGGCCGACCGGCGCGGTCGTTCGCCGCCTTCGCGGCCGAACACGCGGCCGCCTGGCAGAGCGGGGCGGACCACTGAACAGCCAGACAGGCCGGCCGCGTCGTGTGGTGGTGGGCATCAGCGGCGCGACCGGCATCGCCTACGGCGTTCGCGTGCTGGAACTGGCCCGCAAGGCGGGTGTGGAGACGCACCTGGTCGTGACCCCTGCGGGCCAGCGGACGAGGGCGTACGAGACGGATCTGAGCGCCCGTGACCTGGCTGCCCTCGCAGACGTCAGCCACCGGCCCGCCGACATCGGGGCGGCGATCGCCTCGGGCTCCTTCCCCGCCGACGGGATGATCGTGGCGCCCTGCTCCGTGCGCACCCTGTCCGCGATCGCCTTCGCGGGCGGCGACAACCTGCTCACCCGCGCCGCGGACGTGACGCTGAAGGAACGCCGCCGCCTGGTCCTGATGGTCCGCGAGACCCCGTTGACCCTCACCCATCTGCGCGCCATGACCGCGGTGACCGAGGCCGGCGGGATCGTCATGCCTCCGGTACCCGCGTTCTACCTGCGGCCCGGCACGGTCGAGGACATCATCGACCACACCGTCGGCCGCGCCCTTGACCTGCTGGGCATCGAGGTGTCCGAGCTTGCGCGCTGGGACGGCGGTGCCGCCCGGCGACCGAACGACGAGGAATCCCATGAACCATCTGCGCAGCCTGCGTGAGTTCATCGCGGAGCTGGACGCGATCGGCGAGATCAACGAGATCGACGCCGAGGTCGACTGGAACCTGGAGATCGGCGCGATCGTCCGCCGCTCCTACGACCTCAAGGCCCCCGCCCCGCTGTTCAACACGATCACCGGCTACACCGGCACCGGCCTCCGGGTGCTCGGCGCGCCCGGCGGCCTGTCCGGGCCCCGGCACCGGCTCGCCCGGATCGCCCTCGCACTCGGCCTGCCCGCCGAAACCTCCGGCAGAGACATCATGGAGGCCGTGGTCGCCGCCCGCGCCCGCCCCGGCATCCCGCCGATCCAGGTCCCGGCAGCCAAAGCCCCCTGCAAGGAGAACGTCCTGCTCGGCGACGCCATCGACCTGTTCGCCTTCCCGACCCCGCTGATCCACGGCAACGACGGCGGACGGTACATCCAGACCTACGGCATGAACATCGCCCGCACGCCCGACGGTTCCTGGACGAACTGGTCCATCAATCGCATGATGATCGCCGGCAAGAACCGGCTCGCCTGCCTCATCCCCGGACCCCAGCACCTCGGCATCATCCGCGCCCAATGGGCCGAGCGCGGCGAGCCGATGCCGATCGCACTCGCACTCGGGGTCGAGCCGGCACTGCCGTATGCGGGCGCGATGCCGCTGCCGGAAGGAGCGGACGAAAGCCACTTCGTCGGGGCCCTGTTCGGCGAAGGCATCGCGGTCGTCCCCGCGGAGACCGTGGACCTGTCCGTGCCGGCCACCGCCGAGATCGTCATCGAAGGACACATCGCCTTCGACGAGACGGCCGACGAAGGCCCCATGAACGAGTACCCCGGATACAACAGCTTCGAGGCCTCCCCCAAGCCGGTCTTCCACGTCAGCGCGATCACCCACCGGCACGGGGCGATCCTCCCGGTCGTCGCGGCCGGACCGCCGGTCGAGGAGGACCACACCGGCACCGGCACCATGCATGCAGCCGAGATCCTCTACCAACTCCGCAAGGCCGGCCTGCCGGCAGCCTCCGCCTGGTTCTCCTACGAGTCCGCCCTGCACTGGCTGATCGTCTCCGTGACCCCCGACTGGCACGAAACGCTCGCCACGTCCTCCCCCGAACTCGCCCGCCGGGTCGGCGACATCGTCTTCACCGGCAAGGCCGGCTTCGGTGTCCCCAAGGTACTGCTCGTCGAGGACGACATCGACATCACCGACGTCAACGACGTCGTCTGGGCCTTCGCCACTCGCACCCACCCCGAACGCGGCGAAGTCCACTTCCCCGCCAAACCCACCGCCGCACTCTCCGTCTACCTCACCGAGGAAGAACAGCACACCTACCGCGCCGGTAAGGTCGTCCACAACTGCCTGCTCGCCGACCGCTTCCCCAAGGACCAGCGCCCGGTCAAAGGCAGCTTCACCAACGGCTGGCCGGCCCACATCCGCGAGCGCATCCTGGCGAACTGGACCACCTCGTACGGCTACCCGGAGCGGCCGGGAGAGTAGGGATGGGTGTGTCCAGCGAACGGGTCTGGCCCGTAGTCGGTGGTGACGCCGAGTGGCCGTCCACGATTATGATCTTGCGGTAGACGTCAACTCCCTTGTGGGAACGGTGTTTCCGGGCTGTCGGCGCTGGTCGTTGAGCATGTGGCGGACGGCGGTGATGCGGTGGTGGTCGCGGCCCGCACTCGGGATGTGGCGGTGCCGTGTCCGGTGTGCGGGACGCCGGCGGCAAAGGTGCACGCCTATCACCGCCGGACGGTGGGGGACGCGCCGGTCGACGGCCGCCGGTCAGGGAGTGTCGCCACACCAGTCCCAGCGGGTCGGGTCGCCGGGGCGCGGGTCCTCGGGTGCAAGCAGCTGCTCGGGCATCGCCGCCTGCTGATGCGCGACGACGTCGAATACCCGGCCCCGCGCGGCAGTGGAGCGCAGCTTCTCGCGGACCGCAGCGCCGGCGAGGGCGGCCCGTTCGTACTGCAACGGCACGCGGGCTATCTCCCACTCCCCCAGCTCCAGGCCCGGAGGCCGGGGTGCGGCGAGTGCACTCGGGTCGGCCGGTGGCTGACGGTCGGGGGCGGTGGTGGGCGGGCGCCGGCGGTCGGAGGTGAGGTCGGCCAGTGACCAGCGGGCGGTGTACAGGCGGTAGGCGGGCATCAGGCCGCGCAGCGTCTTCGGCTCGCTGATGTCCACGCAGTACGTGGCGAGCGCGGCGTCCACGATGTGCTCGTCCAGGCCCGGCTCGCGGCGGCGGCCGCGCAGGACGAGAGCGAGGTGACGGCGGGCCTCGGCGAGCAGATGCCGGCGGTGGAACCGGCCGCCGCTGTTCATCACGAACACCGTCGCGGCGACGTCGACGGCCGCCACGGCGACATCGACCACGGCGGCGACCCGGGCCCGGATCGCTGCCGCTGCGGCACGGGCGTGCTCGAGGAGGGAGTTGATGACGTCGGCGACCACCCCGGAGGTGCGGAGCGCGCTCGCCTTCCACCATGCGCGCAGCTGGGCGAACGGGCAGGCCTGCTGCTTCGGCGGGCGCGCCGTCTTCGCGGCGATCCGGTTCAGCTTGGCGCGAGCCCGCTCGGTGACCACGGGCAGGAACCGCGGCTCGCCGTCATCGACGGCGGTGACGTACTCGTGCTCCAGGCCCTCAAGGCAGGCGGCGATCTGGTCGCTGCGCCGGGAGGTCCAGCGGATCAGCTCGTGCGGCACCCCAGCGATCTCCATGACCGGGCGGCGCCCGGCGGTGACGGTGCGCGGCTCGGAGGCCAGCCCCAGCGCCTCGCACGCCTCGGCCATCACCAGCTCGTTGTAGAGCGCGGAGGCGGCCACCGCGTGCTCGTACAGGACCTCGGAGTGCACCGAGCCCCACTTGCCATCAGGGCGCTGGGCTTTGACGGACTGAGCGGTTGGTGCCGGACGAGTTGTGGACCACCGCTGTCCCTGGGCGTCTCCGGCGCCAACATGTACGACAGCCTCGGCCTGCAACCACTCACGCGCGGCGTCCCACCGGTCCGATCCGGACGTGGCCCACGTCGCCGTCGCCCGGTCAAGCTCCACGCCGACAAGGGATACGACTGCGACCACCTGCGCCGTCGGCTGAGCGAGAGAGGTATCCGCCGTCGCATCGGCCGCAAGGGCATCACGTGTTCCGCACGACTGGCCGCCACCGCTGGGTCGTTGAAGCGACGGCCTCCTGGTCGACCATTTCCATAAACTGTGAATATAAAAGTGTTATGCTTCGAGCATGAGTCGTCACGACACCGCTCCTGGCGCGTCCGCCGCCATCGGGGCAGCCCTCTACGGCCTGGCCACCAGGGCCGCGAGACGCCTGCCCCGTGACATGAGCCTGACGTCCGCCGCCACCCTGGCCACCCTGGACCGGACCGGCCCGCGACGCATCACCGATCTGGCCGCGGTCGAGGGGGTCACCCAGCCCGCGATGACCGCCCTGGTCCGGGTGATGGAGGAGTCCGGTCTGGTCGAGCGGCGGGGCGACGCGTCCGACAAGCGGGTCACGCTGGTGTGCCTGACCGAGGCCGGCGCCTCCTATGTCCGGACGCGGCACCAGGCGGGCGTCCACGCGTTCGAGCGGTTGATCGGCGAGCTCACCGGCGACGAGGTCGAGGCGCTGGTGGCGGCCCTTCCGGCGCTGAAGCATCTGGCCGAGCTCGAAAGCCAGGACCGCGAAGGGCCGAAGCAGTGACCGGGCAGCCGGCCGACGGGGTCGCGGCGAAGGCGTTCCCGGCGGCGCCGTCCGAGGCGCGACTGCTGGTCCCCGCCCTGATGTTCATCGCTCTGGTCGTGGCGGCGGTCGCCAGCCTCGGGACGCCGCTCATCACCAGCGTGGCGACCTCGTTCCACGTCTCGCTCGGCAGCGCGCAGTGGACGCTGACCGTCGCGCTGCTCAGCGGCGCCGTCGCCACGCCGGTCCTGGGCCGGCTCGGAGCCGGCCCGCACCGTCGGGCCACGATCCTCGCCACGCTGGCGGTCGTCGTCGCCGGCAGCGCGCTCACCGTGCTGCCGCTGCCGTTCGCGTGGCTGCTGGCCGGCAGGGCGGCCCAGGGCCTCGGGCTCGGGCTGACAGCACTGATGATGGGCGTGGCCCGGGACCACCTCCCCGAGGAGCGCAGCGCGGCCGTGATCGCCCTGATCTCGGTGGTCTCGATCATCGGGGCCGGCGTCGGCTACCCGCTGGCCGCACTGCTCGCCGAACTCGGCGGAGTACGGGCCGCCTACGGCCTCGGCCTGGTCGTCACCACCGCCGCCCTCCTGACCGCGTGGCGCTCCATTCCCGAAGCCCCCGAAGGCCGCTCCGCCCACGTGGACGTGGCAGGCGCGGTCGTCCTGGCCGCTGCGCTGCTCCTGGTGCTGTTCCTCGCCGGCGAACGGAACCTGTGGAGCCGACACCTGGCCGTGGCGGCGGGCCTCGCCGTCGGCGCGGTGGTGCTGCTCTGCGTCTGGGCCGTCATCGAGCTGCGCAGCACGACACCCCTGGTCGATGTGCGGGCGGTGCGGCACCCGGCGGTCGCCGGGGCGAACCTCGCCATGTTCGTCGGCGGGATCGGCATGTACCTCCTGCTCACGCTCATCACCCGGTACGCGCAGACGCCGCACGGCGCCGGCTACGGCTTCGGGCTGACGACCTTCGTCGCCGGGCTGGTCCTCATCCCGTTCTCGGTGCTGGGGTTCGTCGCCGGCAAGCTCACGCCGCGGGTCCGGACGCGGATCGCCGACCCCCTGCTCCTGGCCGGCAGCGCCGTCGTGGTCGGCGGCGGGTTCGCCCTGTTCGCGGCGGCCCGGTCGGACCTGGCCGAACTGTTCGCGGCGATGGGCGTGCTCGGCTTCGGGGTCGGCGGCTTCTCGGCCGCGATGCCCGGCGTCATCCTGGCCGTCACCCCCAAGAGCGAGACGTCGAGCGCCATGAGCTTCAACTACGTCGTCCGCAGCGTCGGGTACTCCCTGGGCAGCGCCCTCGGCGGCCTGATCCTCGCCGTGGGCACCGGCCCCGGCCGCCTCTTCCCCGACGACAGCGCCTACACCACCGCGGCGCTGGTCGGCATCGGCGCCATGGCGATCACGACGCTGACAAGCCTCGTTCTCGCCCGCCGACGCTCGTCCGAGACCAACCCGTAAGTCAGATGCACTCATCCCCACACTGGAGGTTCCATGCCCAAGGGCTACTGGGTCAGCGTCTACCGGACCATTTCAGATCCTGAGAAGCTGGCTGCTTACAACAAGCTGGCCCGTCTGGCCGTCGAGGCCGGGGGCGGTCGGGTCCTCGTTCGCGGCGGTCGGGTCGTGGCGCACGACGCCGGAATCGCCGAGCGCACCGTGCTGATCGAGTTCGACAGCTTCGAGCAGGCCGTCGCGGTGCGCGAGAGTGCGGCCTACCAGGAGGCGCTGGTCGTCCTCTCCACGGCGTCGAGCGCGACTTCCGCATCGTCGAGGGCATCGACTGACCGCGGTCCGGTCGGATCTTCACCCAAGGCGGAGACCACGTGCGCTCAGCAGAAGAAGGGTCCGTCGAAAGTAGAAGAGTCCGTCGAACCGCCACTGAGCAGACGGGGCGGCCTCTCGCCCACTGTGCGACATACCGCGAGTTCTCCTGAGCCCGGACAGGTACCCGAGGCGCGCCGGCTCCGTTCAGGGCTGATCTCCGTCACCGGCCCGTGATCGGAACGGCTTCCTGGCGCACGCGCGCCCGGTAGCGCTGCGGCGACTCCCCGACAACGCGCTTGAACGCCGTGCTGAACGCGCTCTCCGAGCCGTAGCCCAGCTCGGCGGCGAGCGCCGCGACGCGGGCGTCGCCGTTCCGCAGCGCGCGCTGGGCCAGCAGCATGCGCCACCGGCCCAGGTAGGTGAGCGGCGGTACACCGGCGGCCTCGCGGAACCGCTCCGCGAATGTGGTCCGGGACATCGATGCAGCGCGCGCCAACTCCTCCAACCCCCATGCGTGTTCGGGGCGGCCGTGGAGCAGGTCGACGGCGGGGCGCAGGCGCTCGTCGACGAGCAGGCGCAACCAGCCGGAGGGCAGGAGGGTCTGGTCGACGTAGCAGCGCAGCACCTCCAGCAGGAGCAGTTGGCCGTACTGCCGGATCGCGAAGGCCGAGCCGAGCCGGTCGCCGGTCGCCTCGTCGAAGAGCCGCAGCAGGGCGGCGAGCAGCCGGTCCCCGTCTGCGGCGGCGGAGGACCGGATGTGGGCCACCGGCGGAAGCGACTCCAGCAGGAGCGTCCGCCCGGCCTCGTTCACGCTGACGCAGCCGCCGATCACAACGTCGTCGACGGCAGGGTCCGAGCCCGCGAAGCGGGCGGTGGAGAAGTCCGACTCCGGCTGGACCTCGTGGCGCGGCGTCGCGCCGGCCTCGAAGGCCACCCACGAGCGCCCGGTGAGGATTGCCACGTCACCCGCCACGAGGTCGATCGGTTCGACGACGCCGTCGGTGGTGAGCCGGGCACGCCCGCTCACCATCGCGAAGAACTTGACCGGATCGGCAAGCGGGCCGCGGGCCCACCAACCGCCGCGGGCCGCGACGCCGCCGGTCAGCACGCTGCGCACCTCAACCACGTCGAGTGCCTCGGAGAGTCGGTCGGGATCCATGTCCGTACTCTCGCGCAAGAAATCTGGATTCACAAGTATTCATAGTCCGGCGAACGACAGACAGGCTGGTGTCAGCGACACAGCAGGAAGACCTGAAGGAGACACCATGCGCTACCGCAGCCTCGGCCGGACCGGGATCAAGGTCAGCCCCTACGCCCTCGGTGCGATGATGTTCGGTGCCCTTGGCAACCCCGACCACGACGACTGCGTCCGCATCATCCACCGGGCGCTCGACGCCGGCATCAATCTCGTCGACACCGCCGACATGTACGCGCACGGCGAGTCGGAGGAGATCGTCGGCCGGGCGCTGAAGGGACGGCGGACCGACGTCGTGCTCGCGACCAAGGCCCGGAACCCGATGAGCGACGAGCCGAACCACCAGGGCGCGTCCCGGCGCTGGCTGGTGCGCGCGCTGGAGGACTCACTGCGCCGCCTCGACACCGACTACGTGGACATCTACCAGATCCACCGCCCAGACCCCGACACGGACATCGAGGAGACCCTCGCGGCCCTCACCGATCTGCAACGGGCCGGCAAGATCCGCACCTTCGGCACGTCGGCCCTGCCGGCCTCCGACATCGTCCAGGCGCACTGGGTCGCCGAGCGGCGCGGGCTGGCCCGGCCGCGCACCGAGCAGCCGGTCTACTCGATCCTGAACCGGGGCATCGAGCGCGAGGTGCTCCCGGTGGCGCAAGGGTTCGGCATGGGCACCCTGGTCTGGTCGCCCCTCGGCGGCGGCCTGCTGACGGGGCGGTACCGCAAGGGCCAGGAGGCCGCGACACACCGGTCTAGGTACGGCTTCCGGCACCTCACGGACGACCGTCGGCTCGACGTAGTCGAGCAGCTCATCCCGCTGGCCGAGGAGGCCGGCCTGCCGCTCACGCATCTCGCGATGGGCTTCGTACTCGCCCACCCGGGCGTGACGTCCGCCCTCCTCGGACCGCGGACCATGGAGCACCTGGACGACCTGCTCAGGGGTGTCGACGTCACCCTCACCGACGACGTGCTGGACCGGATCGACGCGATCGTGCCGCCCGGCACCGACACCGGCACGCTGGACATGACCTACCAGCCGTCGGCCCTCCAGCGCCCCGAACTGCGCCGCCGGCCGGCCGCCGAGCGCGCGGCGGCATGACGTCGGCTCCGGCCGGAGCCCTGCCTGTGCCCGTGTCGCCCCATCTGGTGTGAGGCACAGCGAAAGCGTCACTACGAAGCGCGTCTGACCGTCAGTGGGGGTGCTTCCGGGAGTGCAGCGCACTGCTGCCCGTGCCGCTCCACCTATGAGCTGGTCGGGCCTCCCGACCGATCAGGCTGGCACGGGCGTGCTGTAACCAGAAGTGTCCCCGCCCGGCAGCGTGGCCCAGTGAAACCTTCCGGCGACGGCCCCACCAGGCCGCACCTGAAGGTCGGTCCGCCTTGGCGGGGCCCTCCGCTCAGCTACTGAGGTTTTCGCCCCAGGGTGACGTCATGGCGGCGTCGTGATCAGCCCGGTCTCGGCGATGAACCCGTCCAGCGTTGGCCCTCCGTCCAGCCGTGCGCGGCCGGTCCCTTTTCCAGCTCCGCCGCCAGCCGGGCCCGTCACTCGGGCTTCATCCGTGACGGACGCCCGGACGGCCCTTTGGACCGCAGGGCCTGTACACCGCCGCCCCGCTGGCGGGCATGCCATGTATAGGCGGGCTTCCGCGAGACGCGCAAACGCCGCGCGACCTGCGGCGGCGTCACCCCTTGCGTGAATAACTCGGCAGCTTCGAACCGCACTTGCTCCCGCCGGGCCCGCTGCTTCGCGGTCAGGCCACCCCCATCGGGTGCCGCATCCCCCAGAGATACACCCCTCAGCGAATTCACCGTCTCCCTGGGGCGAAACCTCAGTAGGGCTCGTGCCTCGTTGTCCTTGCGGCGTGAGAGGCTGCCCGGCGACACCAGGACATGGATGGAGAGCGGGCGGGATGGGTTTCGAGGGCGAAGTCTGGCGACTGATGCGGCAGGAGGATCTGCTCGGCGAGATCGTGATCGATGAGGCCGACTTTCCCTGGTTGAACGGTCGCTTCGTTCCCACGCCGACGTTCGGAGAGGTGAAGCCGTGGTTCGACGAGTCGCTGGCTCTGATGGAGGCGGAGGAGTACGAGCGGTTCGACGACTCCTACGACCGGATCGCGGACACCTTGTCGCTGGTGGCCCCGTCAGGCCCGGTCGCGGAGTTTCTTCTGCACATCAGCGACGGACGTGCGTGGTTCAGGTGGAGTGACGAACCATTCGATGAGGTCTGAGCCCGCCAGGTCATGGGGAATCGCGTGACCACAGCCCCTGGGGAGCGATTGCCCCTGCTTCCACGACCAGTTCTGCCCGACATTGCCGCGGCAGGGTTCGCCGACGCAGTCCCTTCGCCGTGATCGGCGAGTCGAGACCGCCGAAGAGGCTGTGGCCCTGGTGCTTGAACTCCTGCCCACCGACCGCGAGGCTGTCATCACCGCCTCGGCGGACGAGCACATGTGACGGTGTGTGGCCACGGCCGTCGAAATCGGCGCCCCGCGCCCTCTCCTTGAGGTGATTCACGAGCGGCCAGAGCCGTGTCCATGGCTTCGGGAAGCACGGGCCCCTGCGAGTTGGCAGGGGCCCGCGGCATGAACAGCAGAGGAGCGCCGTGGCCTGGCTTGGACGAGCAGAATCCTGGTCCACATGGCTTACCGTCTGCTGGTGGCCTGGCGGCCTGGCCTCACTTCAGGTGCCGGGTGAAGAACTCGGCCGCGGCCTCCCCCGCGAACTGCGGGACACCGGTGTGCCCGCCCATATTGGCGTGCAGGGACTTCTCCTGGGAGCCGAAGGCGTCGAACAGGTCCAGGGCCGCCTGCCGGTCGTTCCCTTCGTCGTCCCACTGCAGCAGGACGTGCAGCGGGATGGTGACCTGGCGAGCCTCCTCGAACATGGCGCGAGGCACGAAACTCCCCGCGAAGAAACCGGCGGCGACGATGCGCGGCTCGACCACCGCAAGGCGAACGCCGATGGAGATCACTCCCCCCGAGTACCCGACCGGGCCGCCGATCTCCGGGAGCGACAGGAGGGCGTCGAGGGCGGCCTGCCATTCCGGGACCGCCTTGTCGACGAGCGGGAGGACGAGAGCCTCGATCATCTCGTCGCTGACCGGCTCGCCGGCTTCCCTGGCTCGGCGCAGGTCGGCGCGTGCCTGCTCTGCGGCGGCCCAGCGGGGCCGTTCACCGCTGCCGGGAAGCTCGATGGTGGCCGCGGCGAAGCCGTCGGCCGCGGCCTGCCGGGCCCGCGCCGCAAGTCGGGGGTACATCTTGTGCAGCCCGAGCGGGGGGTGGCCGAGCAGGATCAGCGGCACCGGGGCGGACGCGGATGTGGGCGTCCACAGGATGCCGGGGATCTCGCCGAGGGTGAATTCGCGTTCGAGGACGCCGTCGTCGAGGCGCTGTTCGGAAGTGAAGTGAAGGGCCATGGTCGTGCCTTTCGGGAGTGCGCTTGAACGGCGCTCCCGGACGACCTATCGCCCGACCGTGACCCCGCAGGAGAGCACCCATGTCGATACGTTCACGGGTACCACCTCCTCGTTCTCTCGCACGGCCTCCGCGAAAGTAGCAGCGGCTGCCGTGGTCCGCCAATCGGTTTTTGCAGAGCTGATGGGGGCCTCGTCACGACTTCCCGAGGCGAGGCCCTGCGCCGGCTGGGCGCGCCGCGCTGTCGCTTCTAGGGAACAACGAGCAGGACGCGCAGACCGACGCCCCCAGCCTCATGTACTGGTGTTGTCGCCGGCCTCGGGGCTCAGCTCGGGTGATTCAGGCGCAGCGTGCCGGCGGGCCGGTCGGCGCGGAAGGCGACACCGTACTGTCGGCCGAACCGGTTGGCTTCCGCGACCGAGCCGCCCATGGCGCGCAGGTGGAAGGCATAGGCGACCGACTCGGTCTGCGCCGGCGTCAGGCACAACTGCCAGCGGTTGCCGGGCCGGTCGAAGCACGCCGTGCGCACCCGCTCCGCCAAACCCTCGGCCGCGGCACCCGCAGCCGCGTCTCCAGGCCCACGTAGACGCGCAGCGCCCCCATCTCCGCCGGCCGCAGCTCGACCAACTGCTCACCCTCGGCCGGACTTTGCTGTGGGGGCAGGGTGGGGACTGCGTCGGCGTACGTCAGAACGTCATGGCCGCACGCGGTGAGCCGAGCCGCCCACAGGATGGGCCGGCCCGCATGAGCGGACAGTTCCGCGCGGATCAATACATCCGCCAGCTCCACCAAGCCGTGTCCGACGGCGGTCTCCACCCCCCTGCTGATGATGCGGCCGCAGGTCACCGGAAGGCACCCAGCCCCACTCGGCTTCCCGCTCCAGGTCGCGCAGAACCCTCAGCGCCTCCAACCACGCCTTCCTGTCCCGCATGCAGCCCACCCCGCCCCTCGCGCGACCGGCACCCATGCGACGACGCTACGAGCCGCGCCCCGGCGACCGCGCCCGAACAGACGAAAGATCACCGACGCGTGCGGGCTCAGGGGGCACGGCCTGCACCAGCGGCCGTTTCCCGACGGACGCTCGACGGGCCACCTCGGCCGTCGTCCGGCAGGCGCAGTGGCGACGAGGGACGCCGACATCGACGGCACGGATGGCTCGTGGAGGCGTGGCGACTTTCTCGTGGAGGCGTGGCGATTGTCTCCCAGACTGCTGGTGACAGCCGTCGCCTGAGGACAACGGTTCGATTTCTGTACGCGCCAGGGGCTGACACCGAGGTCCTGGTGCGCGATAACGTGCGCGCTCGACCCGATCATCGTACTGTCCGGGGACTTTTATGCCTGATCCTTCCATTCCGCCGGACGACCGGCCGACGTCGCCCGCGCCCTCCCATGTGCCGGCCCAGTCGCGAGCCGGGTCCTTGAGGCGGCGTCTGGTGCTGTCATCCGTGCTGCCGCCGGGCGTGGTCGCCGTGACCGGTGCCGTGGCCACCGCGCTGGTCAGCGACGGCCACCTGGACCGGGCGGGCCAGGGCGCGGTGTTCGGCGGCGTGGTCCTCGTCGGCGCCATGGCGGCCGGGATCGCGGGCATACGGGCTGCGGCGGAGGCACGAGCAGTCACCGAGCACTGGGCGGAGCTGTCCCGCTCGGCCGACCGGAACCGTGCCGAGTTGGCTGAGCTCACCCGTGCTACAGCCGACGGCCGAACGGAACTGGAGTCGCTGTGCCGCCGGTTGCGGGCCGGGGAGCGCCCTGTGCGGCGTCGGCCGGAACTGCCGCCGCCGACCGGCCCGGACGAACTCTCCCGCCTCGGGTTCGAGATCGCTGCGGCCCGGCAGGAGGCGGAGGCAGCTCTGCTCGAGACCGCCGCCCGTGCGGTGGGTGTGGAACACGCCTCCCGGCTGGAGCAGTTCGAGGTGTTCGCCAACCTGGCGCGCCGCCTCGAATCGCTGGTGCACCGCGAGATCGGCCTGCTGGACACCCTGGAGAACGAGGTCGAGGACCCCGACCTGCTCAAGGGGCTGTTCCGGGTAGACCACCTGTCCACCCGGATCCGCCGCTACGCCGAGAACCTGGCCGTGCTCGGCGGCGCGAAGACACACCGCCAGTGGACCCGCCCCGTCGGCCTGACCGACGTGCTGCGTTCCGCCGTCGCCGAGATCGACCAGTACGCCCGGGTCAAGCTGGTCCCGCCCATCGAGGGAACGGTCAGCGGCCACGCCGTGGTCGACGTCGTCCATCTGCTGGCCGAGCTGCTGGAGAACGCGACGATCTTCTCGCCGCCCCAGACCACCGTGCACGTGCGGGTGGAGCCCGTCGCCGCGGGGGTGGCGATCGAGGTCGAGGACCGGGGCCTGGGCATGTCCCCGGCAGAGCGCAACCAGATGAACACCGTCTTGAGCGCACCCGACAAGGTCTCCGTCGGCGAGCTGCTGCAGGACGGCCGGATCGGCCTGTACGTGGTCTCCGTCCTGGCCCAGCGGCACGACGTCGCCGTGCAGTTGCTGAGCAACGTCTACGGCGGCACTCAGGCCGTCATGGTGCTGCCCAGCGCACTGCTCGGCCCTCAGCCGACAGCTCCCGCGCCCGCGCACCACACCGTCCCGACCCCTGACGCGGCAGTGCAGGACGCAGTGGAGGCCGAGGCGGAGGACCCCGGGGCGACCGAGATGGCCGTCGCTGGGGATCCGCGCGTATCCGAATCCGAACGCCAGCCCATCCCGGTGACCTCCGACAGCGAGGCCGACCGCCCGCAGCTGCCTCAGCGCCGCCGCCAGGACCGCCCCGCCGAACGGCCGCACCCGGTCCCCAGCGCCGGTACCTCCGAGGACATCGCACACGACCCGGGGCTGATGGCCGCATTCCAGACCGGACTGCGCAGGGCCGAGGAAGCGGAGACGCCCTGACAGCCATGCCGCCCTCAAGGCCCGGGGCCCCGTCCAGCAAGCTGTTTCCTTCCGTCGAAGAGGAGTACACGATCGTGGCGAGCGAAGACCTTTCCTGGCTGTTGACGGGTCTGGTGAACCGGGTGCCGCACGCACGAAGCGCCCTGTTGCTGTCCTCGGACGGGCTGGTGAAGGCAGCGGAGGGGCTCGACGAGGACGCCGCGGACCAGCTGGCCGCCCTCGCCAGCGGGCTGTACTCGTTGGCGCGCAGCGCGGGCCGGCACTTCGACGACGGCGGGGACGTACGACAGATCGTGACGGAGCTCAGCAGTTCGCTGCTGTTCGTCTCGGCCGCCGGGCACGGCGCGGTGCTGGCGGTGCTGGCCGGACGTGAGGCGGACGCGGCGGTGCTGGGCTACGAGATGGGGATGATGGTGAAGAGCGTGCGCCCGCACCTGGCCACGCCGCCCCGGCACCCGGTGGGATGATGGCGCCGGTCCTCCCGGACGGACCGCTGGTCAACGAAGCGGCCGGGCGGCTGATCCGTCCCTACACGGTGAGCGACGGCCGGACCAGAGCCACGTCCCACTTCACGCTGGTGACGATGGTGCGGGCCACTGGCGCCCAGACGGACGGTGCCTTCGGACTGGACCATGCGCAGGTGCTGGCGCTGTGCGAGCGGCCGGTGAGCGTCGCCGAGGTCGCGGCCCGGATGCAGGTGCCCGCCGCCGTGGTCAAGGTGCTGCTGTCCGATCTGGCCGAGGGAGGTGCGGTGGTCGCAGGAGATGCGCCACCGGCGTCCCCGGGCAGCCGCGACGCACAACCTGATCGGGACCTCCTGGAAGCGGTACGCGATGGCCTCCTCAAACGACTGTGACCTGCTGCCCGCCGAAGTCCTGCCGGTGGGGATCAAGGTGCTGATCGCCGGCGGGTTCGGCGTGGGCAAGACCACCCTCGTCAACGCGCTCAGCGAGATCGAGCCGCTGAGCACCGAGGAGATGCTGACGGCCGTCAGCGCCGCCACGGACCGGCTGGACGGAGTGGAGGACAAGGCCACGACCACGGTGGCGCTGGACTTCGGCCGGATCACGCTCAGTCCGTCCCATGTCCTGTACTTGTTCGGCACCCCCGGACAGGAGCGCTTCTGGTTCATGTGGGACGAACTCTCCGAGGGAGCGCTCGGGGCGGTGGTTCTCGCCGACACCCGCAGGCTGGACCACTCCTTTGCGGCGGTGGACTTCTTCGAGCGGCGTGGCATGCCCTTCGTCGTTGCCGTCAACGAGTTCGACGGCGCCCACCGCTACCGCGGGGAGGAGGTGCGGGCCGCGCTCGACCTCAGCCCAGAGGTGCCGGTGGTGTTGTGCGACGCCCGCGTCCAGAGCTCGGGCATCCGTGTGCTGCTCGAACTGATTCAGCATCTGCTCACGACAAGGAGTTCCCATGGCAGGGACACCGACCAACCCCTCATCCGGGCCTGAATCCGGGATCGCCCTGCGCCACCTGCTCCTCCCCCCGGAGGACCCACAGGTGCGTGCCCGCTCCGAGCGGCTGCGCGAGTTGGGCATCGACGCCCGTCCGGATGCGGAACTCGACGCCTTCGCACGGGAACTGGCCCACCATACCGGCGGCTGCTACGCCGGGGTCAACTTCTTCCTCGACGCCGACCGCCAGTACTTCGCAGGCTTGTACAGCGCCGCCCAGGACGGCACGGTCCACGTGGGACCGCCGTTGCTGGAGGACCCGGTGCCCGGCCGCGTCATGCCCCGCGACATCGACATGGGCATCTGCCCGCACGTGGTCAAGCGCCGCCGGGCGCTGGTGCTGGAGGACATCCGGGACTTCCCGCGGTTCGCCGGCAACCCGGTGGTCGACGCGATAGGCGTCCACTCCTACCTGGGCGCGCCGCTGATAGACAGCACCGGCGTGGTGCTCGGGACGATCTGCGTGGTCGACCAGGATCCACAGCCGTGGGGGCGCAAGGGGCTGGAAACCATCAAGGCGATGGCAGCCGAACTGGTGGAGCGGCTGGAGGAGTCGGCGCACCGTCGCAGCTGACCGGCGCAGTCGAGAGGACTCTGCGCAGACGAGGGCTGAAGTGTTTGGGCCGGTGCGGGTTCCCGGTCCGTCGTGCGGAGTCGCGGGGATCGGTCCGGCTGCCGGGGCCAGGTGGCCGGCATCGGCCTCGGCGTCCACGGGGAGGGGCGCGGTCTGTGCCTTGGTTCGGGAGTTGCACCGACGGCCGTACAGACGCGCAACCTGTACGGCAGTGGGTGCGGGAACCCCGGCCCCGGCTGCCCCACGTACTCAGTTCGTCGTGGACGTTGAGGACGACGCGCCTCGGGCCAGGCGCAGGGGTTTCCCGTGTCGCCGTACGGCCGGTAGCCGCCGCAGTTCGTGCAGCGGGATGCGGTGACGCTGGCCACGGGTTGGCGTCGCGGGTGATGTGGCCGTTCGTGACGACGACGGCGATGTCGGCGTGGTGGAGGGCTGTGGCGGTTGCGTTCACCGGGCCCACCACGTGGGAGCCGGCTCGGGCGGTGACCGTGGTGTGTTCTCGGCCTGCATGACCAGCGCCTGCGTCCACCCGGACCGAAACGCCGCCTTCCGCCGTCCCGCGCGGATGCCACCCCACGCCTCGTCAGCGCAGGTCAGGACGTGGGACTTCCCAAAAACGCGCCTTTTGACCGGCCGCCACTGTGAGCCGTGAGCACGGCTGTGGAGCATGAACCCAAGTGACGTCCCACGCAGGGACTCGATCCGAAGGGGGAAGCATGCGGAAGACGATCAGGCGATGTGCCGGTGCGGTAGGTGCACTCGGTGTCGCGGCCGCACTGATGGGTGCGACAGTTCCGGCTCAAGCAGCGGTGACGGCGCCTCATACGGCCCTCCAGCCGATGACCTACCGGTCCACCACCTTGTGGCTGCCGGACGGCAAGCGCACGGCGACGGTCTGGAGGACCTGGTACCGCAACTCGGACGGCCGCTACCACGGTCACTACGGCTTCACCGCGGCCAGCCATGGCGTTTCCGTCTACGTGGTCCTCTGGACCAGCGACAAGACCAAGTACCTGCCCACCGAGGGCAAGACGTATTCCTACTCCGACGAGTCCACGGTCCAGCTCTTCGCCTGCGACAACTCCTACCCCAACGACGAGGACTGCTCGTCCACCTGGTAGTGGACAAGGCCCGGCACCGGAAGGCTGAGCGCTCCGATCGGGGGGTCTCACAACCTGCCCTCCGGCTGGCCCGTTCGTCCCTGGGGAAGCGTGGACGAGCCGGTTAGCGCACCACGCGGTAGCGGAGGTAGACGGCTCCCGAGCTGAAGGTGCGGGTGTCGACGAGTTCGAGATCCACGCGGCGCTCGCGCTGGGGGAAGAACGGAATGCCACCGCCAACCAGCACCGGGTACACCCTGGCCCGGTACTCGTCGATCAGATCCAACGCTGCCGCTTCGGCGGCGAGAGTCGCGCCGCCGATGGCGATGTGACCCTTCCCCGGAGCGGCTCGCAGCCGCTCGATCTCCTCCGCCAGGCCGCCGCGGGCCAGCCGGGCATTGCCCTGGACCGCCGACAAGGTGGTGGAGAACACCACCTTGGGGAGCGACTTCCAGATCCCGGCGAACTCGAGCGTCGAGAATGCGAGCGACGGATTCTGGTCGGCTGTCTCCCAGTACAGCATCGTCTCGTACAGCCGTCGCCCCAACAGGTGGACGCCGACCTCTCGCACCTCGTCCGTGGCGAGGCGAAAGACCTCCTCGTCGGGCACCGTCCAGTTGAAGCCGCCGTCCGGCCCGACGATGTAGCCGTCAAGTGAGACGCTCATCGAATAGGTCACGCTGCGCATCAGAAGTCACCGGTACCCGTACCGGCGCGGCGCGTTGACGTCAATGCTGCTCCCATTGCTCCTTGGTGATCTCGTACCGCACGCCTCCCTGCTCGGAGCCCTCGACCATCTCCATGTCGGAGGGAGTGGGGATGGTGCGCGCGAGCATCATTTCGAGCTTTTCCATGATGTTGCGCGAACCGTGGTTCACGGACATCGTCTCAGCCCAGACCATGCGCACACCGAGCTCCGTGAACGCCTTGCCGAGCAAGGCCCGCGAGCCCTCGGTGGCATACCCCTTGCCCCAGGCCGCCCGCCGCAGACGGTAGCCGAGTTCGACTTCGTCCAGCGGTCCCTCCGGCTCGGGACGCAGAATGAACCAGCCGATGAACGCGCCGCCGTCCTTCTCGTGGGCGGCGAACAGGCCGAGGTCGCCGCCCCACTTCTGGTAACCGGCGAGGATGTTCGGCAGGTAGCGCTCGCGGACGAGCTCCGGCGCGGTCGGTTTGCCGCCGCTCAGGTAGCGCATCACCGCCGGGTCGCTGTCCAGCTCGATCAGCAGGTCCGCGTCATCGGCAGTGAAGCGGCGCAGGGTCAGGCGCTCGGTCTCCAGGTAGGCGTCCACTGGTCGATCATGCCTGAAGCAAGTCCGGGCAGCCCAACGGTTTTCCTCGACAACTCGGGGCTTTGCCATGACGTCGCAGGATGGAGAGACGGGTGCGGCCTGATGCCGTGCCTCTCCCCGTTGCCTGTCGCCCGTTGCCCGTTGCCCGTTGCCCGTTGCCCGTTGCCCGTTGCCTCGAAGGATCGGGACTCGCAGCGGTCGGGCCGCGCACCCTCACATGCGGGATCTCAGCACATCGACCTCACAGCCCGGCGCGGTCGGGTCGAAACCGTGCTCGATCAGCCAGCGAACCGCCAGCAGGCTTCGCAACGACCACCACGCGCGGATCACGTCAAGGTCGATGTCGCTGCCGTAGCCGGCGATGACGTCGTCGAGGTGCTCCTCGTGTCCGAGCGTGAAGGTGGCGAGGTCGTACAGGGCATCACCCTGGCCCGCCTCGGACCAGTCGATGATGCCCGTGACCTCGTCGCCGTCGAAGAAGACGTGCGCGATCTGCAGGTCGCCGTGCGTGAACGCCGGAGTCCACGGCCGGAGCGCGGCCTCGGCGACCTGGCGGTTGCGGGTGACCAGGTCGGCGGGCAGGACTCCGTTCGTCACGAGCAACTCGCACTCGTCGTCGAGTTCCGCCGCCAGCGCGACGATGCTCCGGCCGGCCCGGCCCGGCCGGGACGGCAGCGGCGCGTCGTGCAGCTTCCGGATGGCGGCGCCCGCCGCGGCCCACGCCGCCGGCGACCCGGTCGACGGCCCGCCGAGGCGCCCAAGCGTCGTCCCGGGGAGTGCGGCGATCGCGAGCACGGGGGGCTTGCGCCACAGGATCTCGGGGGTCGGCACCGGCGCGAGGGACATCGCCTCGACCTCGACGTCGATACGCGCCTGATCGGCGTCCACCTTCAGGAACACGTCGCCGACGCGCAGAGTCGCACGCTCGGAATGAGCGACGACGACTTTGACCTCATCCATGGGCGACCAGTATCCCGGGGATGATCGCCGGCGTCGCCGGGTTTGTCGCGTGCGATCGCGCGGCTGACCGCGTCCCAGATGTTCGTTGCACCTCCGAGGAGATCGGCGCCCGCATCGACCGGCGCGTTGTGATGCGGGCACCAGGCCCTCGACGCGGCGGAGTTGACGGCTACGACTCCCCCGGCCACGCCGTCGACACCTGCCCGGCCTCCGCGTCGACTCCGTCAAGGCGCTGCGTGGCCGATTCGTGCTGTCAGTGGATCGGCCGCGGCCGCAAACCTGGATCGGACACGCTCTGGAAGGCCCACGCCTGATTCCGGGCCCCAAAGTCATGACAACCCCAGGTCAGAAGGCGGGCCCCTGGGGAGGGTGCGGTCAGCATCGGGTTGTCTGCGTCGAGGCAGCTGAGAGCCCCGGTGGACCGCCTGATCCAGAAGAAGCCGGAAGGGTTGGGTTCGACCTCCCAGTACTGGTAGTTGTCCTCCTCATCACACTGGTCCAGCACCGCCGGAGGTCCATCGCGGTCGGAGCCCAGCTGTTTCAGGCACAATCTCGGGGTCCCGAGCTGTACTTCTGCCAGAGTCCTGTAAAGCTGGATCATGTAGACGCCGGAAGGGTATTTCACGAAGCGGAATATCTGGCTGTGCTGCTCCGTGTTCGGCTGGAGGCTGACACTGCGGCCGTTCACCGTTATGGCCAGGTCGGTGGTCCAGGCGCTCTTGATGATCCAGAGCTGGCCATGGCCACTCAGATCAGGCGGGTCATGGGGGTTCGAAAACGGCGGACAGCCGTTCGCGAATTGGGCGCAGGGATCGGCGCTGTCTGCGGAGGCTCTGACCGGCGACAGCCCGCAGGCCAAGGCTCCGACGGCACCGATGAGCACGAGGCTCAGGGTCCTGGCGATACGAGACATGGCGGGGGTCTTTTCTCTGAGCGACAGGAGAAAGGCTGACCGTTCCCGTTCCCGAGTCTTTCGTAGACACGGTCGGCTAGCCGCTTGTGTCTCCATTGCACCCTGGGCACCGCCGTCACGCCCCTCCAGCTCGGGGCTTCACTCCCGTCACTCACCGTGTACGGGCTCACGCACGCGAGGGTGGCCCGTCCGGCCAGGTCGTCAACGTCTACCCGGCCTCCTCGTCGGTGAGGGTGACGACCGCGCCCTGCGTGGGGCGGTCTGCGAAGCCAGACTAGCCCGAATGGGTGACCCCGCCCTCGGATACGTGGGATGCCTGTAGGCCTTTGCTGACACGACCGCGAGCCCTGCCCTGTATTCGAGGCAACACGCAGCGCGAGCCCCGGATGTGCGGACTGCGGCTCCCACACGTGTGCTGGAGACAGGGGCCGGTCTCTCCGGCTGCGCGGCAGGCCCCCCGGCTCAGCCACGCGAGAGGAGCACGGGATGCGGACGGCACGCCTTTTCCCTGCAGCAGCGGCTGCGGCTACGGCACTACTGGCCATCCCGAACACCACCGCGTACGCAGGAGACTTCGGCCTCCTGGAGGTCACACCGAACCCCGCCTATCCGGGCAGTACGGTCAACCTCAACAGCTCGGAATGCGGCAGCAACAGCTCGGCCATCGTCTATGCCCAGGTGCTCGACGCCGGGACGGTGCGTCTGACGTCCCGGGGCCAGACCCACCCGGAGGACGTCCAGGGCACACTGCGGATCCCGAACTCCGTCCCGCCGGCCTCCTATGCCCTGGGCGGGAAGTGCGCCAACGGCCGCAAGCTGGACGCCACCCTCGAAATCAAAACCCGGAACCGAATTCCGTGACACCACCCGCTTGGGGGGATGACGACCGCGGAGTCCGCAGGAAAAGAGTCCTCGTCCTGGCTGGGTTTGTTGCCGCTGGATCTCCCGAGGACCGGAAGTGACGCTCACGTGTGTCCCCGCAGCCAACACGAACGGGAGTTTGAAAAATGGACAACAAACTCAGGAAAATCGGTGTCGCAGTGACGGCCACCTCCTGCCTGGTGGCGGGCGCCTGGGCCATGGCGGAAACAGACGCCGGTGCGGCGACGAAGGCACCCGATCGCGCGCCCAGCGCCAAGGTCATCAAGTGCTACCGGACGCACAAGGAACCGAAGGCGATCCATTGCTACGAGGTCAAGAAGCGACACGCACGCCACAACGGCCGTGACGTCATCGTGATCGTCCTCGTGCGGGTTCCCATACCGAAGAACCCGCCGGCCATCATCGTCGTACCGTCACTGCCCCGTCCGACCGAGACATCACCGGCGCCGGCCACGAGTCCGCCCGAGACCGGCCCCACGCCGCAACAGCCGAGCCCCACCGCGACGGAGACCGGTTCGCCCACCGCGACGGAGACCGGTTCGCCCACCGCGACGGAGACCGGTTCGCCCACCGCGACGGAGACCGGGTCCCCCACCGCGACGGAGACCGGAACCCCCACCGCAACGGACAACGGAACTCCCACCGCAACGGACAACGGAGCCCCCACCGCGACGGACACCGGGGCCCCCACCGCAACCGACAACGGAGGCACGGACACCGGAGCACCCGCCGCAACGGACAACGGAGGAACCGACACCGGGGGCTCGGACACCGGAGGCTCAGACACAGGAGGCTCGGACACCGGAGGCTCGGACACCGGAGACGGCAGCTGACCCCATCGCGGGACCCTGCCCGGACCTGTAGGGCGTAGCGCCTGTTCCAGGTCCGGGCAGCGGTGTGCTGCAAGCCCCTGGGACAGCGGCCTCTGGGGCGGCCGAGTTGGCGCCGGCGCCCGATCGTGGGCTCGGCCGACTTCGTGTGCAACCGCCGCGGTTGGTCCTGCGGACGGCTCGCCGCGACTGCGCGCAGCTACGGGTCCTCACTGTCCTCCCGTGCTACTCGCTCCTCCTGACGGCGTGCTGCCGACGTTCGTATCGCGTGACGCGCAGTGTTCCAGCAAAGCTGAGATCGGGCCGTCGATGAGCCGGTAGCGCACGATTCGGCCATCCTTCTCGCCCTGGACGATGCCGGCGGTCCGCAACAGGCGCAGGGCCTGGGACACGGCCGTGTCCCGCATGCCGGTGGCGACGGCCAGGTCGGAGACGGCGATGGCGCCCGCCTCATGGAGAGCCAGCAGCAGGGACAGGCGCCCGGGATCGGAGAGCAGAGAGAAGCGGTCGGCCCAAGCGCGCACGCGTTCGGGCGCGCCGACAGCGGCGATGGCATCGCAGACCCGATGGTCGTCGATGATCCGCTGCCCGGCACGTTCCGCGGGGACGAGATGCATGCCCTCATCATCGCAGTCGCCGGCGCTCCAGCCGGACACCTGATCAGTTGTGCAATCTTGCAGCCTCCGTCTTCAGCCTTCTAGGGTGGGCGGGTCGTGGTGTTCGGGAAGACCGGTGACAGCCCCTCAAAGGCTCAGTCCGGAGCGGCCCTCGCCACTGTGATCGGGGAGTTCCCACCCATGCATTGCCACTGGCCTCACGGCTGGGAAGGCAGGGGCGGGCACGATGACCCGTCAGCCAGGAGACCGGCCACGACAGCACGAGACTGATCCACGAGGTGCTGGAGCGTGACTGTATGACCGTGTCCCGAGGCGTGCCCGAAACCGACGCCCCTTCCTTCCGCTGGCGCCGTGAGGACACCCTCCGCACGGCCGGCCTCCTGGGCGTGATCGTCGCTCTGCACGTCGTGGCTTTCGGGATCCTCTTCCTGCTCGTGGTCCCGCACCACTACGAGGTCGGCTCCAAGGCGTTCGGAGTGGGGCTGGGCATCACGGCCTACACCCTTGGTATGCGGCACGCGTTCGACGCCGACCACATCGCCGCGATCGACAACACCACCCGCAAGCTGATGGCCGACGGTCAGCGTCCGGTGTCGGTGGGCTTCTGGTTCGCGCTCGGGCACTCCAGCGTGGTGGTCGTCATGGCCGTGCTGGTCGCCGGCGGCGCCAAGCTCGCGGGCACGCTGATGAACGACGGCTCGCGAACCCACCAAGTCCTCGGTACCGTGGGCACCACGGTCTCCGGAAGTTTCCTGTATCTCATCGCCGCCCTCAATCTGGTCGCGCTGTTCGGAATCATGCGCGTCTTCAGGGCGATGCGCGTCGGCCGCTACGACGAGGCCGAGCTGCAGGCCCACCTCGAGTCGCGCGGCTTCATGAACCGTCTCCTCGGCCGGCTCACCAAGTCCATTCGCCGGCCCGGCCAGATGTTCCCGCTCGGCTTCCTCTTCGGCATCGGCTTCGACACCACCACCGAGGTGCTGCTCCTCGCCCTGGCCGGCAACGGCGCCGCCGCCGGACTGCCCTGGTACGCGGTGGTGTGCCTGCCGCTGCTCTTCGCCGCCGGCATGAGCCTGTTCGACACCCTCGACGGCACCTTCATGAACTTCGCCTACCAGTGGGCCTTCTCCAACCCCGTCCGCAAGGTCTTCTACAACCTCACCATCACCGGCCTGTCGATCGTGGTGGCCTTCTTCGTCGGCACCATCGAGCTGGTCGGCGTGCTGCACGACAAGCTCGGCCTGGACGACGGTGTCACCGGCTGGATCGCGGACCTGAACCTGGACAACGTCGGCTACGTCATCGTCGGCCTGTTCGTGGTGGTCTGGGCCATGGCCATCGCGTACTGGCGCCTCGCCAAGGTCGAGGACCGCTGGAACGCCCGGACCGCTGACGCCGGCTGACCGAGGAGCACCCGACGGCTCGGCCAGGAGTCGGCGCCGGCTGCCCAGGAGCAGGTGCCTTCGTCCTGGAGCGCCGGCCGGATGAGGAGGCCGCCACGCAGGCAGGCGACCGGGCGGCCGTCGCCGGGGGGCGGCCGCGCCGCCCCCGCTGTCACCGGCGGGGAGGTGCCCCAGCGGGTACGGGCCCTGCTTGGCGCCGCCTCCTGCGCGCCGAAGTCTGCCCTGGCCGGCCGGTGCCCTGCTGCCGGGCACGTGCTGCGTTCGCCGTCGACTCACGTTGCAGACCCGGGCCGACGGCAGCGGTACGTACGCCACCGGCCGCTCTCCCCCTCCGCAGTCCCCAGGACTGGGAACACCCGCCTCGGACGAGCCCACCCGACACCGTCTCCAACTCGCCGATATGCGCCTGATGAACACGCGGCGCCAACACCGGCCCGCTCCGCGGACACGTCGTGCGGAGCGGGCCCTCGCGGTTCGCGGACCTCTTGCCGGGCCCGTGATCATTGGCAGCCGCACTTCGCCGTCCGCCCGAACCGGGCACTGCAGGCGGCCCACACGGGCACCGGCAAACGGGCAAAACTCACTGCGGGCGCCCTGACCTGGGGATTCACTCAATCACTCCAGGCATCATCGGGCGGTTTCAGGCCCATTGTGGGCGGGTTTGCTGCAAAAGGCGATTGGTATAAATGTGCGGCAAGACCGGGCGCGCCGTGCCCGGACCGGGTATGGAAGGCGAGGTGAGCGATGAACGCCGAGGAGCGTCAGAGCCGGATTCTCGCGCTCGCCCGTCACCAGGGGCGTGTCGAGGTCACCACCACGGCCGTCGATCTGGCTGTCGCGCCGGAGACCATCCGTCGTGACCTCAGCGTCCTGGAACGCAGGGGCCTGCTCCGCCGCACCTACGGCGGCGCCTACCCCGTGGAGGGCGCGGGCTTCGAGACGGGCCTCCCCGAACGAGAGGCCCTGCACGTCAAGGACAATCGCCGCATCGCCGCGGAGGCGGTCAAGCTCCTTGGTGACGCGGAGACCGTGTTCGTGGACGAGGGCTACACCCCGCAGCTCCTCGCCGCGCTCCTCCCGGGCGACAGGCCCCTGACCGTGGTCACCGCATCACTGTCCACAGCAGCCGCGATCGTGGACTCTCCGCACGTCACCGTGTTGCTCCTCGGAGGCCGGGTCCGGTCGCGGACCCTGGCCACGGTGGGCTCATGGGCGTGCGCCATGCTCGAGCGATTCGTGATCGACCTGGCCTTCCTCGGGTCGAACGGGATCTCCCGGGAGCTTGGCCTGACCACCCCCGATCCGGTTGTGGCCGACGTCAAGGCCAAGGCGCTGACAGTGTCGCGCCGACGCGTCTTCATGGGGCACCACAGCAAGTTCGGCGCGAGCAGCTTCTGCCGCTTCGCCGGCGTGGGCGACTTCGAGGCGATCGTCACCGACATGGGGCTGTCCAGTGCCGAGGCACACCGCTACTCACTGATGGGACCCCGCGTCCACCGGGTCTGACCCGCTCAGCCCGCAATCCCCCACCGCCAGGGACGACTTCGCCGGAGCCGCCCCGACGGCACCCGCTGCCCACGCAGCCGCAACACCCGCCGCATGTCCGAGCCCATATTCACCCCCTCCCCCTTGTTGCCTACACCCGACATTTCATGAAAGGGACGATCATGACTTCAAGACCGACTGTTCTGCGGCGCGCTGTGCCGCTCGGCGCGCTCGCCGTGTGCGGCGCGCTGCTCACGGCATGCGCGGGCGCCGGCGGCGCGGGGGGCGGCTCCGGCTCGCACTCCATCAACGTACTGATGGTGAACAACCCGCAGATGGCGGACCTGCAGAAGCTCACGGCGGCCAATTTCACCAAGCAGACCGGCATCAAGGTCAACTTCACGGTGCTGCCGGAGAACGACGTCCGTGACAAGATCACCCAGGACTTCTCCAGCCAGGCCGGCCAGTACGACGTGGCGACGATCAGCAACTACGAGACACCGATCTACGCCAAGAACGGCTGGCTCGCCCCGCTGACCTCGTATGCGAAGAAGGACACCGCCTTCGACCAGAGCGACATCCTGCCCGCCATGCAGCAGTCGCTGACCGCGTCCGGCCAGATATACGCCGAGCCGTTCTACGGTGAGTCGTCCTTCCTGATGTACCGCAAGGACGTCTTCAAGGAGAAGGGGCTGACCATGCCGGCCAACCCCACCTGGCGGCAGGTGGCCGCCCTGGCCGCCAAGGCGGACGGCGCCAAGTCCGGGATGAAGGGCATCTGCCTGCGTGGTCTGCCGGGATGGGGCGAGGTGATGGCCCCGTTGACCACGGTGGTCAACACCATGGGCGGCACCTGGTTCGACAAGGACTGGAAGGCCCAGGTCGACAGCTCCGCCTTCACCAAGGCGACCAAGTTCTACGTCGACCTCGTGCGAGCCCACGGTGAGGCGGGCGCTCCCCAGTCCGGGTTCGCCGAGTGCCTCAATGACATGGAGCAGGGCAAGGTCGCCATGTGGTACGACGCGACCTCCGCGGCCGGGTCGCTCGAAGCCGGCGGCTCGCCGGTGGCCGGGAAGATGGGCTACGCTCCCGCGCCGGTCGACCAGACCAAGAGCTCGGGCTGGCTCTACACCTGGGCCTGGGGCCTGCAGAAGGCGAGCAAGCACCAGGACGACGCCTGGAAGTTCATCTCCTGGGCGTCCAGCAAGCAGTACGAGGACCTGGTGGGCAAGAAGCTCGGCTGGTCCCGGGTCCCGGCGGGCAAGCGGAGCTCCACCTACACCAACCCCCAGTACGTCGCCGCGGCGTCGGCCTTCGCAGGGGCCACCGCGAACGCGTTGAAGGCCGCCGACCCGCAGAACCCTGGTGTGCAGCCCCGGCCCGCGCCCGGTATCCAGTTCGTCGGCATCCCCGAGTTCACCGACCTGGGCACGCAGGTCTCCCAGCAGATCAGCTCCGCCATCGCCGGCAAGACCAGTGTCGATCAGGCACTGAAGTCCAGCCAGGCGCTCGCCGAGAAGGTCGCCGCCAAGTACGCGGCCAAGTGATCCCTGCCCGATCCACCCGACGTTCCCGACCGCCCGGTCCCGCCCACGCGGGACCGGGGGCGGGAGCACAGCGGAGACACACCGATGACCCTCACTGACTCGCTCACCAGGCGTACCCGGGCACGGCAGACCGCCCAACAGGCGGCACCCCCACGGCGATCCCGAGGGGCATGGGCCCGGCGGGCCCCGCTGCTCCCGGCCCTGATCTTCATGATCGTGGTCACCCAGCTGCCGTTCGTCGGCACTCTGGTGATCTCGTTCATGCGCTGGAACGCCCTCGACCCGGGCAACCGGGCCTTCGCGGGGCTGCGGAATTACCAGGACGCGGTCACCGACCCGCAGTTGCGTTCCTCCCTCCTGACGACCGTCATCCTGACGGTGACCGTGGTGCTGGTCAGCCTGGTACTGGGCCTGGGGCTGGCCCTGCTCCTCGACCGTCGGTTCCGCGGCCGCGGCATCGTCCGCACCATGCTGATCACACCGTTCCTCGTCGTGCCCGTGGCCTCCGCGCTGCTGTGGAAGCACGCGCTGTACAACGCCACTTACGGGCTGATCGACGGCACACTGACCTGGCTGTGGAGCCTGTTCGGCAGCGACAACGCACCGCAGCCCGACTGGCTGTCCTCGCTGCCGCTGATGTCCGTGGAGGCATCGCTGATCTGGCAGTGGACGCCCTTCATGATGCTGATCCTGCTGGCCGGGCTGCAGAGCCGCCCCATGGACGCCGTCGAGGCGGCCCGCGTGGACGGTGCGACGACCTGGCAGGTCTTCCGCTACCTCACCTTCCCGCACCTGCGCCGCTATCTCGAGTTGGCCGCACTGCTCGGCAGCATCTATGTGGTGCAGAACTTCGACGCCGTCTTCACGCTCACCGGCGGCGGCCTGGGCACCGCCAACCTGCCCTACACCGTCTACGAGACCTTCTACCAGGCGCATGACTACGGGCAGGCCTCCGCGGAAGGCGTCATCGTCGTCCTCTGCTCCCTTCTCGTGGGCAGCTTCGCGCTCAGGACCGTCTCGTCACTGCTCCGAGAGGAGACCCGCTGATGGCCGCGACCATGGCCCCCCACCCCACGGGCAGCCCCGGCGGCACGGCCCGGCGCCGCCGCGGCGCACTCGGCCTGCTGGCCTGGCTCTGCGGAGTCGTGTTCTTCCTTCCGGTCGCGTGGATGGTGCTCACCTCACTGCACAGCGAATCCGACGCCGCGACCAACCCACCGAGCCTGGGGGCACCGTTGACCCTCCAGGGCTACCGGGAGTTCTTCGGCGCGAGTACCGGCGTCTCCCCCTGGCCGCCCCTGATCAACTCCTTCTCCGCGAGCCTCATGTCGACGCTCCTGGTGCTGGTGCTGTCGATCCCGGCCGCCTACGCGCTGTCCATCAAGCCGGTGCGCAAGTGGACGGACGCGATGTTCTTCTTCCTGTCCACCAAGATGCTGCCCGCGGTGGCCGGACTGCTGCCCATCTACCTGATCGCCAAGAACAGCGGCCTGCTCGACAACGTCGCGCTGCTGATCATCCTCTACACCTCGATGAACCTGCCGATCGCGGTATGGATGATGCGTTCGTTCCTCGCCGAGGTCCCCGTCGAGATCCTGGAGGCGGCCTCCATCGACGGCGCCGGACTGCCCACCGTCCTCGCCCGGATCGTCGCCCCGGTCGTCGCGCCCGGCATCGCCGCCACCTCGCTGATCTGCTTCATCTTCAGCTGGAACGAACTTCTTTTCGCCCGGGTGCTCACCGGCGTCGTCGCCGGCACCGCACCCGTGTTCCTCACCGGCTTCGTCACCAGCCAGGGCCTCTTCCTGGCCAAGGTGTGCGCCGCCGCCGTGTGCGTCTCCCTGCCGGTCCTCATCGCCGGATTCGCCGCCCAGGACAAACTCGTCCAGGGCCTGTCCCTTGGAGCAGTCAAGTGAAAGCCGCCGTCATCCACTCGCCCGGCCAGGTCGGCGTCGAGTCCGTCGACGACCCCACACCCGGCCCCGGGCAGGTGGTGATCGGGGTCTCCGCCTGCGGCCTGTGCGGCACCGATCTCCACATCCTGCAGGGTGAGTTCGCACCCACGCTGCCCATCGTTCCCGGGCACGAGTTCGCCGGCGAGGTCGTCGCCCTGGGCTCCGGCGTACGCGGCCTGGCCGTCGGCGACCGGGTCGCCGTCGACCCCTCTCTGTACTGCCACGAGTGCCACTACTGCCGTATCGGGCGCGGCAACATGTGCGAGCACTGGAACGCCATCGGTGTCACCGTCTCCGGCGGCGCGGCACAGTACACGGCCGCCCCCGCCGCCAACTGCGTCAAACTGCCCGAGCACGTCCGCTCCGAGGACGCCGCCCTCATCGAGCCGCTGTCCTGCGCGGTACGCGGTTACGACATCCTGCGCTCCACACTCGCCAGCAATGTGCTGATCTACGGCTCGGGCACCATGGGCCTGATGATGCTCGAACTCGCCAAGCGCACCGGCGCGGCCACCGTCGACATGGTCGACATCAACGAGGACCGGCTCGCCACCGCGCGCACGCTCGGCTGCAGCAATGCCGTGACGACCGCCGACGCGATCGAACGCCCCCGGGGCTGGGACGTCGTCATCGACGCCACCGGCAACGCCCACGCCATCCAGGACGCCCTCGGCCGCGTGGGCAAGGGGGGCACGTACCTCCAGTTCGGCGTCGCCGACTACGCGACCCGGGCCACCATCGACCCGTACCGGATCTACAACGAAGAGATCACCATCACCGGCTCGATGGCGGTCCTGCACAGCTACGAGCGCGCCGCCGAACTGTTCGCGGGTGGCGTGCTCGACCCGGAGATCTTCATCAGCGACCGGCTGCCGCTGGCGGACTACGCCGAGGCCCTGCGGCAGTTCCAGGCCGGGAAGGGACGGAAGATCCAGGTACTGCCGTGACCAGGCCCACCGCCCACGGACGCGGGCCGCGCTTCGTGCTCCCGGAAGCCGAGGTCGGCTCCACGACCGGCGACCAGGACGGGGGCACCGGCCCGGCGCGGGTTCACCGGCGCGGCCTGCGTCTCACCGGCGGCATCCGGTCGGTGCCGCCGCCACAACGTCGGCCGGCACGACGGTGAGCCCGGCCGTCACGGTCACGACCGCCAGGGCTGCGGCCGTTCTTCGCCACCGAAGGGGCGGGCCGCGTGCGGGTCAGGACAGGCGCAGCCAGACCGCGGTATCGGTGGGCAGCTGCCCGTCCGTCAGCGGTGCGCTGCTCAGCAGGACCTGCTGGTGCGGTGGCAGCTGTGCCGGCTCCGGGCCCAGGTTGACGACGCAGCCGAAGCCGGGGTCCCGGGTGAAGGAGAGGACCTGGGGGCCGCTGGGCAGCCAGGTCATCCGCCCGTCGCCGAGGGCGGTCTCGCTCCGGCGCAGGCGCAGTGCCGTGCGGTACAGGGTCAGCATGCTGTCGCGGTCCGCCGCCTGCTGCTGCGCCGTCACCGCCGACCAGTGCCGAGGCTGGGGCAGCCAGGGCTGCGTGCCCTCGGGGCCGAAGCCGAACGGCGGGGCGTCACCGCTCCACGGCAGCGGCACGCGGCAGCCGTCCCGGCCGGGGTCGGCGCCTTGGGTGCGGTGGAACATCGGGTCTTCGATGACCGAGTGCGGCAGGTCCTCGACCTCGGGCAGGCCGAGCTCCTCGCCCTGGTAGAGGTAGACGGAGCCGGGCAGGGCCAGGCTCAGCAGCGCTGCCGCCCGGGCGCGCCGGGTGCCCAGTTCCAGGTCGGTGGGGGTGCCGTGGGCCTTGGCCGCGAAGTCGAAGCCGGTGTCGGCACGGCCGTAGCGCGTGACGGTCCGGGTCACGTCGTGGTTGGCCAGCACCCAGGTGGCGGGCGCGCCGACGGGCGAGTGCACGGCCAGCGTGGTCGTGATCGTCTCGCGCAGCCGCACGGCGTCCCAAGGGCAGGTGAGGAAACCGAAGTTGAAGGCTGTGTGCAGTTCGTCGGGGCGCAGGTAGCGGGCGAAGCGCTCGGGGTCGGGCAGCCAGACCTCACCGATCAGGGCGCGCGGCGGGGTGTAGGACTCGGCGACCTTGCGCCAGACCCGGTACACCTCGTGGATCTCGTCGCGGTCCAGGTAGGGGTGCGGGTCCGCGCCGTCCACCAGGTCGGGAAGCGCCGCGTCCTTGATGACCTCGGCGGCGGAGTCGATGCGGACGCCGGCCGCGCCGCGGTCGAACCAGAAGCGCAGTACCTCCTCGTGTTCCCGGCGCACCTCGGGGTGCTGCCAGTTCAGGTCGGGCTGGGCGGAGGCGAAGCGGTGCAGGTACCACTGGCCGTCCGGGACACGGGTCCAGGCGCTGCCGCCGAACTGCGACATCCAGTTGTTCGGAGGAAGTTCGCCCCGCTCGCCTCGCCCCTCACGGAACCAGAACCGATCGCGCTCCGGCGAGCCGGGGCCTGCGGCGAGTGCTTCCTCGAACCAGCGGTGCCGGTCGGAGACGTGGTTGGGGACGATGTCGACGATGGTGCGGATACCCGACGCCCTTGCCTCGTCGATCAGTTTCTCGGCCTCCCCCATGCTCCCGAAGGACGGGTGGATGGACCGGTAGTCGGCGACGTCGTAGCCGCCGTCGGCCATCGGTGAGGCGTACCAAGGGGTGAACCAGAGCGCGTCGACACCGAGTTCGGCGAGGTACGGCAGCCGCGACCGTACGCCGGCCAGGTCGCCCGTTCCGTCGCCGTCCGCGTCGGCGAAGCTGCGCACGTAGATCTGGTAGATCGCGGCGCCACGCCACCACTCGTGGGGTTGGTGCACGGTAGAAGTCTCCTCGCAAGACGGTGTCAGCCCTTGAGGCTGCCGGCGGTGAGCCCGGACATGATGTTGCGTTGGAAGATCAGGAAGAAGAGCACCGTCGGCACGGCGGAGATGGCCGAGGCGGCGATCAGCACGTTCTCCGGCACGCCCAGGGAGAGGGAGTAGATGCCGGCGTTGAGCGTCTGCCTGGTCGGGTCGGGCTCGGCCAGCAGCGGCCAGAGGAAGTCCTTCCACACGTTGACCAGGGCGAAGATGGACACCACACCGATGATCGGCCGGGACATGGGCAGCACGATGGAGAGCAGTGTGCGCAGTGGTCCGGCGCCGTCGATGGCGGCGGAGTCGAGCAGTTCCTGGGGCACCGAGTCGAAGAAGCGCTTCAGCAGGTAGATGTTGAAGGCGTTGGCCACCGACGGGAGCCAGATCGCCCAAGGGGAGTTGAGCAGGTTCTGGTGGATCAGCGGCAGATCCAGCACGGTCAGGTACTGCGGGACGACCAGCACCATGGCCGGGATCATGAGGGTGGCCAGCATCAGGCCGAGGATCGCGTTGCCGAGCGCCGGCCGTAGTTTGGACAGCGAGTAGGCCGCGGCGACGTCCAGGACGAGCTGGAAGGCGAGTGCCCCGACGGCGTACCAGAGCGTGTTGAGCAGCAGGTGGGCGATGCTGAGGCGAGTCCACGCGTCGCTGTAGTTGGCGGCCTCGATGTGGTGCGGGTAGAAGGTGGGCGGGGTCTGGATGGACTCGGTGGTGCCCTTGAGTCCGCCCGTCACCAGCAGGTAGAGGGGGCCGAGGAAGGCCAGCGTGAAGCCGGCGACGACCAGGATCAGCGTGGCGCGGTAGAGCGTGCGGTTCAGCTGGGCTGGATTGATCAGAGTGCGGGTGTCGTTCATGACTCCAGCCTCCGGTTGAGTCGCACGTAGATCACCGAGAACCCGGCGAGCACCAGCATCAGGAGCAGCCCGAGGGCGCAGGCGGCGCCGTAGTTGGAGAAGTTGAAGGCGTACTGGTAGATCAGGTAGACGACGGTGGTGGTCGAACCCTCCACTCCCTGGCCGCCGTTGGTGAGGATGAAGGGCTCGACGAAGACCTGCATGGTGGCGACGATCTGGAGCATCAGCATCAGCGAGAGGATGAGCCGGGTCTGTGGGATCGTCACGTGCCACACGCGCCGCAGCAGTCCCGCTCCGTCCAGTTCGGCGGCATCGTAGAGCTCACCGGGTATGTTCTGCAGCGCCGCGAGGTAGATCAGTGTGGCGCTGCCCATGTTCATCCAGGTGGAGGCGATGACGACGGCGAGCATCGCCATGTCCGGGGACTGCAGCCAGCCGGAGGTGGGCAGGTGCAGCAGTTGCAGCGACCGGTTGATCGGCCCGTACTCGGGGTTGTAGAGGTACTTGAACAGCAGCAGTGAGGACACCGGCGGAAGCATCACCGGCAGGTACACCAGAATCCTCAGGTAACCCCGTGCGTGCCGCAGTTCGTTCATCACCACGGCCGTGACGAACGGCAGCGCGAAGCCGAACAGCAGGGCCAGGCCGGTGAACTCGGCGGTGTTCCGCCAGGCCGGCCAGAAGCTGGGGTCGTTCACGATCTGGTCGAGGTTGTGCAGGCCGACCCAGGTGGTCCTGCCCGCCTTCGCCTTCTGGAAACTCATGATCACTTCGCGGACCATGGGATACCACTGGAAGCAGGCGAAACAGAGCACCGCGCCGATCAGGAAGCCGTGTGCGGTGAGGTTGCGCTGAACGGACCTGCGCAGTGCCGCGGTCCGGTCGGCCGCCCTGGCGGGCGGCGCGTCGGTTCCGGAGGATGCGGTCGCGACCGCCATCGTCGATCTCCTTGGGGAGGCTGCTCGTCCCGGGGCCTGGCGCCCCCTGCGACTACTGGGCGTTGGCGAGGACCTGGTTGACCTGCTGCTCGGCGGTGTCCAGCACCTTCTGCAGGTCGGCATGAGGGTTCGTCAGCGTGGACGCCATCGCCGTGTCGAGGATCTTGTAGATGGCCTGGGCGTTGCCGGGTTCGGTGACGCCGGGGACGTTGGCCTTCACGAAGGGCTCGAAGGCCTTCACGGACATGGTGGCGTTGGCGGCCTTGAGCTGGGTGTCCTTGGTGGCGGTGGCGCCCTGGAACAGCTGCGGCTGGGGCAGTCCGACCGCCTGGCCGGAGGACTTGGAGCGAGGGTAGTTGTACTGCTGGCCCTGCCCCTCCGTCAGCCACAGGTAACTGAGCAGCTGGATCCCGGCCTTGATCTGCTCGGGGGTGTCCTTGACGTTGAACATGTAGTCGTCACCCCCGGTGAGGGTGCCGGCGCCGGGTGCGTTCTGGCCGGGGACCGGGCCCATGCCGAAGTCCTCGTAGTGGGCGCCGAGGCTCTGCACCATGTAGGTGATGTCGTCAGGTGCGGCGATGTACATCCCCAGCTTGCCCGCGGCCATCTGCTTCTGGAGGTCGCCCCACTTGTAGAGCTGGGTGCTGCCCATGACGTTGTCGTCGAAGCGGAGCTTGTGCAGGTTCTGCAGCACGGCCAGGCCCTGGGCGTTGTTGAAGGCCGCCGTGGTGCCGTCGTCGCTCACCATCCGGCCGCCCTGGGCGTAGATCTCGGCGGTGAAGTGCCAACCGCCGTTGTTTCCCGCGCTGTAGTCGCCGTAGCCCGCGATGCCCTTGCCCAGGGCGGTGATCTTCTTGGCGTCGGCCTCGACCTCGACCCAGGTCTGCGGCGGTTGGTCGGGGTTGAGTCCGGCCTTCTGGAAGAGCTTCCGGTTGATGATGACACCCATGGTGTAGTTGGTGCGCGGTATGCCGTAGATCTTCCCGTCGGCCTTCTGGGTGTCCCACACCGAGGACATGATGTCGTCCTTCACCGGCAGGTTCTCGGAGGTGACGTACTTCGTGATGTCGGCTGCCTGGCCGGCGTCCAGGACCTGCTGTTTGTCCGTGAAGTAGGTGTAGAAGACGTTGGGCTCCGTGCCGCCCTTGAGCGCGGCCGTGAACAGTTCCGGCGTCTCGCACGGGAACGTGTCGATGCTCTTCACGGTGATGTCCGGGTGCAGCTTCTCGAAGGCCGCGACGTCATCGGCCCACTGCTTGCGCTGTGTCGGTCGGCTCTTCGGCGGGGCACAGTCGATGGAAAGCGTGATCTTGCCATCGCTCGACTTGGCACCGCCGTCGGAGGAGCTGGAGCAGGCGACAGCGGTCAGGGTGAGAGCGCCGGCGATCAGCAGCGCTGCGGATCTGCGCATGGGTGGAAGACCCCTTCATGGGCGGAGTGCGTGGGATGTGGCGCGCCTCACTTAAGCACTGACCTTGACTGCGCCGCAATATCTCGACGGAAGATTGCAAAAATCCAACGCGGAAGCGTGATGCGGCGCGCCGTGAACAACGCAAGGGCCGCACCCCAGGGGGTACGGCCCTTGTCACAGCTGTTGGTTGGCGCTCTGTCAGCGGCTGGGCTCTCTCGGCGCCAGACCGGTGGATCCGCGCACCACGAGCTCCGGCTCGAAGAGCAGCTCGTCGTGGGTGACCTTGGCGCCGGCCAGCTCTCCCACGAGCAGCTCCACGGCGGCGCGGCCCATCGCCTCGATGGGCTGACGGATGGTGGTCAGCGGCGGATCGGTGCAGGTCATGAAAGAGGAATCGTCGTAACCGATGACCGACACGTCCGCGGGCACGTCAAGCCGGCGCCTGCGGGCAGCGCGCACCACCCCCAGGGCCAGCGGGTCCGAGGCGCAGATGACGCCGGTGACACCCCGCTGCAGCAGGCGCGCGGCCGCGGCCTGACCGCCCTCCAGGGAGAACAGCGCGTGCGCGACATCCGCCTCCTCCAACTCCAGCCCGGCCCTCTCCAGTACCGTGCGAGCCGCCGCCAGCTTGCGTCGCGACGGCATGTGATCGGGCGGTCCCAGTACGAGGCCGATCCGCCGGTGGCCCAGCGACAGCAAGTGTCCGGCGGCCTGTTCCACCGCGACCGCGTCGTCGCAACTGACCTGCGGGAAGTCCAGGTCGGGTATGGCGGCGTTCATCAGCACCGTCGGCAGGCCGCGGCGGGACAGCCGCTCGTAGTGCTCGTGCGGGGACTCCGCCTGGGCGTACAGGCCACCGAAGAAGATCACGCCCGAGACCTGCTGCTGGAGCAGCAGCTCCACATAGTCGGCTTCGGAGACACCGCCCGCCGTCTGCGTGCACAGCACCGGCGTGTAGCCCTGCTGCGCCAGTGCGCTGCCGACCACATCGGCGAAGGCGGGGAAGATGGGGTTCTGCAGCTCCGGCAGGACCAGCCCGACCAGCCTCGAGCGCTCGCCCCGCAGTTGGGTCGGACGCTCGTAGCCGAGCACATCCAGGGCGGTCAGCACGGCCTCGCGGGTCTGCTCGGAGACACCGGGCTTGCCGTTGAGCACCCGGCTGACCGTCGCCTCGCTGACCCCGACCTTCCTGGCCACCTCGGCAAGTCGTCGTGTCATGGCTCAAGCCTAGGGCATGATCCGCAATCCGCTTACGGTCTGGCGCAAAAATTCGTCAGATCTTGCAGCAAGCGCCTCGGACGATCGCCGCGAGCAGGTCAGCCGACGCGGCGCGGGCCATACGGTGCTGGACGCGGCGGCACGCCTCACGACGGTTTCGGTCCCGAGGAGCACCCCTTGTTCCCGGTCCCGAACTCGATCGACCCCGGCACAGCATCCCGGACTCCGGTTCGTCGAGCTACCGGGAAGGCACCGACGGCTCGTCCCGCTGGGGCCCAGCGTCGACCTCGGCCAGAGCCACAGCGTCGGCAAGGTCGTCCTCAAGGCTACGGCCCAGCGCATGGAAAGAGGACGTTGCGTACAACGGGTTCGTGCGCCAGGACCAGCACACACGCCGCGATCTCCTCCGCCGTGCCGCCGCATCAGCGGGAGTCGAGATGTTTGTTCACCGTCGCGCCAGCCCGGACGACCGCGAGGGCGAACGCCCGGGAGAGCCCCACCAGTCCAACCCTCGGCGCGGTAGAGGCGGCCTGGCCCGGCATCGCCGTAACCGTTTCCCATGCCGAGCGTTCGAGGCGGTGGGTGAGGCCCGGGCACCGCACGCACAGGGCGGCGGTGGGTGACATGTCCTGGCGCGGGAGGAGGAGGTGGCCGTCATGATTCCCGCCCCTCCGCGACTCCGTCAGCTCTGGACGGCCATTTCCCCGAGCAGGGACCAGTCATCCTGCTCCAGGATCGCGTTGACGATTCGCGGCGTCTCGACCAGGTGAGGTGGCAGGGTCTGCTGCGCCGACTTGAAGTGGTCGGACTGGACATGCGCGGCACCGGCGTCACCGTCGCGGAACGCCTCGACGAGCACATACTCGGTCGGATCATCGAGGCTGCGGGACCAATCGAACCACAGACAGCCCGGCTCACTGCGAGTGGCCTCCGTGAACTCACGGGAGATCTCGGGCCACCTCTCCGCGTACTCCGGCTTGATCCGGAACTTGGCCGTGATGAAGATCATTTCACGCTCCCTGGTCACATGTGATCTTCACCCATCGTAGGACGACGGACGGCCACCGTGCGGTAGCGCGAGGAGCCTGGCCCATCGACCGTCCTCCACGGCTCTTCCCGGCCACGACGGAGACGGGCGCCGCCGGCACCTCCTGACGCCCATGGAGGAACCGCCGGTGCCGCCCCGCCGGCTCAGTGGGTCGTCCACTCGGGCCCGTGACACCGATCGTCAGGCCCCGGGCGGAGGCCTCGTGCGGCACCACACCGCCCTGGCCCGGGTGACGTACCCCTCATCCTCCCGTTGCGGCCGAGGGTGGACCCGCTCCCCCACCAGGGTCGATCGTGGGCGGCATGGACGATCACCGCAAGGCACCCCTCGCCCCTGCCGGCTCCACCGAACCCGACCGCGCCCACGGCCCCGGATCACCAAGGCCGAGTGCAGCCACGGGAGTGCCGGCGGCCATGAGCGAGGACGCGGCTTCCGGCGGCGAACAGGCCGATGAGGTCCGTTCCTTCTGGGACCGGCTCGGCCTGCCCGGGCTGATCGACGTCCACACGCACTTCATGCCCGAGCGGGTCCTGCACAAGGTCTGGGACTACTTCGACACGAGCGGACCACTGCTGGGAGGCATCGAGTGGCCGATCTCCTACCGGAAAGGGGAGGCGGAGCGCACAGCCCTGCTCCGGGAGTTCGGCGTCCGGGCCTTCACCGCGATGCTCTATCCGCACAAGCCCGGCATGGCCCGGTGGCTGAACGGATGGGCGGCCGACTTCGCCCGCCGTACCCCCGACTGTCTGCACACCGCGACTCTCTTCCCCGAGCCGGGTGTCGAGACGTACGTCCGCGAGGCCGTCGAAGCGGGCGCGCGCGTGTTCAAGGCGCATGTACAGGTGGGGGCTTACGATCCTGCCGACGAACTCCTCCAGCCAGTCTGGGGATTGCTCGCCGAGGCGCGGATTCCCGTGGTGATCCACTGCGGCTCCGGCCCCGCACCCGGCAAGTACACCGGACCCGAGCCGGTGGCGCGCGTACTGGCGCGGCACCCGGACCTGCGACTGATCGTGGCGCATCTGGGGATGCCCGAGTACGAGGAGTTCCTCGGCCTCGCCGAACGGTACGGCGAGGTACGCCTCGACACGACGATGGCGTTCACCGACTTCACCGAGGACTTCATGCCGTTCCCCCGCCGTGCCCTGCCCCGCCTCGCCGACCTTGGCGACCGCGTCCTGCTCGGCTCCGACTTCCCCAACATCCCCTACTCCTACGTCCACCAGCTCAACGCCCTGGAACGCCTGGATCTCGGACAGGAGTGGCTGCGGGCCGTATGCCACGACAACGCGGCATGGTTGTTCGGACTTTGAAGGCTCCCCACCATGAGGGAGGGGATTCTCTACCCTCCAGGGTTGAGTGGGGATGTACGGCTCAGGCTGCCACCTGGGCCGGCGGCCCCGGTGGTCTTACGCCCTCCACACCGTCCGGGTTCCAACCTGCCCGGACCAGCATCACGCGCGCGGAGTTCTTGTCCCTGGGGGACACAGCTCCGCACACGGTGCAGGCATACGTTCTCATCGCCAGAGGCAGTGCGTGCTTGGTTCTCGCTCCGCACGTTGCGCAGTCCATCGTGGTGTGCGCG
>NZ_JBEZMO010000050.1:0-40832 GCF_040652655.1 Streptomyces sp. NPDC048191
GGGTGTGGCTTCACCTCATCACGTGTTCTCATAACGCACGCAGGGGTGGCTGCAACGGCCGCGCTGATTCCGGGTGGGGCCGGCCTCCCTGCGGGAGGCCGGCCGCAGCCGTATTTCGAACTCGGGTCGTGGTTTCGTGGTGTTGGTTCTTGAGGTTTGCCTGGAGTTGGTTGATGTTCGTGCGGCCTGGTCAAGGGGCTGCGTCAAGTGGGGGCGGGTGTGGTGAGGCGGCGGGCGATGTGGGCGGTGGAGGCCCAGTAGAGGTGTGGGGTTGAGGAGTTGGGGCGGCGGTGGTATTCGCGGCTGTGGTGGTGCAGTAACAACGTGCCATTGGCCTGTTCCGTGATCCAGCCTTTCGGTTGGGGGACGAAGTTTTTGGCCCTGGTTTGCGGGGTTGGGGCGGACGCCCTCGAGGTTGATGTCCAGCAGGGCGGCGTGGTTGAGGACCTCGTTTTTGCGGCGGTGGTCCGTCGGGGCCTTCTTCGGATGGGTTCCGCATCGCTTGGGCGTCTGGTCGAGCAGGGCGGTGCCAGTGAAGTTGTCATGAGTGGAGGCGGTCGTCGCCACGTCGCCGGGGATCAGTCCCAGTACGTCGACGGCGGGTCCCTGCTTGCGATTGACATCTTTTTGTTGGCGTCCAGTCTCGTCGTGGACTTCGAGACATCCGCGGCCGTGCGTACGGACTGGGTGTCGGTGATCGTCAGGGACGGCTCCTCCCGTTGCCGGGCTCGCTACTGCACCTGGCAGTGGATATTTTTGGATCGGCTGGTCGGGCCTGTCCTCGCGCCACTGGCCTACGTAAGAGGACACCGCCGACCGGGCCGGGAAGCCGTGTGGCGGATAGTGCCGCTGGCAGCCCGTCCGGCCCGGGTAGAAGAAGGCGCCTCTCGCGGGTCGCAGGGTCCGGGATCTTCGGTCGTTGCCCGAGCCGCCCTCTCGTGCTTGCACGGCGGCCCCAGCTGAAGGGTGCGGTGGTGTCATCGGGTACCCGGCCTTGTCCTCGGAGAAGGGGCAGCGCCGCAGTCATTCCGGGCTGCGCCGACGGTGCAGTCCAAGCTGCAGGCCGGGGTTTTGAGCGGCGGGCGGTCAATGTCGGCCGTTACGTGGGTGGTGATGGTGCGTCGGGACTTTGGCACTGGTGTCAATTTGGGGCCGTGCAGTGTGTCGTTTGGTGGTTGAGTGCGGTGTAAGGCTGGTGGGGGAGGGGCCATGGTGGGGCGTCAACGGGTCGCGTGTGGCTGTCGTGTCCGATGAGGGACATCGGTGGTGCGCTTCGCGGTTGTGCGTGGAGTGTGTCGTCGGGCGGGGGTCAACGGGACTGTTCTTCCGGCGGGTGTGCCGGTGTTGGCGTGTTGTGCTGTCGTCGTGTGATGCCGGGTCGGTCGTGCTGTGTTTGAGACCGTGCGTGATCGCGGGGTCTGTGGTTGCGACGGGCCCGGGCGTGTGGTGATGCCGACGCGAACGTGATGGCTGTGTGACGGGCCCGACGGGCCCGCCCTCCCTTTGGTTACGCACATTTCGTGAGGGTGTCATGCGCGCGTGGGGCGATTCGTGGATGTTGTTGTTCGAGCGGCTGCCGTTGGCCTGGTGGGAGGCTGACCCTGATCTGCGGGTGACGGCTCATGGTGGCAGGACCGCACTGGATGCCCTTGGTGTTGACGACCTCGGGGTGGCGGCGCCGGAGGCGATGCAGTTCTTGCAGGACCGTGGGCAAGCGCCGGCTGGGGATGTGGTGATGCAGGCGTATGCGCTGGAGGGGCGGACGGTGCGTTGGCGAGCAAGGGTGGGTGGGCGGTCTTTTGATGTGGTGGCCGGGCCGCGTCGGGATGCTGCGGGCCGGATCGATGGGGTGTGCGGGGTGGCTGTTGATGTCACCGACGGGGCTCAGGAGTGTGAGCGGTATGCGGCTTTTGCCGCGTATTTGCCTGCGGCGGCGTTTGTTCGGGATGCTGGTGAGCGGTATGTGTGGGTGAACGATGCCTATGCCCATTTGTATGCCAGGCGTCCTTCGGAGATGGTCGGCCGGACGCTGGAGGAGGTGGTGGCGGGCGATGATGTTGTGCGGTTCCGCTCGCTGGACCGGGAGGTCATCGCGCGGTCTCAGCCGATGCGGCACCGGGTTTCCTTCTTGCGGCCGGACGGTGTGGTGGGGCAGGCCGTCGGTCATCGCTTTCCCTTGCAGAGTTCGCTCGGGCCGTGTGTGGGGGGTGTGTATGTGGATGTCACCGACCATTTCCAGGCACTCGAGCACAAGGCGCTGTTCGAGGAGGATTTGCGTGCGCTGCGGGACCGTTCCGGTGCTGCGTCGATGACGTTGTGTGTGAACGGCAGGATCGAACGGGCGAGTGTGGGTGCGGCTGAGCTGTTCGGCATGAGCGTCACCGATCTGGAAGCGGGTGATGTACGTGATTTCTTGGCGCCTTTGCCGCGTGCGGAAGGGGAGCGGTTGCTGGCGGCGTGGCGGGCGTTGGCCCGGGGGCGGGCGACGAGTAAGCGGCTGTGGCTGCGGTGCCGCACCGCCAGCGGAGCGCTGCGGCTGCTGCGCGTGGACGTTGCGGTGGCACGGGTGCCGGGTCGGCGGGTCCGGTTGCTGACGCTGATGGTTGCGGTGAGTGCGCAGCACTCGGTGGTGCCGGATTTGGCCCCGGTCCACAAGCGGGTGCTGGTGGGCCTGGCTCGCGGGGAGTCCAACGCGGCGATCAGCCGTGAACTGGGGGTGACGCGCCAGGCCCTGGACTACCATCTGCAGCGGCTGCGCATGTTGCTGGATGCGCCGTCACGGTCTGCCGTCGTCGCCCGTGGATATGCGCTGGGTCTGCTGGATGCCTCGCAGTGGCCGCCCGCCCTGACCGGCAGGCCTGGCCGGAGTGGGGGTGTGTCCGGTTGAGCGCCCGGGGGCCGGCCGGCCTGCTGCCCGTGTGGCCCTGAGGTCACGCCGCACGAGGCCCGCTGGGGACGTTGCGAAGGCATGCGCCGGGTGGAGGGCCTTTGGCCGGCCCGAGGAGTGCCGGGGTGGCGTGGGCCGGCCCGCCCGCAGGACCGCAGGCGGCCCCGGCGACGTAGCGTGGATCGCGGCGATCTCGACGGCGCAGACTTCAGCGCGGCGGCGTGGGCGAGCACCTGGCAAGCCGGTTCGGTTCCTTGGTCGTCCTGCTACGGCTGTGAAAACGATCTTCGAGGTCGGCGGTGTGCTACCCCATGACCGCGCGGGCCGCGTCCAGAAACGTCAGCCGGTTCTCCTCCAAGTAGTCGCACACGCTCTCGCCGTCGGGTAAGCGGTTGAGGTCGAGGAAGTACGCGCGTGCCGCGTCGTGCACGGCCAGGGGGAACTGGATGCGGATGAGCCGCTCCGCGACCCACAGCCTGTTCATGACGTCCCGGGTCGTGAGGAACCAGGCTTCGGTGTCCTCCCACTCGGAAGGCCGACTGAAGGCGGAGCGTTCGGCCTCGGCCCCCACCTCGATGAACCGCTCCAGAAGTGGATATCGATTCGGGGCTTGTCAGAGCGCACGTCAACCTTGGGTTGGGGCGGCACGAGCCAGACTCCGGCCAGCTTGCCGGAGTTGGGAAGGCGGCTGCATCACACTGTGCTGAGACGTTCCCCGGAGTGTGGACACGGGGGTTCATGCCGCGAGGGTGAGTCTATGGTCTGCCCGATGCTGCTGTTCGAACTCGACGGGTGAGAGGTAGCCGAGGCTGCTGTGGTGCCTGCGGGCGTTGTAGTACGTCAGCCACTGGAAGATCTCCGGCCGGCCTGCCGCACCGTCGTAAACACCCCGCGCACGGCTTCTCTCTTCAGCCCCTGCCAGAAGCTCTCGGCCAGCGCGTTGTCATAGCTCGACCCGACACGGCCCAGACTCCTGCGGATGTCGAAACGGTCGCTGACCTGGGCGAACGCCGCTGAGGTGTATTGCGAGCCCCTGTCCGCATGGAAGATCACTCCATCGACGCGGCGCGAACTCGCCCGCGCCCGCACCTCCCAGTTCACCGCGGCCGACCTGAAGACGCTGGTGCAGCGCGGCGGGCGGATCGCCGGCCCCGAACCAGCGACGCCCGCCCTGCCCGACGGGCCGCAGGCCCCGCTCGTGGTCGAGGCCGACCGGCTGGGTGGCCGGGACGGCGACGTCGGGCTCGACGGGCAGCGTGTCAAGCTCACGGCCCAGCTCGCCGGACAGCAGGTCGCCCTGCGGTTCGACGGCCAGTTGATGCATCCATCGCCGACGGCCGGGTGGTGAAGACGCTGCCCGCGCCCATCCCACCCGATCAACGAGCGCAGATCAGCGGGGTCCGCAGCCCGCGCACCGCGATCATCCCTCCTTCGGCGCAGGCCCTGCGGGCTCAGCGCAAAGTGCCCGCGGACGGCGTGGTGATGGTCGGCGGCCAGCGCCTGCGGATCGGCTGGGCTCACGCTGGGAAAGCCGTGACCATCCTCATCGAGGACACCATCTTCCGTGTCCTCGACGGCGACGTTGAACTGTCCACCCATGCCCGCACCAGCGACAAGCCGATCAGGCAGTTCAAGGCAGTCGCGCGCGAGGGAGTAAGGCTGTCCAGCATCTACCGGTGACGTCCAGCATCTCCTGGGACCAAACTGTCCAAGATCTCGCGATACCACACCGTCAGCGGGTCGTCTCCACCACCAGTACTCCACCGGCCTGGCAGACCACCCCGCGAACACCGCCCTCGGTACGGACACGCAGGTAGAACCCGATACGCTTCTTCACCTGGAGAGTGCTTCTTTCACGCGACGACCTGGACCCTAGACAAGTCCCATCGTTGCAGGTCAGGAGCACTCTCCGCGTTTCTGATCACCCACGGGACGCCCCGCCGCGTGAAAGCCCGAGGTTAGGCAGAGCTATCTTCGGTAGAAGCGCACGTCATGCCGAACGGACGGTCGCACTGATGGGCCGCGATGGCTGCAGGTTGAGGCCAGCCACGGGCCTCACCTCGCCGGGACCGGTGTCGAGCCGCCACCTCTGCGCCAGCGTCGCGAGAGTGAGTGCCAACTCGACCAGGGCGAAGCGTGTACCCAGGCAGGTCCTGGGCCCGCCGCCGAAGGGGAACCAAGCATGTTCGGGGACGGGGTTCGGGGCACCGGAGTCCCAACGCTGCGGCCGGAAAGCGTCCGGCTCGGGGAACAAACGGGAGTCACGGTGGATAGACCACTGGCTCGCCCAGACGGTGGTGCTGGCCGGCACGTGGCGGCCGCTGATGGTGGCACCCTCGCGCGCCACCGCACCGAGAGCCCAAAAGGGCGGGTAGAGCCGCAGCGACTCCTTGATCAGAGCCTGAGTGAAGGGCAGCCGCGCGTAGTCGTCGAAGGTTGGCAGCCGCCCCTCAAGGACCTCGGCGAGCTCCGCGTCCAGGCGGGTGCGCGCCTGAGGAGAACCGGACAACAGATGCCAGGTCCAAGTCAGCGTGGTGGCCGATGTCTCGTGACTCCCGACATAGAGAGTGACGGCTTCGTCGCGCACCTCCCGGTCAGAAAGCGGCGTGCCGTCCACGTCCCGGGCGTCAAGTAGCCGACTGAGTAAGTCTTCGCGCTCCTCTCCGGCGGCCGTAGCGGCGCGATGCTCGGCAATAATGCGATGAATCTCTGCGTCCAACCCGACGACGGCCGTCCGAAGGCGGCGTCGCCCCGGCGTCAAGATCCAAGGGGGAAAGAAGGCCGTGACACCCCGCAGCTCCGCGCCGAGCTCCTGTTGGGCCACGGCCATGGCCCGCGCGATGGCCTCCTCGCGTCCTGCGGTCTCCACACCGAACAGCGTGCGCACCGCAATTCGCTGCGTAAGCCGGGTCATCTCCCGATGCACCTCAACGCATTGGCCATCCCGCCACGTCGCGGCGACATCGTCGGCGCAATCGACCATCGTCTTGGCGTAGGAGCGGACCTGGCGCGGACGGACGCCGGCCTGTACGAGTGACCGCTTACGGCGCCAGTCCTCGCCAGTGCTGGTTACCACACCATCGCCCAGCAAGTGGTGTACAGCCCACCCCAACTCGGCCTGGCTGAAGCTAGTCTCGATGCCTGCCAGCAGCTCGTTGACGTCTGCGGGCCGCGAGATCAAGAGACAAGGCTTGGGACCCAGTGACCACGGCACCCAGTCGCCGTGCTCGTCGCGCAGCCGAGAGAAGAAGGCGAGAGGGTCGCGGGCGAACTCCGGGAGGTTACCCAGCAGCGGCAGCCCGGACGGACCTGGATCGGACTGTCCCGCGACCGGGCTGCCACCCCCACGGAGCGCCTTCCGTATGAGAACAGCACGCTTGAACATACAAGTGGCCCTTCTGTCCATGCATTCGCAGCCCATCACAGCGCGCGACCAGCCGCTGTCGTTGTCTGGCTCCGCCAATCCCGAACGGATGATGTTCAATACCTGCCCGACCCGGCCGTCCGTCACCCCTCCGCGTACTACAGCCGGTCGTTCACGTGACGTGATGGGACGCTGCTGACGACTGGACGCCGACGTGCCGGCGGCCGCCGATGCGTCAGTCAGGCAGGATCCGCACGGCCACACGGTGCCGCTCGCGCCTGCGGGACGGCGTCGCTGGCGAGTTCGCGGCGGAGCTTCTCCAGCAAGCTCGGACCGGCCTTGATCCTGTCGACGTCGACGACTCTGCCGCGTTCGTTGACAGCCCGGCGGAAGCGGTCATCGGCGAGCACGCTGCGACGGTGTAGGGCAGGCCGGTGCCGGTGGGAGAGCGCGGGGGATCACCGGGCCGAGTTCGTCGGCGCAGACCACCGTCGCGCCGGCGGGCGGGCTGGTGTAGAGCTCGACGATCCGCGTCCTTTTCCCTCGAAGTCCGGTTCCTTCGAGCGCGTCCAGGATCGCGTGCGCCGCCAGCGGACACCCTCCGCGAGCAGGATTCGGCGCACCTGGGAGCGGCTGACCTCGATGCCCAGGTCCCGGGCCGCGGCGGCCAGCGTGTCCAAGGTTCACTCCGAGGGCCCTGACTCGTCCACGGCCCACATCTCGTTCGACGGCTCCACCTCGAGTCGGCCGGGCGGGGTCTTCTTGACGAGGCCGACGATCCTCGATCGTTCGGCCTCGGTGATCCTTCGATTGCGTCCCTGCCCGCCCGGATCCTCCAGTCCCTCCAGCCCACAGTGGTTGAACCGGTGCAGCCAGCGGTGCACCGTCTTCTGACCACACCTCAGCTCGTCGGCGATCTCCGGGACCAGCCACCCGTCCCAGCTCAGCTCCACCATCCGGCACCGCTCCACCACATCCCTCGGCGCCTTTCTGGCCGACGCCAAGCGGTGAACCACCGGTTGCTCGCCCTCGTCACGGCCCCGTCGTGCCCTCCGCACCATGACCCAGCACCCGCCCCCGAGTACCCGCAAGTGCCCCGCCACCAGCAGCTATACCCACCGGAAGAGGAATCCAGCACTAACCTCGACCTTGCGTGAGGGTCCGTCAGCTTGCTGACGGGCCCTTTCGGCTCATTCGGGGGCGGTCATTTCTGCAGGTGGGCAGGCTGGTGGCCTGGCTGATGCCCCTATGGATGTCAAGCGGCTGGTGCTGGTGTCACCGCGGTTCGCGGGTGATCGTCTGGTACATCACTCGTGCGATGTACCGTTTCAGGCAGCGGATGGCTTCTCGGCGGGTCTTGCCCTCGTTGATGCGTCGCTCCACGTAGTCGCGTGTGCGGGTGTCCCAGCGCAGAGGGGCCAGGACGACGGTGTACAGCGCGGAGTTGGCCTGGCGGTCGCCGTCGCGGTTGAGCCTGCGGCGTTGGGTCCTGCCGGAGGACGCCTCCACCGGGCTGACGCCGCAGAGTCTGGCGAAGGACGCTTCGCTGCCCATCCGTTGTGGGTTGTCACCGGCCGCTATGAGCAACGCGGCAGCGGTGTCCGGGCCAACGCCGTAGTGCTCCAGGATTCTCGGTGCACGGGCGGTGATCCGCGCGGTGAGGTCGTTGATCTCTTCGGTGAGATGCTGGATCCGTCGAGCCAGCAGCCGGAGTGCGTGGCGGGCCGCCGCTGCCGGGCTGATCCCACCTACGGCCTCCAGCTCGGAGCACCGGCGGATGAGCTTGGGGTTGCTCAGCCCGGTCAGTGACTCGCGCAGAGCAGGATCCGCGGACACCAGGACGGCCTTGAGCTGGTTGATCGCCTGCGAGCGTGACCTGATCGCGGAACCTTTGGTCATCTTGAACGTCCGGATGGCTTCCACCGGTCCGTCGCTGGTCTTGTCGCCGGTACCGCGGCTGTGTGCGCAGGCGTCTGAGGTCGGTGCGTCGTTGGATGCGGCGCAGGCCGCTGCGGACGGCTTGGACAAGGTGGTCGCGGTCGCGGAAGACGACATTGGCGGTAGTGCTGCGCCGGAGCAACGACCAGATGCCCTCGACCGGATTGAGGCCGGGCGCATAGCTGGGCAGCTGGACGATGGTGAGCCAGTCATGCTCTGCCGCGTACTCACGTAATCGACTGCAGCGATGAACATTGAGATTGTCCCAGATCACCACGACGGGACCGCCGAGCTGAAGGTGAGCCCGCACGAGAAGATCACGGTAGTCCTGCCAGGTGAAGCCACGGTGGGCACCTCGGTGATGGCCCTGGATGCGAGGACGGTAGATCAGACGGCTGCGTTCGCCGGTCTTGAAGCACACCAGTGCGGCCATTGAGATGCGGCCGCGGGAAGCGCCGTTGAACCGAACCGCGGGCGTGCTCCCTCTGGGTGCCCAGGTGCGTGCGCGGTGCGACGTCATCGAGACAGCGGCTTCGTCCTCGAAGACCAGCCATGCCCCGAGCGCCGCCGCGGTGGCTTTGCCCGGGGGCAGGTCTCCTTCACCCAGCCGGCCACCGCCGCATCGTCCCGTTCGACCGCCCGCCGTGCAGGCTGCTGACACGACCAGCCGTGCCGCCGCAGCAACTCCCACACTCCGCGGATCGACAACGACACCCCCAGGTGGTCTGCAATCATCAGCTGCACCCGCGAGAGCGTCCACCGCTCATCCGCCCAGCCCTGAGCCATCGCGCCGTCCAGTAACAGTGGCTCGAGCACGGCGAAGTCACTGTCGCTGACCTTCGGCCGCTTGGCCGGCCCCGAAGGGCGCAGGGCCTGTCGCCCTCCCTCGCGCCAGGACCGGCGCCACCGTTCCACCGACCGGACGCTGACCCTCAGATCTTTCGCGATCACCGTGTTCTTCTCACCTCGCGCGAAGCCATCGACGGCCAGCATGCGCACCCGCTCCCGCGCGGCCTGGCCCTGCGGAGTGAGACCACCGCCCTGCGCATATCTCATGGCCACGGCGTACCGCAGGGATCTAGCAATGTCAGCCCCGACAACTGAACGGAAAGGTCAGTAGGACTTCCCAATGCTGATGTCAAGCCGACGCTGCGGCGGGGAGTGAGGCGTGATAGCACTCGCTGTCACGGATCATCGCCCACAAGACGTTGACGCGTCGGCGGGCGAGGGCGAGGAGGGCTTGTTTGTGTCCCTTCCCCTCGTTCCGCTTCCGCTGGTAGTACGCCTTGGAAGCGGGGCAGGACTTGAGGCTCGCCATTGCCGACAAGTACATGGTCCTGAGCAAGCCGCGGTGGTAGCGGCGGGGTCTGCGCAGGTTGCCACTGACACGACCGGAATCACGCGGCTGTGGAGCCAGGCCGGCGAAGCCGGCCAGCCGGTCCGCGCTGCCGAAGGCGGTCAGGTCTCCGCCCGTTGCGGCGATGAACTCGGCACCGAGCCGCGCGCCCATGCCGGGCAGACTGCGGATCACCTCGGCGTGCGGATGCTCGCGAAACTTCGCCTCGATGAGGACATCAAGTTCCGCGATCTCCTCTTCGAGGGCCATCACTCCCTTCGCAAGGCGGACCACCATGGCGGCCGCCAGTTCCTCGCCGGGCAGAGCGGTGTGCTGGGCCTGCGCGGCCTCCACGGCGGCTCGAGCCAGTGCAGCGGCGCCTTTGACCTTGCGGTTCTTCAGCCAGGTCTCGATCCGTTTCACGCCTGTGCGACGGATCGCTGCCGGAGTCTGGTAGCCCGTCAGAAGCGTGATCGGGCCCTTGTTGGTCAGGTCCAGTGTCCGCTCCAACGCAGGGAAGATCTCCAGTAATTGGGCCCGGAGACGATTGATCTGCCGAGTGCGGTCGAAGACGACATCCAGGCGTCGGGTCGTCAGAGTGCGAAGGTCAGTGGCAATCTCGTCGCCGGGCCTGAGCACGCCCAGATCCCGGCGGATGCGGGCTTGGTCGGCGATGACGAAGGCGTCCTTCGCATCAGTTTTTGCCTCGCCCCGGTAGGTGGCCGAAGCCCGGTGGACTGCCAGCCCGGTGAGATAGGCAACGGGCTGGCCGTGGACTGCGAGCAGGCCGATCAGCAGGGCGGCACCACCGTGATTGAGGTCGACGGCCCACAGCACATCGTCGGATAACGCCAGGACGTCGCGGATCAGCGCCAGGAGCTCGGTCTCATCGTTCAGGATCCGGCGGGACAGCAGTCTCTCGCTCTGCGCGTTGATCACCACGGCGTGGTGATGTGTCTTGCCGATGTCCACTCCGGCCCAGATCTCGGGCACAGCCACCTCCGCCAGCTCGTCGTGCATCAATCCCGCAGACGACCTCGCCGGCGTTGTCCTACAGCAGCGATCGAGTCGCGTCTCCCAATTGGCGGTCGAGTCGTCGCGGAGCTCCGGGCGGCCAAGTCCCGTAAGCCATCCAGCGGCTCACCCTTAGCAGCCATACCCGGAGCCCCCGGGCCCTCCGATCGTACGAGTGATCAGATCAGGCCCACGTCTTGAAAGGTAGGACAACCTCTAGGCTGACATCAGCGTCAAGGAGATGTACTTCGATGGCGTCTTTCCCAGTGTTGGCCGCCGGAACACCGAGCAGTCCCTGCACGACGCGGGACTTCTCTGCCCGCCGACCGACGCCGACCTCCTCGACCGCTACATCACCTCCTTCCAGACCTTCGACCATCTGCCGCGCATGAAGACCGTCGGGCAGTCAAGGAATTCGTTTCAGCGATGAGCAGGACTGTAAAGAAAAATGTTTTTTGCGGCTTGCGTGTAAGCAGGCCACGGGTGTCTCGTGATCTGATTCGTGTCGCCCGAGGGCCTTTGAGTCGTTGGACGGAGCGTGAACCTCTCCTCGGTGCTCCTCTCGCGGCGGGTAGGCCGTCGGGCGACGCGGTCGAAGATCAGTCCTGCGATCGCCGGGGGCTTCGGCGTTGTCCTCGCGACGTCCGGCGAAGCTGCGCGTTGGTGTCGCTGCCGTAGCCCGGCGTTGGTGTGCTCGACGCGTAACCAGGCGGAAGACCGGCATCGGCATTTCTGGCGCCAGGCCCGCTTCTCACCGTCGCACGCTTTGTCCTTGGGTACGGTGACCTAGTCGGAAAAAAATCCCTGGCCAGTTCGGCTTAGCCCGTGTTGACCTTGGTCTTCACCCCCGGCCGAGGCGGAACTGCTCGGCGATGCCTTCGTCCCGCCACTGCGGTTGGGTCATGCATATGGCCGCGTGGACCACCCCGGCCGGCAGCATCCGCCCCGGTCCGTGGCTGAACGTGATCGACGCGATGCGGTTCCTGCTTGCGTGTGCCGGACACGAGGCCCGGCGTCGGGGACGTGACGCCTGCGGGCACCGTATCTGGGTCCGGGCACCGTCGAGCTGCGGCTCGACACCCTCGGCCGGGTCCCAGTCGGCACCCGAACGCACCCCCACCCGCACGGCCCATCTCATGTCACGGCCGTCCAACCTAGCCGACATTTCCCCGAGGTTGTAAGCGAGAAGCCCGCCCGACCGGCATCGTCCTCGCGATTCTTCCCTGGCTGAAGGCGGGCGCGCCGCCGAGGAAGAGCGAGCGAAGCTCGCGGGCCTCACGACGAGGTGACAACACGCAGGAGCTAACCTGCGCTCCGTCCGGGCATTGCTTACCGAATTTCACAGCACATGGGCAGATTTATTGACCAAAACCCGCCAGGTAGAGCGTTGTTCACGTTTTCTGGAAAGCGGACAAGGTGTCTATCTCGCAGCAGGAAGGATTTACAGGTTGGGGATTTCGAAGGTGCTCATCCCCGGCGCACAGTCGTCCCTGATCCAAATCTGTTGGCCTACGTCGACAACATCCGATTTGGTTTCTCCTTCAATATTTGAAGGAGTCATACTCGTGCCCATGGGGAGATAACTTGCCCTTCGAGAAGGAAAATGCGGCTCGTGATTCACTGGTCCCGATGCACTGCCCGCGCAACACGGGACCGCTCGGCCCTCCCTTCTTGGTCGAGCTGTCCACCGGAACGTCGGTCTGGGTGGTGCAGCGTCATGCGGACGTGCGTCAAGTGCTCACCGATCCACGGTTGAACCGAGCGCATCTGTTCTCTCCTGACGCACCTGCACTCACTCCTTACCCGAACCTGTTGGACAACCCCGACATCCTGATCAACCTGGACGGCTCCGAGCACCGACGACTGCGCCGCACTGTGGGCAGGGCCTTCACTCCACGGACCATCGAGCGGTGGCGTCCCTGGGTCACCTCCGTGGTCGACGACCTGACCGCCCGACTCGCGGCAGCAGAACAGCCCGTCGACCTCATCGCCCAGTTCGTCCGTGCGCTGCCCGTAGCCGTTTTCGGCCGGTTGATGGGGCTTGACGGGCTCAACAGCAAGCGCCTCGCCTACTGGAGCGACCACGCCTTCGCCACCACGGCCTTCCCCTCGCAGCAGGTCCAGGAGGCGATGATGGACTTCGCTGCCTTCGGCGCCGAGCTCGTCGCCCAGCGGCGTGCCGCGCCGGGTGAGGACCTCGTTAGCTCCCTGGTCCAGGCTGCCGACGAGGACGGCGGGCTGACGGAGCAGCAGATCGTTTCGCTCGTGATCCTTCTGGTGGTGGCCGGGCACGAGGTCACGACGACCGTCCTCGGCAATACCCTGGTGTACCTACTCACTGACGGTCGGGGGACCTGGCGTGCGCTCGGCGCCGACGAGGGGCTGGCACCGCAGGCCACAGACCGCCTCCTGCGCGGCATTTCGATCAGTGACAGGGACGTGCTTCCCGGATTCATGCGTCGGGCAGTCGAGGACGTGGAGATCGGCGGGGTGCTGATCCCGGCGGGGAGCGTGGTCGCCGCGGACACGGTGACTGCCAACCTGGATCCTGAGACCTACCGTGAGGACTGGCGCGTTGACTCTGACGGTGCGCCCAGTGCAGCGCACCTTGCGTTCGGAGCCGGCCCGCACTACTGCTTGGGCGCCTGGCTGGCCAGAATGGAACTGGAGTTGGCACTGCACCGGCTACCCCAGCAGTTGCCGGAAATGCGGCTGGCCGTCCCCGTACGGGACATCGACTGGCGCCGGGGCCTGCTCACCCGCAGCCCCAAGACCTTGCCAGTCACCTGGTGAGGTGACGCCGGTACGTACCCCTCGCTCCGCGGCGGCACAGAGTCGCGGCTTGCTCGCCCCTATTGCAGCGAATGTCCCGTCTGCAAAGCGCACGGACACCCACGCAGGCCGGCGCTGCACCTCGGACCAACGTCGGCGCCTGTCGGTGAGCTCCTCATCGACGTCGGACGAGCGGCGGCAGACTGCACCGATCGACCAGCCTGCCAAACGTCCCGACGCAACTCCATCGCAGGCAGATCTGCGCTTCCCCGGCACCACCCCAACACCCTGATGCACCCAATTTCGCGTCGTGTCGAGCTGCCGACGTAGAGCGCCCCATGCCTGGACACCGCGCGGGCGCCCCGCACTGATCCATATCGTCTGGCCGAACCCCGGTACGAGTCCAGCCCGAGTCGAGTTCACGAGGAAACACCTTGCCCGAAAGCGACCTTCCGCAGCGGAGCCCCCACCCCTTGACGACCACCGCTGGCGTGCGGTCCTGGCTGGTCTCGGCCGTGGCCGAGGCGGCCGGCATCGATCGCACTTCCGTCGATCAGGACCGGCCATTGGCCGAATTCGGCCTCGGTTCACGCCAGTTGGTCGCCTTGGCCGCGGGACTGACCGCGCACGCGGGTGTCCGCCTCGAGCCGGCCCTGCTCTTCGAACACCCCACGATCGACGCCATTGCCCGGGCCCTGTTCCCCCCGTCACCGAGCCCCGAACCGTCAACGGCCCCGGCAGCATGCGGCGCTGCCTCCAGGAACGAAGTGGCGATCGTATCCATGGCCTGCCGCTACCCGGGCGGCGCAGACGCCCCCGACGCCCTGTGGCAAGTGCTGGACGCAGGCACGGATGTCATTCGCGAGGTCCCCCCCGGCCGGTGGGACACGCGTGGCCTCCACGACCCTGATCCGAAGACCACGGGCAAGGCGTACAGCTTGCGCGGAGGGTTCCTCGACGGCGGCATCGACCGGTTCGACGCTGCCTTCTTCGGCATCTCCCCGCGTGAGGCCGCCGCGATGGACCCCCAGCAGCGGATCCTGCTCCAGACCGCCTGGGAGGCCTTCGAACGTGCCGGAGTCCTCCCGGAGACCCTCAACGGGAGTCGTACTGGCGTGTATCTCGGCCTGTACGACAGCGGCTACCTCGCTTCGGCTTCGCTCGACCAGCTGGACGGGCACGTCGGCACGGGCTCAGCAGGCAGTGTCGCCTCAGGACGCATCGCCTACTGGTTCGGCCTGCGGGGGCCCGCCGTCACCATCGACACTGCCTGCTCCTCTTCATTGGTCGCCCTGCACCTGGCGGCACGCGCACTGGCGGGCAGGGAATGCGACCTCGCCCTGGCAGGCGGGGCGACGCTGCTAGTCACCCCGCGCGGCCACGTGGAGTTCAGCCGGCTGCGCGGCCTGTCCCCCTCCGGCCGTTGCCGCCCCTTTTCAGCTTCGGCGGACGGAGTGGTGTGGGCCGAGGGCTGTGGACTCGTCCTGCTGAAGCGACTCGACGATGCGCGCCGCGACGGCGACCGGATCCTGGCCGTCATCAAGGGATCGGCCGTCAATCAGGACGGTCGCAGCCAGGGCCTGAGCGCCCCCAGCGGAAAGGCTCAGGAGCGGCTCCTGCGCGCAGCCCTGGAGGCGGCCGGGCTCACTGCGCAGGACCTGGACCATGTCGAAGCGCACGGGACCGGAACTCCGCTGGGAGATCCCATCGAACTACGCGCCCTGGCCAAGGTCTTCGGGCCGGGGCGCTCGACAGACCGACCGCTGGGTGTCGGGTCGTTGAAGTCGAACATCGGCCATACCCAGGCGGCGGCCGGTGTCGGCGGTGTCATCAAGACCGTCCTCGCTCTCGTGCACGAGCGCGTACCTGCATCCCTGCACGCGGACGATCCGACCGACCACATCGACTGGGGCAGCAGTGGCCTGCAGGTGCGGACGGATGCGAAGACGTGGCCCCGCGACGCAGCCCGGGTACGGCGAGCCGGTGTCAGCGCCTTCGGGATCAGCGGAACCAACGCCCACGTCATCCTGGAGGAGGCACCCGAACCGCCGGCCCGACCCACGACCACAGGCGATCAGGTCCCCAAGCTGTTCCCGCTGTCGGGCCGAAGCCGTCCTAGCCTTAAAAGGCAAGCTGCCCGGCTGCGCGACGCCCTCGAAGCGAACCCGGATCTGCCCCTGTCGGCCGTCGCTTCGACCCTTGCCCACCATCGCAGCCACTTCGGCCACCGGGCCGTCCTCCGGCCGATCGACCGCCCCGGACTGCTCGCCGCCCTCAAGGACCTCGCCGACGGTCGGCCGGACCCCGAGCAGACCACCGGCCCCCATGAGACGAGGCCTACGGGCAAGGTCGCCTTCGTCTTCCCGGGACAGGGCGCCCAGTGGACCGGCATGGCCCGCGACCTACTCGACCGCGACCCCGTGTTCGCAGCCGAACTGGACCGCTGCGACGCCACACTTCGTCGCTTCACGCAGTGGTCCGTCGCCGCCGTGCTTCGGGGCGACGAAGGCAGCCCCTCGATGGACCGGGTGGACGTCGTCCAACCGGTGCTGTTCGCCGTCATGGTGTCCCTCGCGGCCGTGTGGCGGGCCCGGGGCGTAGAGCCCGATGCCGTCATCGGGCACAGCCAGGGCGAGGTCGCGGCTGCCTGTGTCGCCGGGGCGCTCAGCCTCGACGATGCAGCCGCCGTGGTCGCCGTACGCAGCCGCGCCCTGACAGGACTGGCCGGCACAGGCACCATGGCGGTGATTGCACTGCCCCACACCGACGTGTCGGCCCTGCTCGACGGGAACGTGTCCGTCGCCGCCGTCAACAGTGGTAGGGCCACGGTGGTCGCGGGGACCGCGGAATCGGTGCAGTCCCTCCTCGCCCGGCTGGAAGCACGTCAGGTGTTCGTCCGCGGCCTCGAGGTGGACTACGCCTCGCACAGCGCTCAGGTCGAGCCCGTACGAGAGGAGATCGTCGGCGGTCTCGACGGTGTCGTCACCTCCCCGGCAGACATCGCCTGGTACTCGACCGTCACATCCGCACCGGTAACCGGCGAACTCACCGCCGACTACTGGTACACCAACCTGCGGGAGCCCGTCCGTTTCGCTGCGACGGCCGAGCGCATGCTGGCCGACGGATATCGTCATTTCGTCGAGCTCAGCCCGCATCCCTCCCTCCTCACCGCTCTGCGAACCATCGGTGAGGAGTCCGATCACGACTTGATCGCCATCGAGTCGCTGCGGCGCGACGAGGACGGACCCGCCTGCCTGACGATGGCCTTGGCCGAACTCCACGCCCGTGGAGGCCGGATCGACTGGCACGCGCTGATCACCGACTGCGGCACGGTCGACCTTCCGACCTACGCCTGGGATGAGCAGTCGTACTGGGTCGAACCCGCGCGCTCCTCCAGCCTGCCGGCCCTGTTCGACCGCGCTGCCCACCCCCTCCTCGGCGTGCAACTGCAATCGGCCGACGAAACCCGATGGACCTTCCGCGGGGAATGGTTCGCGGACACGGCCGACTGGCTGGCCGATCACCGCGTCTTCAGGCGCACGGTGGTGTCAGGCACGACTCTGTTGGAGCTCTGTCGCGCAGCGATTGCCGTTGCCCGTCCGGACGCACCACTGGACGTGACCGATCTGCTCCTGCTCAGCTCGCTCGTACTGCCGGAATCAGGCAGCGTCGAGGTCTCCGTCGAGGTCAGCACGGCGGGCAGTGCGCCCGAGATCACCGTGCACAGTCGCCGTCGCAGCCGGGAAGACGCCTGTTGGACCCTGCACGCGACCGCCTCGGCTGCCGACTCCACCCTGCTTGCCGAGGACGAGCCTCCGGTGTGGCCCGAGGACGCCGAAGAGGTCTGGACGGCGCAGACATACGAACGGCTCACCGCCCTCGGGCTGAGCTACGGGCCGGCGTTCCAGGGCGTTCGCTCGGTGGTATCGACCGGCGAGGGTGAACTCCTCGCCCGTCTGTCCCTGCCCTCCATCATCAGTGACGTATCCGACGCCTACCCGCTGCACCCGTCGCTGCTGGACGCCGCCCTGCAGGTGGCCGCTGCCTTCAACCTCACGGACGGACGCGTGCTCCTTCCGGTCGCGGTCGGGCGCTGCACGACGGCTGCCTGTCCGGCCGGTGACGTGACGGCACGAGTGCGGAAGACCAGCGGCTCGGCCTCGGAGCTCACCCTGGAGGTCACCCTCTGGGATGCTGACGGGTTTCCTGCCGGACGCCTCGTGGACGTACGGCTACGCGCCGCCAGCCCGGCGGACCTGGACGGTGGCTTGGAGAGCGCACGGCACATGTACGAGGTGTCATGGACGCCTGTCGCTCCGTCGGGCAGACAGGCGCCGGACATCGCCTGGGCGGTCACCGGCGATGCGGCCGACCCTCAGATCGCCGACGCACTCGACCGCCCGGTGCAGCGCGAGATGGGTGCCGACGTAGTCGTGCGGTTGTGGCCGCGCGCGCAGCCGGATGCCGACCCGGCCGCCACGGCCCACGAGCAGGCTTCCGAAGCACTTGCGGAACTGCAGGCTCTGATCGCCCGTGCCGCCGAGCAGGTTTCGGCCCGGACCATCTGGGTGACCCGCGGAGCGGTAGCGGCGGCCGCGGGGGATTGTGTTGACGGCTACGCACAGTCGGTGCTCTGGGGGCTGGCGCGCAGCGCCCGCGCAGAGCACCCCAATCTCGGACTAACCCTGCTTGATCTCGACGACTCCGACCCAGTGTCCGCGCTCACCACCGCGGTCCAGCTCTCGGACGAACCGGAACTCGCGGTGAGGGAAGGGGAAATGTTTGCCCCACGCCTGGTGCGGGCCCGTGTCGGGGACACCGTGCACATACCTCACGAAGCCGCATACGAGCTGACCGGGCTGCCCGACCGGCCTCACCCGATTCCCTTGGCTCCCTTGCAGCTGGCAGGCGGGCAGGTGCGCATCCAAGTCGAGGCCCTGGCGCTCTCCGCGCCGGACAACCATCTCGCGTGCGCCGGTGTCGTCTGCGAGGTGGCGCCGGACGTGGTCGACGTCGCGTACGGCCAACGGGTACTGGCGGTTGCCGACCACGCCTCCTGCTCGCAGGTTGTGGTCGCTGCCGCGGATGTCGTTCCGCTGCCGGACACGATGCCCTGCACGACTGCCGTGGCCGAACTCACCGACACGGAAGCGCACGAACCGGCAGCCCGCGTCTTCCCCGTGAGTGCCACACGTACCGCACTGCGCCGCGCCGCAGTCACCAGCCGCCCCATCGTGCTCGATCTCATCGGTGCGCCCACCTCGGTGCCCACTGACGGAACAGTATTGATAACGGGTGGTCTCGGTGCCATCGGCCGACACATCGCGACTGTCCTGGCCGACAACGGGGTGCGGCGGATGGTCCTGACGGCGCGCAAAGGCCCCGAGGATGCCCGCGCGGCCGGCGCCGTCACCGAACTTCGTGCACTCGGCGCGGACGCCACGGTCGTGGCGTGCGACGTCACCGATCCCGCTTCCGTGGCCATCGCGCTCGCCCACGTCGACGGGGAGCATCCGCTGCGCGGTGTGGTCCATTGCGCCGGGATCCTGGACGACGGTGTGATCGCAGAGCTGACGCAGGAACGGCTGGCTAGGGTCCTGCGTCCCAAAGTCGACGGCGCCGTGCATTTGCACCGGCTGACTGCGCGCGCCCAACTCGACCTGTTCCTGCTCGTCTCCTCGGCAGCCGGAGTCGTGGGGAACGCGGGCCAGGGCAACTATGCGGCTGCCAATGCCTTTCTTGATCAGCTGGCTCACCACCGGCATGCACGCGGTCTGGCCGGCACCTCCGTCTCGTTCGGCGCATGGGAGGGCGCAGGCCTCGCCGCGTCGGCGGACCTGGACCGCATGGCACGGCGCGGCTACCGGGCCCTCACCCCTCGCGAGGGCGGCGATCTCGTCGCCATGGTCTTGCGACAGGATGCTCCCCATCTCGTGGCTTGGGCTCTCGACCTGCAACGCCTTCGCACCGGTGACGCAGCAGGCTCGGCCCTGTGGCGTTCGCTCATGCCCGTGTCGGACTCTGCGAAGCACGAGGTCAGCCTTGCGGACCGCTTGGCACGCCTGCCCGCGGCACAGCGCGCAGAGCGTTTGACGGCCCTGGTCCGCGAGGAGGTCTCCCGTGCCCTGGGGCTGCGTTCCACCGATCACGTGCGGACCGATCAGCCCCTGCGCGATCTGGGCATGGACTCGGTCACCGCCGTTGAACTGCGCAACCGCATCGGGGCTCGCCTGGGCGCCAAGCTGCCGGCAACCCTCTTGTTCGACTACCCCACAACCGCCAAGCTGAGCAGCCATCTGCTGTCCACCGTGCTGGGCCGGACTCCGGACCCGTCGGCCGGCGTGATCCGCTCCGGTCCCGTCGATGCCTCCCGCTCGGACGAACCGATCGCCATTGTGGCCATGGCATGTCGACTGCCCGGCGGTGTGTCCGAACCGGACGACCTGTGGCGGCTGGTGGCCGAGGGCAGAGATGCCATCGGTCCTTTCCCCGACGCACGCTGGGACGTGGAGTCGCTCTACGACCCGGACCCGGACGCCCTCGGCAAGTCGTACACGCGCGAGGGCGGTTTCCTCGATGACATCGAGTCCTTCGACCCATCCTTCTTCGGCATCACCCCCCGAGAGGCAGCGGCCATGGACCCGCAGCAGCGCCTGCTGCTGGAGACATCGTGGGAGGCCCTGGAGCGCGCCGGAATCGTCCCCGCGCAGCTCGCGGGCAGCAGCACGGGCGTGTATGTGGGAATGTTCGGAAGCGGCTATCTGGCGGGCCCAGCACTCGATCAGCTCGACGGCTACGTGGGTACCGGCTCCGCGCTCAGCGTAGCCTCGGGCCGACTCGCCTACGCCCTTGGTCTGCACGGCCCGGCCCTCACCGTGGATACGGCCTGCTCATCGTCACTGGTCGCCACGCATCTTGCGGCACAAGCGCTGCGCGCCGGTGAGTGCGATCTGGCGCTGGCCGGTGGAGTCACCCTGATGGTGACTCCGCAGACCTTCGTCGAGTTCAGCCGACTGCGCGGGCTCTCACCGACCGGCCGGTGCCGCTCCTTCTCCGACGATGCCGACGGCGCCGTCTGGGCCGAGGGCGCAGGCATGCTTGTACTCAAGAGGCTGAGCGACGCCCAGCGCGACGGGGACAAGGTACTGGCGGTGCTGCGCGGCACGGCCGTCAACCAGGACGGGCACAGCCAGGGCCTGTCCGCTCCGAACGGCCCCGCCCAGGAACAGGTCATTAGGCGGGCACTGAAGCAGTCCGGTATCACGCCCTCGGAGATCGATTACGTGGAGGCACACGGCACCGGCACGACGCTCGGCGATCCGATCGAGGCAGGTGCCCTGGGGCGGGTCTTCGGGAACTCCCGCCCACACGGGCGGCCCCTGCACCTGGGCTCGCTCAAATCCAACATCGGTCATACGCAGGCCGCTTCCGGCGTGTGCGGACTGATCAAGGTCGTACTGTCCCTGCGCAATCAGAGCCTGCCGCGCACCCTGCATGCAGGCACACCCAGCCGCCACGTCGACTGGGAGGGCAGCGGACTGCGGCTGCTCCAGGAGGCGGTCGCCTGGCCGGTCACGAAAGAGCGGACACGTCGAGCAGGGGTGAGTGCCTTCGGCATCAGCGGTACCAATGCCCACGTCATCGTGGAGGAAGCACCCCAGCAGGCTGTCGCAGACGGTGGGCCGGCGCCCGACGGACGGCAGCTCTTCGTCCTTTCCGCCCGCAGCGAGGCAGCACTGCGCGCGCAGGCGGGCAGGCTCGCGCGGCGCGCCGTCGCTGGCGTCTCACTGCCCGACCTTGCCCACACCCTCGCTCGCCACCGCAGCCACTTCGAATGGCGCACGGCACTGGTCACGAATGATCAGAACGAGCTGCTCTCCTCCCTCGAGGCATTGAGCAGCGGACGCAGGCCCGTGAACAAGCCTCGTGAAGAGCAGTCCGGCAAGGTGGCGTTCGTCTTTCCCGGACACGGCGGCCACTGGCCCGGCATGGAACGTGACATGCTCTCGCAGTCCGAGGCCTTCCGGACCGAGATGACACGGATCGACCAGGCAGTACGACGGTGGGCCGGCTGGTCCGTCCTGGACACACTACGCGCCCCTGACGAGTCCTCATGGCTTGCTCGCACCGAGCGCCTCCAGCCGGTGCTGTTCGCACTCAACGCGTCTGTCGCCGCAGCTTGGCGGGAACTCGGCGTCGCCGCTGATGCGGTCGTCGGCCACAGCCTCGGCGAAATCGCCGCAGCTTACAGCGCCGGGGCACTCACCCTGGACGAGGCGGTGACCGTCGTGACCAGCCGCGCCGAGGCAGTGGCGCCGCTCGTTGGGTGCGGCGGGATGCTTGCCGTGCACCTGCCACTGGCGGACCTCGAGGAACTGCTCACCTCCTACACCGACCGACTCTTCATCGGGGCGGTCAACAGCTCCGCTGACACAGCCGTCTCCGGCAGGGCGGACGCCCTCGCCGAATTCCACGCACAGCTTACGGAGCGAGGTGTCACCGCACGCATCCTGTCGACTCCGTTCGCCTCGCACACCCCGCTGATGGACCCGCTGCGCACGCAGTTCCTCGACCGTCTCTCCGACGTCCGCAGCAGCCGCACACCGACCACCGTCTACTCGTCGCTGCGGGCCGAGACGATCCCCGGCGACCACCTCGACGCTGAGTACTGGTTCGCCAACCTCCGCCAACCGGTGCGATTCGCCGACACCATCCGTCGAATGCTCGACGACGGCTACCGCTACTTCGTCGAACTCAGCCCGCACCCTTCGCTCCTCTCGTCGATCGAGGCAGTCGCCGCGGACGCCGGGATCGACGCTGTCGGCGTCGGATCGCTACGCCGAGGCCAAGCCTGCCCGGACGCGCTCCTCGAGCGGGTGGGCGAGCTGTACACGGCGGGGCACACGCCCACTTGGCCCGCGCTCTTCCCACAGGGCCGCCGTCTGGACCTGCCCACCTACCCCTTCGTCCGCGAACGGCACTGGCTGGCGCCCATGCACACCGCCAGCACGGCCGGCTCCCCGCTCCTGGGCACCCACATCCAGCCCAGCGACGAGCCGGGTCGGAACATCTTCGAGTCCGAGATCGACCTCAGCGCCAGCCACCACAGCTACCTGATGGACCACAAGGTGGCCGGTCAGGTCTGGATGCCGGGGGCGGCGTTCCTGGAGATGGCCCTGGAGGCAGCAGCCAGTGTTCTCGGCGACGGCCCGGCCGAACTGGCCGACGTGCGTTTCCTGCAGCCACTGCATCTCGATCCCGACCATCCCGTACGACTCCAGCTCGTCCTAAGGCCCACCGAAGACAGCTTCCGCGACTTCACAATCGCCTCAGCTGCCACCGGCGAACGTTCCCCCACCTGGCAGCAGCACGTCACGGGGCGCATCGCCGTTGCGCCGGAGACCCTTACCGAACACGGAGTAGGGCTCTCAGAGCTGCGCGAGCGATGTTCCGAACCCGTCGACCTGTCCGCGCTCTACGCCGGCTTCGCCGCTTTGGGCCTTGACTACGGCACCGCCTTCCGCGGGCTGGCCGAAGGGCACCAGAGCGCCTGCTCCGCGGTCGTGCGCCTCACTGCCCGGCCTTCCGCCGGCCACCTGATGCACCCGGCCACCCTGGACGCCGCCTTCCACTCGGCGGCCATGCCGGCGCAAGCGCCCGGGCAGCGGGCGTTCGTACCGGCCGAAGTGGGCCGGGTGCGGCACAGGGGACTCCACACCGCACCGGCCTGGGCAAGCTGCGATCTGCTGTCCGTGGACGGTGACTGCGCGACACTGGATCTGCGGCTGTGGGACGACAGCGGTCGAGTGGTCCTTGAAGCCAAGGACCTCCGGCTGGCCGCGCTATCCCCGCTGAACGACGCTCTCTTCGAGACCCGCTGGCACCCGCGCCCAATGGCCCAGGAGCCGGCCCCCGAAGGCAGCTGGCTGATTGTCGCTGACGAAACAGGAATCGCCCGGGATCTGAGCGACAGGCTCGACGGCCTCGCCCCGTACGTCCTTGCCCGCCGTGGCGAGACCTACGCAGCCGAAGGCCCAAACCGGTACGTCCTCGACACTGCCGACCCCGCACAGCTCGGTCGGCTCCTTGACGAGGCGTTCGCCGATGCGCTCCCCGTGCGGGTGGTCCAGCTTTCCGCGCTCGACGCACCGGCGATCATCGACGCCCGCACGGCCGAGGCGGCGACACACCTGAGCTGTTTGACGACCGTCCACCTGGTTCGGGCCATCACCAGCCGGGCGCAGGGCCGGGCGCCTCGCCTGTTTGTCGTGGTACGCGGCAGCCAGGCCGCCGGCGACAGCAGCGCGGTGGCGCATCCCCAGCAGGCGCTCGCCTGGGGCCTCGGGCTCGCCGTTGCCCAAGAACACCCGGAAGTTGCTCTCACCCTGGTCGACCTGCCCGCCGACGCAGGAGCGGACATGCTGTGGACGCAGCTATGGCACGCGGACGACGAGCGAATGATCGCTCTACGCGACGCCAGCCGCTTCGTCCCGCGCCTGGCCCGCACCAGACCCGACACCGGCAGCGAGATTGACCGGGCGGACGGCGTACACCTGATCACCGGCGGCCTGGGCGGCATCGGCCGTGTCATCGCCGAACGGCTCGTGCGCCGGGGAGTCCGACGGCTCGCGCTGATGGGTCGCAGCACCCCCGACGAGACTGCCGCGGCCTGGATCTCAGGGCTCGAGCAGCGCGGTGTCACCGTGCACGTGGCCCGCACCGATGTCGCCGACCGCGCAGGACTGTCAGCCGCGCTGGAGGCCGTGCGCCGCGAGGTGGGCCCCGTCACCAGGATCGTTCACGCCGCTGGCGTCCTGGAGGACGCCACCCTGGCCAACCTGACCGAGGAGAGCATCCGGCGTGTCCTCGCACCCAAGGTGCTCGGTACCGTCCTGCTCACGGAACTCGTGCCCGAGGCGGACGACCTGGTGCTGTTCGCATCGGTGGCCGGCCTGGTGGGCTCGGCGGGCCAGAGCGCCTACTCGGCTGCCAACGCCTTCCTCGACGCGTGGGGCCACCATCTGGTGCACGCCGGCCGCCGAGCGCTCAGCCTGGACTGGGGAGCATGGGCCGACGCCGGTATGGCAGCCGAATCCGGCCGCGCCGCCCAGACCAACCGCTCCGGCCTCGCCGCCCTTTCTCCGCAGGACGGCGGCGAATTGTTCGACCGGGTGCTGACCTCGAGTCGCCGCCAGCTCGCGCCGGTTGCCTTCGACTGGAACCGCCTGGCCCTGGACCGGGACGCCGTACGCAGCCGGCCTCTTCTCGCCGAGCTGCTGGTTCCCCGGGCCGAGGGCACGGACGACGACGGCACGGTGCACAGGGTCTTCGCAGCCACCGGCGAGGAGGAGCGTTCCGAAGCGCTCGAGAGGTACGTACGCACCCGCGTCGCTGCGGTCTCGGGCGCTCCCGTGGACGTGTCCGGCACCACGGCGCTTCAGGATCTCGGCTTGGACTCGCTCATGCTGGTACGACTGCGCAACTCCTTCGCTCGGGACCTCGGCACCGACCTCGCCGTCACCGACATCTTCGCGGCCAAAGACATCCGCGGTCTCGTACGCCTTCTGGCTGTATCGCTGCCCGAAGACGGCTCGCAGGGCAGGGGAACGTCCGTGGGGCCCGACCGGGCCGTACCGCCGACCGAGCTGCGTCCCGCGACTCGGGACGTCGTACGGCTCCTGCGCAGCGCGCGGCCAGGCATGCCCGACGCGGCTCACTCGATCGGTCTCGCCTTGCGGCTGGCCACGCCTACAAGCCCCAAGTCGCTCGGCGGGATCCTCGACCGGCTGGCTGCCAGGCACGCGGCGCTGCGCACGGCAATCGTGAACGGCCCCGAAGGCGGACGTCTGCTGCGGGTGGACCGCGAACCGGCCATGCCCTTGCTGCTGTGGACGGAAGTCACCGGCCCGAACGCCGCCGAGCGGCTGCGTCTCCTGCTGGAGCGCCCCTACTGCCTTGCCCAGGGGCCGCTGTGGCGATTCGAACTCATCGACGGCGGTCCAGAGGGCCAGTTTCTGGTTTTCGGAGCTCACCATGCGGTCAGCGACCTCCAGTCACTCCTTGTCGTTGCCGCGGAAATCGACGCCGAACTGTCCGGAACAGTGCTCGACGGCACCCCGACCAACCGTGACATCGACCTGCTGGTCAGCGCGCAGCAGAGCGGTGAGGAGAGTTTCGGCAACGACTGGCGCACGGCCTTCCACGGCAGCAAGCGGCTCGATCTGACGCTTGCCCGGCCGCGCCCGGAGATCCGCAGCTACCGGTCCGACAGCGTGACCGTTGCCATCCCCGGCGGTCTGATGGAGCGCGTTTCCGCCACGGCGGGCAGCCTCGGTATCACGCCTGCCGCCTTCTGCCTCGGCACGCTCACCGTGCTGTTGGCCCGGAGGCAGGAATGTGAGCAGTTCGTGCTCGCCGTGCCGGTGGATACCCGCATCCACGTCGATGCCGACGGCGCGGTCGGCTTCTTCGGTGTACCGGTGCCCTTCCCTGCGATGGCCGTGGCATCCGAATCCGTTGCAGACGTGCTGCTCCGCACCGACAGCAGACTGCGGAGGATCCTTTCTAAGGGAGCCATGTTCACCGACGTGCTTTCCACGCTCGCTCGTCAGGGCCTGTACCGATCGAACGCACCGCTCGTCGAGGTCTACTTCAACTACGTGCGCTTCGCTGGCCGCTTGGCGAACCTCGAGGTGCTGCCGACCGGAGCCGGCCACACCGACCTGGATCTGATGATCACCATGACGCCGGACACTGGGACCGTCTGCCTCGACCACAACACAGACGTGCTGGACACGGACACCGTGACCGCACTGGGAGAGGACTTCCTGCGGTTGCTCGAACACACCACCGGGAACACCATGGACCCCGTACGCGAAGCGCACGGGACCAACCGGCTCGAGGAGTGCGCTGAGGGTCCGCGTCTTGCCCTCGCCGCCACCTTTGCCCTCGGGGACCTGCCCGCAATGTGCGAGGCCGCGCTGGAAACGGAGCGGGCTGCGGTCGCCGAGGCGCCGTATCACCAGGTCCTCGCCGCACTGCAGAACCCTTCGGGAGTCTTCGCCGACCCGGCCACCGCCATGTCCGTCGTCCTACTGCGGGCCGCGGACCTGGAACGCTTCGGCCCGATGGACGATGCCCTGCTCGCCGAGCTCACCATCACCTACTCTGCCGCGCTCAGGGAATACGCCGCCCGCACACCCCTGATCGTCGGCATCCTCCCCACCTGCGGGTCTCCGGAACGCCTCCAGGCCTGGGAGCGCACCCTCGCCGCAGACCTCGCAGGAGCTCCGGGCATCGCGGTCCTCGGACCCGACCGGTGGGCCTGGGATCACACCGGTGCGGACTGTTTCGACGACGTCACCGACAAGCTGGCGCACCTGCCGTTCACTCCAGACTTCCAGGCGGCCATCGCGCTGCGACTCGCCGAGGTGGTCCGCGCCGCGCGGCGACCCGCACCGAAGGTGATCGCCGTCGACGGTGACGAGACACTGTGGGGCGGAGTGGCAGGCGAGATCGGCCCCGAGGCGGTGGATCTCGCCGGCTCCCGTGCCCTGCTCGCCAGCCGGCTGTTGCAGTGGCGGGACGCGGGAACGTTGCTGGTCCTGCTCAGCAACAACGACGAAGAGACCGTCCGCGCCGTCCTCGACCGCCCGGACAGCCGGCTCCGTGTCGAGCACTTCAGCGTGCTCTCCGCATCCTGGGGCCCCAAGCCGGTCCGTCTCGCCCAGGCCGCCCGCACCCTCAACCTCGGGCTCGACAGCTTCCTGTTCCTGGACGACAATCCTGCAGAGATCGCGAAGATGCGCTCCCAGCATCCCCAGGTGCTCTCCGTGACCTGCCCCCAGGGCCCCGAGCTCGATCCGTTCCTGCACCGCTTGTGGCCCCTCGTGCCGGCCGCCACCACCGACGAGGACTCCCTGCGCGCGCGGTTCTACGAACAGGAATACGAACGGGACACAGCCCGAGCGAACTCCGGCTTCGAAGAGTTCCTGTCCGACCTCGAACTCAACGTCGACATCCGCAGCCTGGCCCCAGCGCACATCCAACGGAGCGAGCAGCTCATTCGCCGCACCAACCAGTTCGTCCTGCGCATGCGCTCGGATGACGACCTGGCCCGGTGGCAGGAACAGGGCGAGGTGTGGACTGCGACGGCCCGCGACCGTTTCGGCGATTACGGTCAGATCGCCCTGCTTGCGTTCCACAGCAAGGGCGGCCTGCTCGATGTCGTGGCATGGACGATGAGCTGCCGTGCCCTTGGCCGGGGCATCGAAGAGCAACTGTTGGGCTGGCTAGCCGACCGGGCCGAAGAATTCGGCTGCACCAAAGTCCGGTTCACCGCCGAGCGGACACCGCGCAATGCCCCCGCCCGCCGCCTGATCGCCGCGCTCGGCGGCGGCGACCCTGACGACGAACGGCTCGACGTCCAGGTCACCCCGGAAGAACTGCGGACCTTCCGGTCCTGGAAGCAGCCGTGATCCGGCGCAGCCCGTGGCTCCCGGGACCGCGGTCAGCACGAATTGGAACGACGCAACACGTGAAGGGTCCTGATGCGTGACATGAACCTTGACTCGAAGCACACCAGCAGGCAGAAGGACACCGCCGAATCGATCGAGCGGGGCAGTGGTGGGCTGAGCGTCGCCGACGTCCTCGCCAGGGTCCGAGGGGCCGGAGCGGGCCCCGACCCGGCAGCCCTGTCCATTCCTACCGTGGAGGGCCTGGCAACCGTCATCGCCGGCGCGGCCGGGCGTCACCTGCCCTCGGGCAGTCTGGCTCCCGATGCCGACTTCTTCGATGCGGGAGGCACGTCCGTCCAAGCCGTGGAGCTCGTCGCCGAACTGGAGCGGCAGCTCGGCATCGAGGTCGGCCTCGACGAGGTCTTCCAGGATGCCCGTCCAGCCAGCCTGGCCCGGCGGTGGATGCCGCTTGTCGCGAGCACCACGACAGCCCAGCCGCACACACCCACACTTGCCGCGTCGCAAGAGTCAGCCCCCGCCGCGGTGGTAACGACGCCGGCCGTCGCCCCCGTGCCTTTGACACCCATCCGGTTTCACGCCGTGCCGCCCGCCCCGACTCCGCACGCACCACCCCCCGTGTGCCGGGTGCCTGAGATCGACGCGCACTCCCGAGCCCGTCGAGAAGATCTGGATCAGATCTTCTCCGACCTGGCCCTCGCCGACGGGCTGCCGTTGGTCGACCCGCCCGAGCCGACGCCTCCCCGACACATTTTGCTGACCGGCGCAACCGGGTTCCTGGGCAGCCACATGCTGCTTGACCTGCTTCGGCACAGCGATGCACACGTGTACTGCCTGATCCGGGCAGACGACGAGGAAAGCGCAACCGCACGCCTCGGCAACCGGCTGCGGCACTACGAGCTGCCCTGGTCGTCGGAGATACGCCGCCGCGTCACCGTACTGCCCGGTGACATCCGACGTCCGCGACTCGGTCTCCCGGACGAGCAGTGGCACACCCTCGCAGGCCGACTCGACAGCGTGGTCGGCGTGGCAGCCGCGGTGGACTTCCTGCGCGGCTACCCCTCACTGCGGCGGAGCAACGTCCTCGGCGCGCTCGCCCTCGCCGAACTGGCGGCGGCGGGCCGTCCCAAGCCGCTGCACCACGTATCGTCCATCGCGGTGTTCAACCAGGTCGGGATCACCTCGATGGGCGAGGATGACCCCCTCGCCCACATCGAACGTCTCGTCTCCGGATACGACCAGTCGAAGTGGGCCGCGGAGGTGGCCCTGCGCCGCGCCCGCGACCGCGGCCTCGTCGTCACCGCGCTGCGCCCGGGCGGTATCGGCGGACACACCAAGACCGGCGCCTACAACGCGCAGGATCTCAGCAGCGGCCTGATCTCCGCCTTCGGCCGCTTCCGGACCGTGCCGGCATTTCGCTACCTGAACGCCGCCCCGGTCGACTGGGTCAGCCGGGTCGCGGTCGCAGCCGTCTGCGAGCCAGCAGCCTGGGGAGGCGACTACAACCTGACCGGGGTACCCAACACCTTGGACGACGTCGTCCGGGACATGGCTCTCGCAGGCATGCACGTACGGGTCCAGGACTGGGACGCGTGGCGCATCGACACCTTGGCCCGTCTGGAAGCCGAACCGGTGCCCGAACTCGCCTTCTTGACAAGGGTGCTGAGGACCCCATCAGCGCTCAAGCTGTGCGAAGCCACGCTGAAGGGACCCGCGGCGACCGCGCACCGAACCGAGGGGTTGGTCACGGCCCTGGGGCTCCCGCTCGCCAGCCGTTACGACGCTCAGTCTCAGCTGAGGACGGTGGAAAAGCTTGCCGCCGACGGCCTGGCACGCCTGCCGCACAAGGACGATGCCCCCTACCTCTGGTTCGCCGAGACCACCAAAGGCACCATGAGCCCGGTCGGCGGAGGCGGCGAATCACCCTGTGCGATGGAATTGACCCTGTCGATCGCCGGCATGTACCAGCTCGTGAGGGAACGACGGATCGACGTCAGAGGCCAACTGGCCTGCCCGGCCGTCCATCCCGCGCCGTTGAAGGTGGAACGCGGCGACGTTTGGGTACGACCCGAGCAAGGCATCCCGGAGCAGCACGGCCTCACCCACCAACTCCTGCGCTACGAGCTGACGCTGCGGGACGCGGAAGGCAGCCGATGGTGGCTGGAGGGCCTCAAGTACGCGCGGGCACGCCGAGACCTGTGGCACCAGACGCGAGCGCTCACAGTGCGCCTCGGCCGCGAGGGTGAGGCCGCGAGTTTCCAGGGAGAGGTCATCGTGCCCGGCGACTCCTACGTCCGTGACCAGATAGACGGCATCAAGGTGGACCCGCGCCTGACCAGCCAAGAGAAGCGGGCCGCCAAACTGACGTGGCTCGCCTGGTTCGCTCTGGAGATGGGGCGTGGCCTGGTCGGCCCGTTCGCGCGGGCGGTCACCGACCTGCTCGACCTGCGCCGCACCTCGAACCTCAAGGACGACAAGCGATGATCTTCGGCACGCCTTCCCCCACCGCACGTACTTCCCTGCGCCGGAGCCGTGCGGGCGTAGTACTGCGCCCCCTGCGTCACCGTCTCCCCACCGAGCAGGTCGAGGAAGTTGCGCTCCGCACCGACGACGGCGTTCTCCTCGGACTCACCCGGATAGCCGGCGGAGAGACCGAGCGGCCGGCCGTGCTGTTGCTGCACGGGCACACCGCCTCCGCTGACATGTTCCTGCTGCCGGAGACCCGCAACCTCGTCGATGTCCTCCTCGACAACGGCTACGAGCCCTGGCTACTGGACTGGCGGGGCAGCTGCCGGCTTCCGTACAACCGTGACGGCGCACGCTATACGTACGACGACGTTGCGCTCTACGACATCCCGCACGCGGTGGCACGCATCCGTCAGCAAATCGGAGAGCGCCCGCTGTTTGTGGTCGCCCACTGCATCGGCTCGCTGGCCCTTTCCCTCAGCATCTCGGCCGGACTGGTCCCCGGCCTGGCCGGCGTGGTCTCGCAGGGTGTCTTCCTCACGCCCAAGATGGCCGGCCGGACGTCGTTGCGCATGGCTCTGGCGGGAGAGCTGCTCAAGAATCGGGTCGACCACATCCCGGTGGACTTCCGCACGGTCGGCCTGCGATCGAAGTACACCCCGCTGTTCGCACTGGCTTCCCGGAAGGCGGACTGTCCGGACCCGACCTGCCAGATCCTGCACAATTCGGCATGGGGCACCGGCGCCTCTCTATTCGTCCACCACAACCTAGCCGATGTCACGCATGACCGGCTCGCCGAGCTGCTCGGCCCGGCCCCGCTGTGGATACTGCCCCACCTGCAGCGCATTGCACTGGCCCGTAGCGTCGTGCGCTGGCACGACACCGACCACCGTTACCAGGCACTCCCGCCCAATGCCCTGGACGCAGCCCACCGCATCGACGCGCCGGTCCTGCTGCTTTCAGGGAGCGAGAACGCCCTGTGGCAGGACTCCCAGAAACTCTGCCACCAGGTACTCGCGCGACGTCAGCCGCAGTTGGACGTGACCTACACCGAGATCCCCGGCTACGGGCACCTGGACACGTTCCTGGGGCGGGGAGCCGCCCTGGACGTGTTCGGGCACCTCATCGAGTTCTTCGAAGGGCACCAATGAGGTGCTCTTCCTGCGCACAGGAGGCCAGCCGCGCCGGAGGCGTACCCGCTCTACGCAGCGGCACGAGCCGGACCTGCCGACCGTGCTCATAGATCTACGAGCCTTCTCGACCGACCGCACAAGTCATGAACGAACGAGAGGTACATAGCGCATGTCCACGCGCTCCACTACACGCGAAGCGACTGCAAAAGCGCCTGCAACACCCCGGCTCAGCTCCATGGACGCACGAGAACGCCAGCACGTCCCCGTGCGCCGGCATCCGGGGGGCAGCACCTTGACCGACGTGCTGCGTTGGGCGGCACACAGGTATCCGGACAGGACAGCCTGCATCACTCTGGGTTCGGACGGGGCGGAGAAGGAGACCCTCGCCTACGGCGAGCTCGACACGAGGGCTCGGGCGGTTGCCGCGGCTATGCGCGACCTTGTCGACTCCGGAGCCCGTGCCCTGCTCGTACTGCCGCCCGGACTGGACTTCCTCACGGCCTTCTTCGCCTGCTCCTACGCCGAAGTCATTGCCGTTCCGGTACCCAGCCCCAACGGTGCCTTCGGGGTGCAGCGTCACACGGACCGGCTGCGGGGGATCGTCGACGACTGCACGCCCGGTGTCGTGCTGACCACTCCGGAACTCGTCGGGTGCGGACCCGCCTCCCCCATGGGAGACGCCCGCATCCCTCGGCTGGCGCCGCGCGACGTTGATGTCGCACTCGCCGCAGGCTTGGAGGATCCGACATCCAGCAGTGACAGTGTGGCTCTGCTTCAGTACACATCCGGTTCCACCAGTGCGCCCAAGGGGGTCATCCTGACCCAGGGGAACGTCACGGAGAACCTCGCGGCGATCGCCGGCGGCATCGGACAGGAGGCCGGCAAGAGCACGGACTTCACCGGCGTCACCTGGCTCCCGCCCTTCCACGACATGGGGCTGGCCACGCTGTTGCTGCCCCCCTTCCTGGGCGGCCGCGCGGTCGTCATGACCCCGATGACCTTTCTCATGGACCCGTCGGTCTGGCTGCAGTCGATCGACCGCTATGGGGCCCAGTTCTCAGCCGCCCCGAACTTCGCCTACGACCTGTGCACCGAACGGATCACACCAGAGCAACGCGACAGCATCGATCTACACGGGTGGAAGTATGCGCTAAGTGGAGCCGAGCCCGTGCGGGCCGTGACCTTGGACCGCTTCGCAGCCAATTTCAGCAACAGCGGATTTCGGATGTCGGCCTTCATGCCCAGCTACGGGCTCGCCGAAGCCAACGTCTACGTGAGCGGCAGCCGTCGGCCCGGTGACGCAAGAGTGATCCACGCGCGGACGTGTGCCCTGGAGAGCAAGGGGCGCGTGCTTTCCGCCGGAGACGATGAACCGAGCCGACCGCTGGTGGGCGTTGGCAGGCTTCCCGCCAACCTTCGGGCACGGATCGTCGACCCCGAGACCCGGCGCCCGTGTGCGGCAGGGCATGTTGGTGAGATCTGGCTGGCGGGTGCCAACGTGGCCCGGGGCTACTGGGGCAATCCCGATGCGACTGCCGCGACTTTCGGTGGTCGGCTAGCGGATTCGGACGAGGGACCCTACCTGCGGACGCATGATCTCGGCTTCCTCGACGACGGCCAGCTGTTCGTGACCGGGAGAACGGATGATCTGATCATCGTCGACGGTCGCAATGTCCATCCCCAGGACATCGAATTGAGCGTCGAGGAGAGCCATGCGGCCGTGGCCCGCAACCGCGTGGCCGTGTTCGAGTGGGGAGACGGTACTGAGACCAAGGTCTGCGTCGTGGCCGAGACGACGCGGCCGCACCGGATCGTGACTGACGCCGGGACCCGACCCGAACGCGGTGAAGTGTCCAGGGAAGAGATCACGCGGGCCGTGCGGAGCGCGGTCTCCGACTCGCACCAGGTGGGTGTCGCCAAGGTGGTGTTCCTAAAGCCGGGGTCCCTGCCCCGTACCACCAGCGGAAAGGTGCAGCGGAAGCAGACGAAGCGTCTCTTGCAGGAGGGCGGACTGCATGCCTGGTAGGGGGATCGTCTTCACCACAGCGAAGCTGGTCGGACAGCTCGCGGGGATGTCACAGACGCCTCCGGTGCACCGCCGACATCCCTTGCAAAAGATCGAAGCGGCCTCCGCCTGGGCGTCTCGGAGCCGGCTCCGCCTGCCGTTGGGGCTCAGGGCTGACCGGAACGTCACCCCGGGGGTGTCGCCATGACAGCAGCATGCGTACTGAAAGGCGTGGCCGGCTGGGTGCCGGAGCGGAGGGTGACGAACGACGAACTGCCAAAGGCCTGGCTGACGACTGATTCCTGGATCCGTTCACGCACCGGAGTCTCCAGCCGGCACCGTGCGGGCCCGGGGACCGCCACCTCGGACCTTGCCTTCGAGGCAGCCAGACGCGTTCTTGCCGGAGACCGACGCGTCGATACGCTGATCCTGGCGACCTCGACCCCCGATCACCCGTTGCCCGCCACCGCGCCGGCCCTGGCGGCCCGCCTCGGACTCGGGCCGGTTGCGGCCTTCGACGTCGCGGCGGTTTGCAGCGGGTTCATCTATGCGCTCGCTACTGCAGCGGGACTCGTCGCGGCCGGAGTGTCCGAACGGCTCCTTCTGGTAGCCGCTGATGTGTACTCCACGCTTTTGGACCCTGAGGACCGATCAGCAGGCGTCGTGTTCGGCGACGGTGCAGGCGCCGTGCTCCTGCACCGAGGCGTGGCCGGCGAGCACGGCGCTCTGCTCGGTTTCGATCTCGGAACCGACGGCACGCAGGCGGACCTCATCACCGTGCCCGCGGGCGGGTCCCGGCACCGGTCCACCGGGCAGCCGGCGGCGGGCGGAGACCACTACTTCCGGATGCGCGGGCCCGAGGTCTACAAGCACGCCGTGGTACGTATGAGCGACTCGGTGAACGCCCTACTCGACCGCCTCGGATGGCAGGTACAGGACATTGACCGATTCGTCGGTCACCAGGCGAACGCCCGAATCCTGTCGTCCGTCTGCGAACGGATTGCACTCCCGAAGCATAAGAACGTCGGCAACCTCGCTGTCGTCGGCAACACAGGGGCAGCCTCCATTCCACTGGCACTGGCCCACGCCGACAGGGACGGCGTCCTCCAAGCGGGCGAACGGATTGTGCTTGCCGGTTTCGGAGGTGGGCTGACCTGGGGCTCCGCCGCGTTGATCTGGCCGGATCTACCTCAGAGCCCGGCGCCCCACCCGTGAGTGGACCTCGCCGGCCGACCGTGACAGAAGCACCACCCATCCACAACCTAAGGAATCTCCGCATGTCCCCAACAAGCGACGTCGTTTACAGTGCTCTTCGCCGCGCGCTCATCAGCAAGTTCGCCGTCCCAGCCGACGACATCGAGCCGGGCAGGACGATCGGTGACCTCGAGCTGGACTCTCTCGCTCTGGCTGAGCTGGCCGTTGTTCTCAGCGAGGAACTGGGTGTCACTGTGACCGAGGACGGCGTAACTTCCGCGAATAGCCTGGCGGAATTCGCCGAACTCGTCACGGTCGCGGCCAACGCGGAACGGCACGCCGGATGACGGGGGCTCCTGCGGTTGCCGTCACGGGCCTCGGATTGATCACCCCGGCTGGTGACGGCACCCGCCCTACCTGGGAAGAGGTGTGTCGGGGCAGACCGGCCGCGGCCGCCGATCCACGGCTGAGCGGGCTTCCCGTGGACTTCTCCTGCAGCCTGCAGGAAGCGACTGCACTCGGGCGCGGGGCGCCAGCACGTTCGTCGTGGCGGATGAGCCCGGTCGTGAAGGCGGCGGTGTCGGCAAGCCATGATGCCGTCGTGGACGCGGGACTGGATACGGCCTCGTGGGACGCCACTCGGGTCGGAGTGGTCGTCGGCTGCGGCATCGGAGATCTTACTCAGTGGCGCATCCAGGCACTGAGGCTCGTCGACAAAGGCCCCATCAGTGTGTCTCCGTTGACGATGCCGATGGCGCTGCCGAATATGCCTGCCGGAGAAGTAGCCTTGAGCCTGGGGATCCACGGGCCCAGTCTGGCGACCGCGACGGCCTGCGCATCGGGAGCAAGCGCCCTGATGACGGCCCGCGGGTTACTGACGTCGGGACTGTGCGACATCGTACTGGCAGGCGGAGCCGAGATGGCTGTCGACCCGCTGACAATGGCCGCATTCCATCGCATGGGAGCACTGTCCACCCGCAGTCATGACATATCCGGTGCCTCCCGTCCCTTCTCACCTGAGCGAGACGGGTTCGTCATGTCCGAAGGGGCCGCAATCCTCGTGCTGGAGCGAACCCGGGACGCAGCCGCCCGCGGGCGACGCCCCCGCGCCTACCTTGCGGGCTGCGGAGCCAGCACGGATGCCTACCATCCCACCTCGCCGCACCCACAGGGAGCAGGATCGGAGATCGCCTTGTGCCAGGCGCTCCGCGACGCCGGGCTCGCCCCTGCCGACATCGATCATGTCAACGCCCATGCCACATCGACGCCCTTGGGCGACGCGGCGGAGGCCGCCATGATCAGTCGGGCCTTGCCCCATGGACCGACGGTGACGGCGCCAAAAGGCGTCCTGGGGCACGCACTGGGTGCAGCAGGAGCCATCGAGGCCGCTCTCACAGTCCTCACCATCGAGCACCAGCTGGTCCCCCCAACCGCGAACCTCGACGGGGCGGCAGCGGAAGGCACCCTCAACCACGTCACGGACAAAGCCCGGCCGCAACGGGTGGCTGCAGCGATCAGCAACTCGTTCGGGTTCGGAGGCCACAACGTCGTTCTGGCGTTCACCTCCGACCTGCCTGCCTAGTGCTCCAGCAGGATTTCGCTGTCTGACCTGCGGTTTTCGCTGGGCGGCTGGAGTGTGGTGGGCCGCGGAGTGGTCAGGGGTGGCCTTCGGCAGGCCGCCCCTCGATCGTGCGACAGCGCCGCAGGTAGTGACAGGGTGCTGGGCAGTCTCGTCACGTGATCACCGAGCGTGTTGCCGAGCAGTGGGACCTGGAACTGGACGATCTCTTCGTGACCACCGGCCATCGCTTCGGCCGGGTGGAACTACGCCGCCGCATGCGCGACTACGTACGCGGCTTGCTCGCCCCGGTGGCCCGAAAGTACAGCTGGCAACTGGCCGAGCAGGCAGGTCACTCCACCCCTGACGGCCTGCAGCACCTGCTCGCCGGAGCGAAGTGGAATCCCGACGACATCCGCGACGACCTGCAGCAATACGTCGCCGACAAGCTCGGCGAGAGCGACGGCGTTCTCATCATCGACGACACCGGGTTCATCAAGAAGGGCATCACCTCCACGGGGGTTCAACGTCAGTACTCCGGAACTGCCGGCCGCACCGAGAACTGCCAGATCGGCGTCTTCGCCGGTGATGCACCAGGTCGCACGACAAGCCGATCAGGACCCCAACCGGATCTCCTTCACCCGCTCACTACGCGTCGTGCGCCGCCAGGTCACCGGCCAGGCGGCGTTTTCCCCCGGCAGACTCGCGCGCGCCGTCAGGTTCTCGATCTTGTCGCATCCGGCAGGAAGGTAGCCGAGGTCGCCCGACTTCTCGGCATCAGTGACCAGACGATCTATGTCTGGCGTCGCCAGCACCTCATCGATACGGGGCAGTTGCCCCAGTACGACCAGCAGCGACCAGTCCGAGCTCACTGCGGTCCGCAAGCGTATCGCCGAGCTGGAGGCTGAGTTGGCCATCCACCGGCGGGCTGCCGAACTGTTGGGCGAGGTGACGTCCCCAAAAGGCGGTTCGAAGCCATCCGCGTGATGGCCCGTGAGCAACTGCCGATGCAGCTTGCCTGCCGGGTGCTGCATGTCGCAGAGCCCGGATACTACGCCTGGCGTGACCGGCCGCCGTCGAACCGCCTGGTCAAGCACGCCTGGCTGACCGAGGCCATCGTGGGCATCCACACCGCCTCCCGCGGCACCTACGGCACCCGCCGGGCCCACGCGGAGCTCGGTCTGGGCCTGAACATCCATGTCAGCCACGGCCAGTTCTCACTCTTCTTCGAGGACAGGCTCAACGCCATGTGAACCCCAAGGATTTATACAAAGTCGCTGACACCTCCCGGAGTCTCGATCAACCCGGAACGGTTCAGTCCGCCGGGTGGAGCGTGCTTGCTCCCAGAGCGCGGATTTCTGTAGTGATGACGTCAATGATGTGTTGTGCCTGTCCGTCGGTGATAACTAGGGGGGGTGTCAGACAGATCTGGCGGGGGGAGTTGCGCAGGAGGACGCCTGCTGCGGCTGCGCGGGCGGGGAGATCGCGAGCGGCGGCGGTTGCGCGGGGCGTGAGTTCGACGGCCAGCATCAGTCCGGTGCCGCGTACCTCTTCGACCCATGGGAGTTCTTCCAGTGGCTTGAGCTGCTGGAGTATTTGTGTACCCAGTTTGGCGGCGCGGGCGGTGAGGTGCTCTTGTTCGATGATGTTCAGGTTGGCGAGCGCTACTGCGGCTGCGGCGGCGTGGCCGCCGAAGGTGAAACCGTGGGTCAGCTGGGTTCCGTGGAGCATGTCGATGACGTGATCGCTGACCAGGACGGCGCCCATGGGGATGTAGCCGCTCGTTAGTGCTTTGGCAGTCACCGTGATGTCGGGCTCGATTCCCTGATGTGGGCAGGCGAACCAATCTCCCGTGCGGCCGTAGCCGGTAGCGACTTCGTCAGCGATCAGTAGGATCCGGTGCTGCTTGAGAATCTGCTGCAGGCGCGGCCAGTAGCCGTGGGGTGCAGGGATCATGCCGGCCATGCCGAGAACGGGCTCGCCGGTGAACGCGGCGATGCGCTCACCGCCAACTACCGCGATTGTCTGCTCCAGTTCGTTGATCAGAATGTCCGTGGCGTCGGGGCCCAGCGGCCTGGCGTGAGGGAGAGACAGCGGGATGCTCAGCGGCCGTGAGTCCTTCAGCCCGTGGTGAAGGGCGTCGATTTCCGTGACACCCAGTGCCCCGGCAGTTGCCCCGTGGTAGGCCCCCTTGAGGGTGAGGATCAGCGTGCGCTCGGACTCGCCGGTGTTGAAGTGAGCGAGGTGGGCGAATCTGAGCGCCATTTCCACCCCTTCGCTTCCGCCGCTGGTGTAGAAAGCCTTCGACAGTCCGGCTGGCGCGATGGACCTCAGACGGTCGGCAAGGCTTATGGCCGGTTCGTTGACGCATCCAGCGAGGAGGGGAAAGGAGGCGAGGCGGGCGCTGCATCTGGAGGGTGGCGGCCTGGACCAGCTGTGGGTGGCCGTATCCGACGGCGCACGCGCTGAGCCCGGCAGTGGTGTCGATGTAGTGACGGCCACCGCTGTCCCACAGCAGTGCGCCCCGTCCGCCGACGATGCACCGAGGGCTGTTGGGGCCGCCGACCACGGTGTTCGGCAGCAGCAGCGATGAGGTGTCACGGGCGACGCTGTGGGGGCCAGCCGGTGCACCGGAGTGAGCGTGGCGGCGGGTGTGAGGGCTCATGGAAGGGTGCGATGCCGGGCGTAGGCCGGCCGCCGTACGCATGCAACCGGCGGCCGACCCCATGTTCAGCGCCTATGTGCGCGAGGAAGTCCCACAACGGTGGCAACTGCACCTGCAAACCTCGGCGCGCCGTTGGATGCCGTCGTCTGCGGAGAGGTCGGGGACGGTTTCGAACCCGTGCGCCTGCCAATTGCCAATACCGCACATGACAATACCGCAGGTGACAACATCGCAGATTTCGGCGCGCTGTTGGATGCCATTGTCGTCGGAGAGGTGGGGGACGGTCTCGAACTGGAGGAGTTCCTCCGGAGCTGTCGTCCGGGTGAGGGTTGCGGTGGGCATGGTGTTCTCCTTTTTGGGGATGGTGATGCCGCTGGTGCGGTGTCACGAGGGGCCGGCTCGTTTTCGGGCTGGGTGTCGTGTCCGTGTGTTGGATGGTGATGCCCGTACACGAGACACGAAATTGGGGGGCGGGTGGGCTGGGGATGTTGCGGTGGAGGGTTGGTGGCGTCATCCGGGATGTGTGTTTCCGCCGGTACTGGTGGCTCCGGGCGACGCTGGGTTGGGTATGGGAAGGTTCGGGGTCACCACGCCGGCCTTGGCAAGCCGTTGCAGTGTGTCCATCGCGGCACCGGCTTCGATGCCGGAGATGCCTGCTATGTCAGAGCCGGTTCTGGTCCCGTCGCACAAGCTCAGCAGGAGTGTCGTTCCCATGCCGGCCCGGTAGATGCGCGGGGGCTGTTTCCATCTGCGGTGGAGCATCACGTGGACGGGCTGTCGGGGCAGGTTTCGTGGTGCCTGCACAGCGGTGACGTCGTGGTCGTACGCGGCCAGGCGTACCGTTGCCGACAGGGTGAGCCGGCTGCGGGCGACCTGTTCTCGGCCGGCTGCCGGGCTCGTCCCGTGATCGGTGTGCGCCCATGTTCTCGCAGCCTCGGCGGCTACCGGGTCATGGACCAGCCGGTTACGCACGAGTTCGAACTGCCCGAAATCAATGAGTCCGTCCGGCACCTGTCCGGCGATCCAGGCCAGGAATGTGTCGCCCAGTGCGAACAACGCAGTCTCCTTGTCGAGGAACGGCCGGCGCACGGTGTTGCGCACGAACTCCTCGACAACGGGGCCATGGCGGGCGTCTGCTTCTGCGACGGTGCGCGGCAGGGCACACTCCAGCGCAGTGCGCAGCTTGAAACGTACCTGATCGGCGGTCACCTGGCATCCGGCGTGGGTGGCGGCAGTGAGCAGCATGTCAGCTTCCGCCTGGGAGAGTTGGTGACGGTCCCGCAGCGATTGCGGATGCTCTCGCCATTGGGCCAGCACGATGGCCGGCGTGGTCAGAATCTCGGCGAGGGCTTCCCGGACACCCATCACACCATCTCCTTGCCGGGGGTGGGGGCCTCGAGCAACGTTGCGCGGGCGCGGTCGAGGTCGGCCTGCAGTTCGGTGAAGTCCTCGGGGTAGAGAGCGTCCCGCTCCAGCAGCGTCGTGCGAACAGGAGCCCGCCCCACCAGCTCACGCAGCAACGTCCACACTCGCTCAGGCACGGATGCCGCATGGGTGTCCAGCGCCATTGCGTCTCCTACGCCGTCCTGTCCGCCGGCCAGATGAATCTGGACCACGCGTTCCAGCGGGATGGAATCCAGGAACTCCTCGGGGCTGTAGCGGTGATTGCGTGCGTTGATGTCCAAATTGGTCAAGTCGAGCAGCAGGCCGCACTCGCAATGTTCCATCACCTCTGTGATGAACTGCGCTTCCGTCAAGGGAGCGGGCAGGTCCATGTAATAGGTGATGTTCTCCAGCAGGAGCGGGACACCGACTGCTGCTTGCGTACTCTGAGCACGGCGGCCCACCTCACGGGCCACCTCCCGCGCGCGTGGCAGAGGAACGAGTGTTCCGAGGGCCACGTCACCGGCGCGGGTGAAGGACAAGTGGTCACTGAGCCTTTTCAGCGTTGACGCTCCAGGGTGAGGACGGCAGCGGCGATGACCGTCATGCGGTTAGGGCTGCAGCGGGCTCTGCGGAAGACGCG
>NZ_JBEZMO010000051.1:0-39948 GCF_040652655.1 Streptomyces sp. NPDC048191
CGCACCCACCACCACCGCACGCCGACCCAGCACCGCACGATGCACACCCAACGACACACCCACATCCGCCAGATCCACACCCCCACACCGCTCCAGGAACGCGGACAGCCGCTGGGCCTGGCCTCGCAGCCCTGATTCGTCCGCGCCGGAGAGGGGCCACAGGACGGGCACCGGTGCCGTGGTCGAGTCTTCGCGGGGAGGAGGGTTGCCGTCGACGGGCGACGGTGCGTCGGGTGCTTCTTCGAGGATGAGGTGGGCGTTGGTGCCGCTGATCCCGAAGGAGGACACAGCGGCCCGACGGGGACGCTCACCCCGCTCCCACGCCACCTCCTCCGTCAGCAGCCGCACCGCACCCGCTTCCCAGTCCACGTGCGGAGTGGGCTCATCCACGTGCAGGGTGCGCGGCAACACACCATGGCGCATCGCCTGCACCATCTTGATCACACCACCCACACCCGCGGCGGCCTGACTGTGCCCGATGTTCGACTTCAACGACCCCAGCCACAACGGACGCTCCCCGTCACGACCCTTGCCATACGTCGCCAGCAACGCCTGCGCCTCGATCGGATCACCCAGCCGCGTCCCCGTACCATGCGCCTCCATGGCGTCCACGTCGAGGTTCGTCAGGCCGGCGTCGGCGAGTGCCTGCTGGATGACGCGTTCCTGGGCGAGGCCGTTGGGGGCGGTCAGGCCGTTGGAGGCACCGTCCTGGTTGATGGCCGTACCGCGGACGACGGCCAGTACCCGGTGCCCGTGGCGTCGTGCCTCGGACAGGCGCTCGACCAGGACGAGGCCGACGCCCTCGGCCCAGCCGGTGCCGTCGGCCGACGCCGAGAAGGCCTTGCAGCGGCCGTCCGCCGACAGGCCCTGCTGTCGGGAGAACTCCACGAACATGCCGGGCGTGGCCATGACGGTGACACCGCCGGCCAGGGCCAGGTCGCACTCGCCGCGCCGCAGCGACTGCATCGCCAGGTGCAGAGCCACCAACGACGACGAGCACGCCGTGTCCACCGTCAACGCCGGACCCTCGAACCCGAACGAGTAGGCGAGCCGGCCGGAGATGACACTGGAGGCGTTGCCCGTCAGCAGATAGCCCTCCGAGCCCGCGGCCGTCTCGTGCAGCCGGGGTCCGTAGTCCATCGCGGTGGCGCCGATGAAGGTGCCGACGCGTCGGCCCCGCTGGGACGACGGGTCGATGCCGGCATGCTCGAAGGCCTCCCAGGCGGTCTCCAGCAGCAGCCGCTGCTGCGGGTCCATCGCGGTGGCCTCGCGCGGGCTGATCCCGAAGAAGCCGGCGTCGAACCCGGCCACGTCGGCGAGGAAACCACCGCGGCGGGTGCTGGACGCGGCACCGGCCCGCGACGGGTCCGTACCGAACAGCTCGTCGAGGTCCCAGCCCCGGTCCACGGGGAAGTCGCCGGTCGCGTCCGTCCCGTCGGCGACGATGCGCCACAGGTCGTCCGGGGTGGCGGCGCCGCCGGGGTAGCGGCAGGACATCGCCACGATGGCGATGGGCTCGTCGGTGAGGACGGCGGCCGTGCTCGACGCCGGGGCGGTGGGTGTGTCGGTCTGGCCCACCTCCGCCATGAGCCGGGTGACGAGTTCCCCCGGAGTCGGGTGGCTGAACAGCAGACCCGCGGGCAGACGCAGGCCGAGCTCCTCGTTGAGGCTGTCGCGCAACTCGACCGCGAGCAGCGAGTCGAAGCCCAGCTCCTTGAAGGTGGTGGTCAGTTCGATGACGGCGTCGGCGGAGTCCGTGGCGTCGTGGCCGAGCACGGCCGCGGCGTGGGCGCGGACGAGGTCGGTCAGCTGCTGCTCGAGCTCGCGGGCGTCGCGGGCGGACAGCCGGGCGGGGTTCGGGATCGCCGGCGCCGCTGTGTCGTCGTCGGCGTGGCCTGTGTCCGGGAGCCGGGTGGTGGCCCGGGCCGCCCGGTCGTCGGCCGCGTCGGCGTCCAGTGCGGCGTCGTGGGTGTCCTCCGTGCCGGGCACGGGTGCGGTGAGGGCGGCTTCGCTCCAGTACCGCTTGCGCTGGAAGGCGTACGTGGGCAGGTCGACCGGGGTCGCGTCGTCGCCGAGGACGGTGGGCCAGTCGACGGTGACGCCGTGGGTGTGCAGTGCGGCGGCGGCCCTGAGGGCCGCGGTCGGCTCGTCGCCGTCGCGCAGGGCGGCCAGCAGCAGGGCGTCGGCGCCGTCGAGGCACTCGGCGCCCATGGCGGTGAGGACGCCGCCCGGTCCGATCTCCAGATAGGTGCGCACTCCGCTGTCGTGCAGGGACCGTACGGCCGCGGCGAACCGGACCGTTCCCGCGACGTGCCGGACCCAGTACTCGGGGCTCTGCAGTTCCTCGGCACGGACCGGTTCCCCGGTGACGGTCGAGACGATGCTCAGCTGCGGCGCGTGATAGGTGAGGCTCTCGGCGACGGTCCGGAAGTCGTCCAGCATCGGCGCCATCAGCGGCGAGTGGAAGGCGTGACTCACCTTCAGCCTGCGGGTCTTGCGGCCGAGCTCGCGGAAGTGGTCGGCGATCTCCTGGGCGTCGGGCTCGGCGCCGGAGACGACGGTGGCGTCCGGGGCGTTGACGGCGGCGAGTCCGACGGCGTGTTCGCGACCCGCGAGCAGCGGGAGCACCTCGGTCTCGGACGCCTCCAGGGCGATCATGGCTCCGCCCGTCGGCAGGTTCTGCATGAGCCTGCCGCGGGCGGCGATCAGGGCGGCGGCGTCGGCGAGGGAGAGGACCCCGGCGACGTGGGCGGCGGCGACCTCCCCGATGGAGTGTCCGGCGACGGCGTCCGGGCGGATGCCCCAGGACGTGAAGAGGCGGTGCAGGGCCACCTCGACGGCGAACAGCGCGGGTTGGGTGTAGCGGGTCTCGTGGAGCAGTTCCGCGTCCGGGCCGGAGTCGGCGGCGGCCCAGACGACCGCGCGCAGCGAACGGCCGACGCGGGCGTCGAGTTCCGCGCACACGGCGTCGAACGCCTCCGCGTAGGCGGGGAATGCCTCGTACAGGCCCCGGCCCATGCCGAGGCGCTGGCTGCCCTGCCCGGTGAACAGGAAGGCCAGGCGGCCGTCGCTCTCCCGTCCCTTGGTCACGGCCGCCGTGCGCCGGCCGTGCGCCAGGGCGGTGAGCCCGGCGATCAGCGCGTCACGGCTGTCGGCCACGACCGCGGCCCGGTGCGGGAAGTGGGTGCGGGTGGTGGCGAGCGAGTGGGCGATGTCCCTGGGGGCGGCGGACGTGTCCGCCGCGAGCAGGTCGAGCAGCCGCTCGCCCTGGGCGCGCAGGGCCGCCTCGGTCTTGGCGGACAGCAGCCAGGGCACGGCGGCGGGACGTGGGGCGGGCGCCGGCCGCTCCGCCGTGGGCCGCGGGTCCGGGGTGCCGTCGGCCGCGTCGCCGTGCGGTGCCTCGGCGAGGACCAGGTGGGCGTTGGTACCGCCCATGCCGAAGGAGCTGACGCCGGCGAGGAGCCGGCGCTCGGGGTGGGGCCAGGGGCCGAGTTCGCGCTGGACGTGCAGGCCCAGGTCCGCGAGCGGGATGGCGGGGTTGGGGCGCTCGTGGTTGAGGCTCGCCGGGAGGGCGCGGTGAGCGATGCTCAGGCCCGCCTTCAGCAGTCCGACGATGCCGGCCGCGCCCTCCAGGTGCCCGACGTTGGTCTTGGCGGAGCCGACGCGGACGGGTTCGCCGGCGGGGCGTCGTGCGCCCAGGGCGGCGCCGAGGGCGGCCGCCTCGATGGGGTCGCCGACCTTGGTGCCGGTGCCGTGCAGTTCCACGTACTGGATGTGCGCCGGGTCGACGCCGGCGTCCCGGTGGGCGAGCCGGATCACCTCCTGCTGCGCCCGTTCGCTGGGGACGGTGAGGCCGGGGCCGGCGCCGTCGCTGTTGACGGCGCCGCCCAGAATGATCCAGTGGACGCGGTCGCCGTCGGCGAGCGCGCGGGAGTACGGCTTGAGCAGCAGGGCACCGCCGCCCTCTCCGCGGACGTAACCGTTGGCTCGCTCGTCGAAGGTGTAGCAGCGGCCGTCGGGGGAGAGGCCGCCGAACTTCTCCGTGCCGAGTGTGGTCTCCGCGAGGAGGTTCAGGCTCACTCCGCCCGCGATGGCGAGTTCGGACTCGCCGCGGGCGAGGGACTCGCAGGCCGTCCGGACGGCGACGAGCGCGGAGGACTGCGCGGTGTCGACGGTGAGGCTGGGGCCGCGCAGGTCGAGGAAGTAGGAGACGCGGTTGGCGATGATGCCGCGGTGGGTTCCGGTGACGGTGTGCTGGGTGATGCCGTTCGTGCCGGCCCGCTGGAGGAGGCGGGCGTAGTCGTCGGCGATCGCCCCGACGAAGACACCGGTCCTGGTGCCGCGCAGTTCGTCGGGGACGATACGGGCGTCTTCGAGCGCTTCCCAGCTCAGCTCCAGCATCAGCCGTTGCTGCGGGTCCATCGTCGCGGCCTCGCGCGGGCTGATGCCGAAGAACTGGGCGTCGAACCGGTCGACGTCCTCGATGAACCCGCCGTACGGTGCCCGCAGCGCGACCTGGGGTGTCCAGCGCTCGGGCGGTGCCTCGGTGATCGCGTCCTCGCCGCGCTCCAGCAGGTTCCAGAAACTCTGCGGGTCGGGTGCGCCGGGCAGCCGGCAGGCGATGCCGACGACGGCGACGGGTTCGTGGGAGGCCGCGGGAGGGGCGGACGCGGGTTCGGGGGTGTGCGTGGCGGGCTGGGGGGTGGTGTTCATCGTGGCCTTCGTGCGCTGGGAGGTCTGGTCCGTGTGGTGGGGCTCAGCCATGGCTCTTCTCCGGTGCCTGGAAGGCCGCGCACGACCACGTGTATCCGGCGCCACCGCCGACCACGAGGGCGATCTCTCCGGGCGCGAGGATGCCCGAGTCGATGATGTCGGCGAGGTTGGCGATGAAGTCCCCCGCGCCCAGGTGACCGGTGCGACGGCCGAGGAAGAGGGGTTCGGCCTTGAGGACGTCTTCGATCACAGGCAGGTACATGAGGTTGTAGACGGAGTCGCCCGCGCGGGGCAGCGCGACGCACCGGATGCGGGGGTCGGCGGGTGCCACGTCCGCCAGGCGCAGGCTCTCCAGGAGGACGTGCCGTACGTTGACGAGGCCCAGTTCCTTGAGCGTCACCATGCCGCCCATCTCCAGGAACGCCTTCTTCGGGCGTCGTACGTCGATGGGCCGGCTGTGGGTGAGCGGCGCGGCGCTGAACTCGTCGCGGCCGCGGAAGAAGTTCTCCGTCTCGGGCGCGGCCGAGGTCGCGAACGACAGCATGTGCAGCAGGTCGCCGTCGCCGTCCCGGCGGCCGAGGACGAGGGCGGTGCCGCCGTCGCCGTACACGACGTCGTAGTCGCCGGCCCACCGGTCGAACCCGGGGAGGGCGAAGCGGTCGCCGGTGGTGACCATCGCGGAGTCGGTCCCGGCGTCGGCCAGGAGCCGGACGGCGGCGAGTTGCAGGCCCAGCGCTCCGCCGTTGGACATGTGCTGGAGTCCGAAGGGGAGGGTGCGGCGGAGGCCCGCCTCGTGCGCCACGTAGTGGGCGGGGGCCCAGAAGTCATGGCCCTGGTGGTAGATCCAGGCGTGGGCGAGCAGGTCCACCCGGTTCGGGTCCCATGCCGCCTGCTCCAGTGCGCGCCGGGCCGCGCGGGCCGCGAGCTGCGGTCCGGCGAGGTCCCGGGAGACGGGCAGCTCGGTCACGCCGACGCGGTGCTCGTGTTCGGGTTCGAGGCGACCGTCGGCGATCACTTCGGTGACCGTCTCGCGGGTCTCGGGCAGCCATGTCGCGGCCGCCTTGATGCTCAGCGCGTCACCCAGCCTCATCCTGGATTCCCCCTCATCTCAGGCACGATTGCCAAACTGCGGCAACGGTAGGCAGGCGGGACTTGGGGAAAATAGGCAACCAAAGGGGTAGCCGGCCGTGTGTTCCTTTAGTGATAGGCGGCTACCTCCAGGCCCTGCTCCATGCCAGGGGTGGGTGGCATGTCGACGGCGACGGGCGCCCGCTTCGAGGGCGCTGTCCCGGGGTCCGATCCGGTTCCGCGCCGGGAGCAGGTGTCGGCCGCAACCGTGGGACTTGGGACGCGCCGCCGGAGGCCGGGATCCGAATTGGCGTCCGCCACCCAGGACTTGGTTGTCCGGTAAACCACCGTCGAGAACGGCGTCCCATGTGACGGCCGTGTTTCGGGTTTCTCGCCGCGTCTCCCGGCCAGGCTCACGGTCCTGCTCGGCGCACCTCCACGACCAGCGTCGGGTGACACACCGTGAAGGCTCCGCCACGCAGTGCGCAAGTGCTGTTTTTTGCCATGTTTGTACGGACCCTCCGTCTGCGCGTCACTACCACTTGGTAACCTGCAACCCATTGAGAGTGGCCATGGATCAGGGGGAATTGTGGCCGTCAACAAAAAAATAGACATAGCCGACGTTCGGGAAGGCGGATCTGGCACGGCACTTGATGCCCTGACAGCACGTCGGCCGGAAATTGCCAAGCGATTCAGGTCCCTGTTGCGCCAGCGTGGTAATGCGGTGCTGCACCACCCGTCGGGGAAGCGGTTCTCCGACCTGCAGGCCGTACTCGTGCTCGACGACTGCGCGCAGACACTGCGCACCGGGCAGGCCATCTCCGTCGAGGAGGCGGAGACTTCGGCGCGGCGGACCGTGGACCAGCGCATCGGTCTCCTCGTCGACCAGCCCGCGATGGCCGAGGCGTCCGCGCTCCTCTTCGAGACGGTCGCCATCGCACTGCGCGAGGTCATCGGCACCGACAGCGACTCCGCGACACTGCGCGGAGAGGCGCTGCTCACGCTCTACCGCAGCGTGCACGCGCGGTGGCAGCTGCACACCCGGCAGCACGCGTCCCTGCTGGAAGCCGTGGAGAAGGCCGCGGAGGCGAAACGACACACCCTGGCGCGTGACGTCCACGACCGGGTGGGCAACAACATCAGCCTGGCCATGCGCCAACTGGAGTTGTACGCCCTGTCGTTCCCGGAGGAACCGACGCAGGACCAGCGCACCGTGCTGAGCGCCCGGGACACCCTGGTCGGCACGCTGCTGCAACTGCGTGAACTCATCACCTGGCTGCACGACCCGAGCACGGACGGCACTCTGCGCGCCGGACTCGAGGCCTTCGTCGAAGCCATGCAGATGCCCGACGTCCAACTGGACGTCGAGGTCGACGGGGACGAGTCGCCGGTGAGTCCCAAGATCCTGGACGAACTCTTCCTCGTCCTGCGCGAATGTCTGCTCAACGCCCTCGTCCACGCCCGGGCCGGCAGGCTGACGGTGCGCGTCGCCTTCGCCGACAACGAGGCCCGGGCCTCCGTCGAGGACGACGGCATCGGCTTCGACGTGCACGAGGCGAGCCTCGCCCGTCACGGCCACGGGCTGATCTCCATGGGCGAGCGGGTCACCCAGCTCGGCGGCAGTTTCCAGCTCACCAGCCGCCCGGGGTACGGCACCCGTGCCTCGCTGTGGATTCCCCTGCCGGGAGCCGCCGACGATGAGTGAGCGCATTCGCATCCTGGTGGCGGACGATCACACCATCCTGCGCCACGCCCTGTGCGACTCGCTGCGCAGGGAGCCCGACCTCGAAGTGGTGGCCGAGGCCGGGGACGGCAGGTCGGCAGTGGAGCTGGCCGTGGAACACCGTCCCGACGTGGCGATCCTGGACGTGGAGATGCCGGGCCAGACCGTGCTGGACACGGTCGCCCAGCTCAACGAGTGCGCCCCCGGAACCCAGACGATCATCCTGACCATGTACGACGCCCCCGACCTCGTCCAGTCCTTCCTGGACCTCGGGGTCAGCGGTTACCTGCACAAGAGCGCGGCCCGCGGCACGCTGATCTCGGCGATCCGCGCCACCCGAGGCGGTGATCAGCAGGTCACGATGTCGGTCTCCCGGCAGAGCCTCCAGGTCACCCGGGGCAGGCCGCTCGGCCCGGGTGTTCTGTCCGCGCGGGAGACCGAGGTGCTCGCCCATGTCGCGGCGGCCCGCAGCAACCGTCAGATCGCCAAGGCCATGGGGATCGCCGAAGGCACGGTGAAGCGCCATCTGCGGAACATCTTCGACAAGTTGCAGGCGGTCTCCCGGATCGACGCCGTGAACAAGGCCGTCACCGCCTCTCTCCTTCCCACGACGAACCGGCCGTTCGACACGGAGAGGTCGGCATAGCCGCTCGCCCCGTCCTTTTCCCGGCCATCCGGGCTCCATTGTCCCGGCCGACGGTTTCCCCCGTCGGCCGGGGCCGTCGGAGCCCTCTTCGCTTCCTGACGTGAATTCGACTGTTTCGCCGTGCAGTTACCGCCGCCCTTGTTACTATTCCGGCGCCAATTCGCTTGACCTGAGGGATCCCCCATCTTGAATATTCACGGCGACCTTTCCGCGGTGTTCGCGGATCTTCCCCCCATTGACTGGTTCTCCGACATCAAGGGCACGCGCGTGGCGACCCGGGAGTTGCTGGCGGCGAACCGGCCCCCCGCGGATCCCCGTATCGAGGTGCGCGACACGTCCTTCGTCGGCCCGGACGGCACGCGTGTTCCGCTGCGGATCTACACCCCGACCGACGCCGAAGGCGCGATCCCCGGTGTGCTCTACTGTCACGGCGGTGCGTTCGTCACGGGTGACCTGGACACGGGCGACAGCAACTGCCGGGAGATCTGCCTGGGCGGCGGCGCGGTCGTGGTCTCCGTGGAGTACCGTCTCGCCCCCGAACACCCCTTCCCCGCAGGCCTCGACGACTGTTGCGCCGCCCTGCGGTGGCTCGCCGACAACGCCGCCGTCCTCGGCGTCGACCCCGCGCGTCTCGGCGTCAGCGGGCGTTCCGCGGGCGGTTGCCTGGCCGCCGGCGTGGCCCTGCGGGCCCGCGACGAGGGCGGCCCCGCGCTGATCCACCAGCTGCTCCTGGTGCCGGTCCTCGACGACCGCTGCCGGACCCCGTCGACCCACGCCATGACGGACCACCGGGCGCTCAACCGCGCCACCGTGCTGGAAATGTGGCGGACCTACCTGGGCTTCGACGGACCGGCGCCGACCCCCGGCGCGGCACCCGCACGTGCCGAGGACCTGGCCGGCCTTCCGCCCGCCTACATTCTCGTGGCCGAAAGCGACCCCTTGCGTGACGAAGGGCTCGATTACGGCCGCCGGCTGGTCGAGGCGGGTGTCAGTACGGAACTGCACATGGTGCCGGGCGCGTTCCACCTCTTCGAGGCCTACGCACCGGACAGCGGGCTGACCCGGCGTACGACCCGGCACTGGATGAGCGCGCTGCACTCGGCGCTGCACCGGCCCGCCCCGACCGCCGCGTCCCCGACCGCCGCGTCCTCGGCCGGCGCGGGTGCCTCCGACGGGGCCGGAGCCTCCGGCCCCGCGTGAGCGGTGCGGCGGCCCGACGTGCGCAAGGCCCGCCGAAACGCAGGGAGGCAGGCACGCAGAGACGCAGGGACACCGTACGAAGGGGCCCGGCTCCACGGTCCCGGGCTCACGGGCGCAGGATCAGCTTGCCCTTCGTGCGCCGGGCTAGCAGGTCCTCGTGGGCGTCACGGGCGCGTGTGAGGTCGTACTCCGCGCCGACCAGCGGGCGCAGGCGGCGCCGCGCGGTGAGACCGAGCAGCTCCGAGAGCGCGGCGCCACCGGCCCCGTCCCGGGCGAGCAGGGGGACGAGCCAGAAACCGGCGACGGTGCGGTTCTGCAGCGCGAGGCGGCCGGGTTCGATGGCTCTGGCGGCCTGGCCGGACGAGGCGCCGTAGGTGACCAGGCGCCCGAGTGACCCGAGGGTGTCCAGGGCGGCGTCGAGGACCGGGCCGCCGATGCCGTCGAGCACGATGTCGACCGGCCGTCCGTGGTTGGCGGCGAGGACCCGGTCCCGATAGCCGACGGCGGCGCCGTCGACCGCGGCGTCCGCGCCCAGTTCCAGGGCGAGGGCGCGCTTGTCCTCGCAGGACGCCGTGTCGATGACGCGCCCCGCCCCGGACAGCCGGGCCAGCTGGAGCGCGAGGCTGCCGGTTCCGCCCGCCGCGGCATGCACCACCACGCTCTCGCCGGGCCGCACCCGGGCGACCGTGCGCAGCAGGTGCCATGCCGTCAGCCCCTGCACGAGCAACGCCAGCGCCTCGCCGTCGCTCACTCCCTCGGGCACCGCCGCCAGGTCGCGGTCGGCGACGACGGCCTTCTCGGCGTAGCCGCCCTGCCGGACGTACCCGAGGACCCGTCGGCCGTCCGCCATCCGGCCGGCGACCTCCAGGCCGGGGATGTACGGCAGCGGAGCCTCGGGCGCGTACGGGCCGTCGGTGTGCTCGCCCGCGATCTGCTTGACGTCGCCGAAGTGACGCCCGCGGCGGTCACCTCCACCAGGCTCTCGCCCGGCCCGGCCACCGGGTCCGGCACCTCGGCCGGTGCCAGTGCCCGCGGACCGCCGAACCGTTCGCACCGCATGGCACGCACGAACGCCCCTCCTTCACGGTCCTGTGCGATGACGTCCGCCCGGAGGCCGGCAGCCTCGGCGGCGGGCTACGCGCCGGTGGTGGACAGAAGCGGTACGGAGATCTCCCGGGCGACGGCCTCGATGTGATGGTTGAGGTAGAAGTGCCCGCCGTCGTAGACCCTGAGGGCGAAGGTCCCGGTGGTGTGGTCCGCCCACGCACGGGCCTCCTCCACCGTCACCCTGGAGTCGTCGTCGCCGATGAGGGCGGTGACCGGGCAGCTGAGACCGGGACCGGGGACATAGCGGTAGGTCTCGGCGGCCTTGTAGTCGTTGCGGATCGCCGGCAGGACCATGCTCAGCACCTCGGGGTCCGCGAGCAGTTGGGAGTCGGTGCCGCTGAGCCGCTGGACCTCGCGGACCAGTTCGGCGTCGCCGCGCAGGTGCAGGGACTCCTCCCGGTGCCGGGACGGTGCCCGCCGCGCGGAGGCGAACAGGGCGGCCGGGGTGATGCCGTGCTCGTGCTCCAGGAGCCGGGCGACCTCGAAGGCGAGCGAGGCGCCCATGCTGTGCCCGAAGAGGGCCAGCGGACGGTCGGTCCACGGCAGCAGCCGGGGCACGAGCTGCCGGGCCAGCTCGGGCAGGGAGTCGACGCAGGGCTCCCGGTGGCGGTCCTGGCGGCCGGGGTACTGGACGGCCAGCGCTTCGACGGCGGGGGCGAGCGCCGCCGAGAGCGGGAAGTAGTAGGTGGCCCCGCCGCCGGCGTGCGGCAGGCAGACCAGGCGGGTCCGGGCCTCGGGGGCCGGGTGGTAGCGCCGTACCCACAGACCGTTGTCATCGGTGGCGTTCATCTGCCGCTGCTCCTTGGCTGCTTCGCTCGCTCGGACTGCTCGGGTTCGACCGGGTGGCATCGCGGGCGGCGGGATCGACCGGCCCGGCCGCGCCGTGGAGTGTACATTCCGTGCGGTCCTTGCACGTTACATTCATGTGTCGCCACCGTTGTCGTCCGTGTCCCGGTCTGCGCATTCCCGTTGCCCCGTCCGCGGAAATGGCAGCTTGCTGACTCGCGGCGGGGATCGGTCCCGGACTCCCCCTACGCTCACCGCGAGGTGCTCCCCCGTAGGGCAGAGCCCCGACCACGCGACGGAAGTGATACGGGAACCGTGCACACGACGACTGCTGATGACGCGACAGCCATGTTCACGCGGGAGAAGCGCATCTGGTTCCACCACTGCGACCCGGCCGGAATCGTGTTCTATCCGCAGTATCTGCTGCTGATGAACGAGGTTCTCCAGGAATGGTTCGAAAGCGGATTGCGGACCGACTACGCGGGGCTCTTCGCCGAGCGGCGGCTCGGCATTCCCACGGCGCGACTCGAGTGCGACTTCCACGCGCCGAGCAGGCTGGGCGACAGGGTGCGGTTCGCCCTCTGCCTGAACCGGATCGGGAACAGTTCGTTCCATCTCCATTTCTCGGGCACCGGAGCCGATCCGGCTGACGTACGCGTGCGGATCAAGGCCGTTCTGGTGTGCATCTCGCTCGATTCGCACCGCCCGGTCCCGATTCCCGGCGACATCCGTGACGAGATGCAGCGGTGGCTGGTCCCCGCGGCCGCCGCGGCGACGACGTGACCGTCGAAGGACGAGAGCGAGAGATGGCAGACGAACTGGTGCTCACCGACGAGGTGGGGGCGGGCAACTTCTTCCGTGCCGCTGCCGCCGCCCACCGGACCGCCGGCACTCCTCCGTCAGGTGCCGGAGGTCTTCGACTGCCCCCTGGTGCGCGCCGAGGCCACCGCCACGGCACCGCGGCAACTCGTCCTCACCGTCGACCGACCCTCGGCCGCCACCGACCTGGAGGAGCTGCGCGCGCGGATCAACACCACGCTCGCCGCGGCCCGGTTCCGCTGGTCGACCGGCTCGTGGCCAAGGAGCCGGACGAACACACCGGCATCACCGGAAAGGCCCTCAAGCGCAGCATGCGGTGCGCCTACCAGGGCGCGTGACACCCCCCTATAGCCACCCGGGCGCGCCGGAATCCCCCGTCGGCGTGCCCGGGTCACTCACTCCGGCACATCAGTTGAGGAACCAGCCACGATGTCGGAGGACGTGGCCGACCTGGTGGCCTTCCTCGTGTCGGACCGGGCCCGGCGCGTCACCGGCGCCGGTTATGTGATCGACGCGGGCGCGCTGCCACAGGTGTGAGCGCTCGACGCCCGCCTGCCGGGTGATCGTCCGGGCCGGTGTCGTACGGCACCGGCCCGGGCGGCGTCCAGGGGCGGCGTGTCACACCCGGGCCGTATCCGGCCGGCGCCGGCGAGCCGGAGCAGTGCTGCCCGCCGACGCGGCCGGTGCCGGAAAGCTACGCCGAAGCCTTGTTCTCCAGGAGGCCGAGCAGCAGCATCTTGAGCGCCTCCTGCAGTTCGCAGTGCAGGGAGCCGTAGCCCTCACTCGGCGACCCCTGCGACCAGCGGTACAGAATGCCGAGGTAGACGTCCCGCAGCACGTTCCCCACGTGATCGGGGATGAGATCGGCCCGGAACTCGCCCTGCCGGCAGCCGTCCTCCACGATCTCGGCGAAGATCTGGCCCACGTAGGGCTCCTCCAGCAGAGGGCGCCCGGCCTTGACCCATGCCATCAGCATCGCGGCGGTCGACTCGCGCTCCTCCTCGTTGAGGCTGCCGAGTATGGCCATGCACTGCTCCAGCCGGGAGACGGCTCCGCGTCCGCGGGGTTCGGCCCGGCTGATGCTCTCCATGAGAGCCTCGCGGCGCCGGTCGCCCCAGGCACGGATGAGGTCTTCCTTGCGCTGGAAGTAGTTGAAAAAAGTGCCGCGGGCGACGTCGGCACGTTCGGCGATCTCCTCGATGGAGGTGTGCTCATAGCCGTTCTCGGCGAACAGCTCCAGCGCGGAGGAGTAGAGCCGCTCTTTGACCTTCTGCTTGTTGCGCTCGCGACGCCCGAGCGGCTTGGGCGCGTCGGAAACCGAGGACTCCATGACAACTGCTCCATCCCAAAGGGTCAAGGCATCCACCCTTCACAGAACTTATACCACAGTTCAAGTACGACTGACGTACATCTTTCGAGACGGATGCAGAGGGTTCGGGCAGGCTATCGACCTACGGCGAAGGCGTGCCCGGGTCAGGCGGGGACGGCCCCTCCGGGGAGGCTGCCCATGATGCTTCCCAGGCTCTCCGCGCTCAGCAGGCGCCCCGCGGTCACCTCCATTCCGGTTTCCGCGCGCAGGCGTTGCTGCAGTCGTACGGCCATCAGGGAGTCGAGGCCGTAGTCCCGCAGCGGCCGGCGCGGATCGAGGCCGGTGGCGGGCAGTCCCAGGATCTCCGCGGCCCGCCTGGCCAGTTCCTCCTGTGCGGGCAACGGTTGCCCGCCGCGGGGTTCGGCGCGGGCCGGTTCGGCGGGCGGGCGCTCGGTGCGGACCGGTTCGGTGCGGAGAGGTTCGAGGTGGAAGGGCTCCGCGGGGGGCCGGGCCCCCGGCGCGCCTCCCGTGGCGTCCGGCGCACCGGCACCCCTCGGCGGCGCACCGACGTCGGCACCGGGGTCCTGCCGCTGCCCGATGTCCAGGCGTACGTACGGTGCCAGGGAGACCGCCCGGTCGATCAGTCCGGCGGCGCGCGACAGCAGGCTCCGCGCGCCCTCCCGTCCGAGATTCACGAGAGGAGCCCCGAGGCCGGCGAGGGGGGCGAGGTTCACGAGGGGAGCGAGGGCGGCGCTGCGCGGCCCCGTGCCGCCCGGCGCGTACGGCATGCCGAGCGGCTCGGACCGCGCGGTGGCGCCGTCCTCGCCGTCATCGCCGAGCCGCCGCAGCCGGATCCCGCGGAAGTCGGCGAGCACCCTGCCGTCACGGTCGAGGACCAGCGCGTCGGCGAGCACCTCACCGGCACCGTCGTGCGCCTCGAAGCGCACGACCGTCCAGAAGTCGTCGGTCGGCTCGCTCAGGAAGCCGGCGCTCGCGAACTCGACCGGCGCGTAGGCGAGTCGGGGGCCGCCGGCCCGCGCGGCCGCCTCCTGGGAGGCCAGCAGCAGCGGCTGGAGGGCCGTCTCCCAGGCGAGCGCGCGAGGCGCCTTGGTGCGCCGCATGCGCGCCACCACTTCGCTGTCGGAACTCCACAGCTGTTCCACGGCGGTGAACGCCTCGTCCAGTTCGATGCCCAGGTCGCGGGCCAGGTCCCGGAAATCACCGGCGGACAGGTACCGGTTGCACCGGCCGAGGACGGCGTCCAGTGTCCTCTTGGCGTCGAGGCCCTCCGTCGCGCCCACGTCCCTGAGTGTGGCGCCGGCGCACGCCGGTCGCTCACCGCCGCCCGGGAGTTCGGCGTCGACCGTGACCCGCCACGGCCGCCGGCTCCGGTCGACGCTGACGCGCAGCACGACGTCGCGCTCCCGGGCCAGATCGACCGTCTGCTCGCCGAGCCGCAGGTCCTCGACGGCGAACACCGCCGACGGGGCCGCCTGGTGCGCGGCCTCCAGGATCGCGGAGAGACACGCGGCGGGCGGCAGGGGCGCGCGGCCGAGCAGTCGTACGCCGGCACCCCATTCCTCGGCCCCCCAGTCGTCCACGGCGACGCGATGGACGTGCGCCGCCGGTGCCGCGAGCGGTTCGGTGGAGGCCTCCTGGCGGAATTCGAACTGGTGCCAGGCGTACGAGGGCAGCGGCGCCGGCCGGTAACCGGTGCCGTACCACCGCCGCCAGTCCACCCGGCCGCCCGCGGCGAAGAACCGGCCCACCGAGCACAGGAGTTCCGCGCGTTCGTCGACCTCGCGCCGCAGCGACGCCACCGCCGCGCCCTCCAGGCCGGCGTTCGCGAGGGTCTCCTCGACCGCGCCGACGAGCAGGGGGTGGGGGCTGATCTCGACGAACACGGTCTCCGCCGCGGCGGCGACGTCCCGCACCGTGTGGGTGAACCGCACCGGCATGCGGAGGTTGTCCATCCAGTAGCGCGCGTCCAGTTCGGGGCCCCGGACCGGGGCCCCGGTGACGGTGGAGACCATGTCCGTCGTGGCAGGCACCGGCGCGAGCCCGTCCAGTTCGGCCAGCAGCTCCGGCCGCAGCGGGTCCATGTGCGGGGAGTGCGAGGCGACGTCGACCCGCACCAGGCGGCACAGCACTCCCCTGGTCTCCAGGTCCCGCGCCACCGTGGCCAGTGCGGTCAGGTCGCCGGCGAGCACCGTGGAGGTGGGCGCGTTCTCGGCGGCCACGCACGCCTCCAGGCCGTGGGCCTCGACGACGTCACGGGCCCCCTGTGCGGACAGTTCGACGAGGAGCATGCCGCCCTCGCCGGCCGTCCGGCTCATCAGCCGGCTCCGGCGGCACACCACGGCCGCGGCGTCCTCCAGGGACAGGGCGCCGCTCACCTGCGCGGCCGCCACCTCGCCCATGCTGTGTCCGACGCAGATGTCGGGGTCCACGCCCCGTTCACGCCAGGCGGCGGCGATCGCCACCTGCATGGCCCACAGCGCCGGCTGTACGTTCTCCACGCCGGCCGGGAACTCCTGCGCCGGGCCGGTCAGCAACTCCTCAACCGACCAGCCGAGTTCGGACTCGACGGCCTTGTCGCAGGCGTGCAGGGCCGCCCGGAAGGCCTCGGAGGTGCGCAGCAGCACACGGCCCATGCCGAGCCACTGCGAGCCCTGGCCCGGGAACACGAAGGCGGTGCGCCGGCCGGTTCCGAAGCCGGCTTCGCGGACGCCCCCGCCGACGACGGGCTGTCCGTCGGCCAACGCACGCAGTCGCGCGGCCAGTTCGTCGTGGGTGGTGCCGGTCACCCACAGGCGGTGGGGGTGTGCGTCCCGGTGCAGAGCCGCGGTGGCGCACAGGTCGCGCAGCGGGTGCTCGCGGCCGCGGCCGCCGGGCGAGAGGTGGTCGGCGTAGGAGTGCGCCAGCCGGCGCAGCGACTCGGGCGAGCGTGCCGTGATCACCAGCAGGTGCCCGCCGTCGTCGGCCGAGTGGTCGGCCGGTTGGCGCACCGCTTCCGGTTCGGGCACGAACTCCCCCACTACGACGTGGGCGTTGGTGCCGGAGATGCCGAAGGAGCTGACGCCGATCAACGCCTGCGGACCGGCCTTGCGCAGGGGCTCGTTGGCGTCGACGACGGTCACCGGGAACGACCCGTCGCGCAGCACGGAGTTCGGGTTCTCCAGGTGGAGGGAGGCCGGGATCTTCCCGTGCCGGGCGATCAGCAGGGCCCTGATCAGTCCGGCGATGCCGGCGGCGGCCTCCGTGTGACCCATGTTCGTCTTGACCGAGCCCGTCCGCAGCGGGTTGCGGGGCGAGCGTTCCGCTCCGACGGCCTCCGCCAGGGCACGCAGTTCCACCGCGTCGCCGATGCCGGTGCCGGTGCCGTGGGCCTCCACGTAGTCGAGCTGCCCCGGAGTGATGCCCGCGCTCCGGCACGCCGCGCGCACCATCTCGACCTGACCGTCCACGGACGGCTGCAGCAGCAGCCCGCTGCTCCTGCCGTCGTTGGTGACCGCGCTGCCGAGCAGCAGACCGAGGACGCCGTCGCCGTCGCGGACCGCGTCGGACAGCCTCTTGAGCACCACGACGCCGGCGCCCTCGCTGCGCACGTACCCGTCGGCGGAGGCGTCCCCGAAGCGGCACCTGCCGCGCGGCGACAGCATTCCGCCCTGCGAGTAGGCGACGAAGTCGTACGGGGACAGGACCGCGTTGACGCCGCCGGCCAGGGCGAGATCGCACTCGCCGGTGAGCAGGCTCTGGCGTGCGGTGTGCACGGCGACCAGGGACGACGAACAGGCGGTGTCGATCAGGACGCTGGGGCCGCGCAGATCGAGTGCGTACGAGACGCGTCCCGAGGTGATGGCCCTGATCCGGCTGCCGGCCACGCTGCCGACGTCGGGTTCCCGCACCGGCTGGGTGGTCTCCGCGTACTCGGCCGTGGCCTGCCCCATGAAGACACCGGTACGGCTTCCGGCCAGATCCGACGGGCGGATGTTGGCGGCTTCCAGGGCCTCCCAGACGACCTCCAGCAGGACCCGCTGCTGGGGATCGGTCTTCCTGGCCTCGACCGGCGAAATCCCGAAGAACGCCGCGTCGAAGGCGAAGAGGTCGTCGAGGAAGCCACCGTCTCGTGAGACGGACTTTCCGGGGGTGGCCACCTCGGAACAATGGTACTCAGCCGGATCGAAACGGTCGGCCGGCACCCGGGTGATGGCATCGATATTGCGGAATGATAAATTCCAGTATTCGTCGACGCCATTGGCCTGCGGAAACCGGCAGCCCATGCCGACGACGGCGACTATTTCACCGGGATGCTGAGCTCGCTTCATATGCATGTCCCCCTTGAATCGATGCAAGACCGCCGATCGCCCCAGCATGACACGGCCGGTACGGCACGTGCGCGCTTGCGATGCAAGAATGCATCGGCGCCCAATCTTGCCCTAGAGGACGTTTACTTGACCTTCCCTGGCGCCAACCTTCAACAGTTCTTTACGATGCGTCCTCTTTACGTATTTTGACGAGATGATTACGTGATGCACATCACACAGAGGCCCGAAGCCGCAGAACCATGAACTAGGGTCTACTATTGATCTGCCATTGAAGCTTGATCTCAAGTCGATCACTTCGACCCGCTCGTTGACGCCAGTCCCCGGCACCCCCTCCCCCACGTCTCGCGCCAAGTGCAGGCCATATGTATTTCTCCGCAGAGAGGAATCAAATGATCGACAACCGCAGGAAGCATGCCGAAAGGGGACGGCAGTCCCCTGTGGGCGATCTCGGCGATTACCACCCGCGAGCAGAGTATTTCGAGCTGGCCGGGAATCTCTTCGAGTCCGCCCGCAAGGAGGTTCTCCTTGTCAACGGCCAGATGAACGGCTTCCCCCGCCCGGAGATCGAAAGGTTTCGCAGCAAGATTGCGGATTTACTGAGGCGGTCCGTCTCCGTCTCCCTGATCTGCCATCCCGACGAACTCGACGGCCACGGCCGCCAGGATTTCCTGGAGCGGATCAGCCGGACCCAGGGGGCCCAGGCGCGGGTCAGCACGGTGAAGGTGCACGGCACCTTCATCGTGGACCGCAGGTGGGTTCTCACCTGGAACTCGCCGCAGGACCGGCACTGCCTGCTCGTGCGGTCCCCCGCCATAGTCGACCCCATGCTGCGGCTCACCGACGCCGTCTGGGAGAGCGCCTGCGACCTGGAGACGTTCATCCACTGCCATCGCAACCGGCTGGACGAGAAGATCCCGCAGATCCTCCAACTCCTCGGCTCGGGCTGCAAGGACGAGGTCGCCGCACGGGAGATCGGCGTTTCCGTGCGCACCTACCGCCGCTATGTCGCGACGCTCATGGAAAAACTGGACGCCGAGTCGCGCTTCGAGGCCGGCGTCAAGGCGACGGCCTTCGGGCTCGTGAAGGTCGGCGACCGCCAACGGCGCTCCCCCGCCTGGCTGGTGCCGACGGCGAGCGACCTGGCCGGCTGCCGCTGACGGGCCGCCGGTGCGACGCCGCCCCGGCCGGTCACGGCGCCGGCCCCTGCCGCCGACGACGTACGGGCCTCCACGCCCCGGGCCCGGCAGGACAGACCGGAGGCCGCAGACCCGGGGAACCCCTCCGGCGCCGGTGCCCTGCCGCCCCGGACCACCATCACGGCCCCGGCGCCGGCACCTGCCCACAACGGCGCACCGCGACCTCCGCCTCGGCAGGACAGACCGGAGGCCGCAGACCCGGGGAACCCCTCCGGCGCCGGTGCCCTGCCGCCCCGGACCACCATCACGGCCCCGGCGCCCGCACCTGCCCACAACGGCGCACCGCGACCTCCGCCTCGGCTGGGCGGACCGGTGGTCACGGAGGGCACTGGTCGGGTGCCGGGCGGCGTGGCTTCGCGGGTACGTCGTACCGTTCCGGCGCTCGCGGCACCCGGGCCGGAGCCCCGCCGTGTGGTGCGCTCGGCCGGACGCCGGCGGCCCCGGGTAGGGCCGGCCCCGGCAGGGGGACGACCGGCGCGCGGCGGAGCGTGCATGCCTCTCCTCTTCGGTCAGGCCCGGTCCACCGGGACGCCTTTGGCGGGCGCCGCGGCGCCGGCACCCGTCCCCCGCGCCAGGGCGGCGGGCGTCCACAGCAGGTTGACGACCGCGCCCAGCAGGGCCAGGACACCGAGGACCAGCGGCAGTCCCAGGGGCGAGAGCCCGCAACCGAGCAGGGTGCCGCCGACGGCCGAGCCGATCGCGTTGCCCAGGTAGGTCGCCGAGGAGTTCAGCGACACGGCGCCGGTCCCGTCCTCGGGCCGCAGCTTCAGCATGCGGTGCTGCTGCGGTGCCACCTGGCTCCAGCCCACGACGCCCCACACGAAGAGCAACAGCCCGGCACCGAACGCCTGTTGTCCCAGGAGGGGCAGGAGCGCGAGGACCGTGCCGAGGATGCCGAGGACGGTGGTCACGAGGGCACGGGTGTCGCGCCAGCGGTCCACCAGCTGCCCGATCGCGAAGCTGCCCAGCAGACCGCCCAGCCCCCACGCCCACAGATACGGGGTGATCTGGGAGGTGTGCAGGGTACGGCCCAGCAGCTGGGACACATAGGTGTAGGTGCCGATGCTGGCGACGGAGCCGGCCAGGGTGATCAGCGCGACGGCCACGACGCTCCGGTCGGTCATGGCGCCGAGCCGGGCGCGCACGGACGGTGCCGCGGCGGCCTGTACGTTCGGCAGGTACAGCACGATCCCGGTGAAGGCGAGCGCGGTGAGCGCCACGACCAGCCACATGGTGGATCGCCATCCGAAGTGCTGGGCCAGCAGCAGGCCGAGGGGCACGCCCAGCACCACACCGGTGGACATGCCCCCGGTGATCATCGCCAGGGCCCGGCCGCGGCGTTCGGGGGCGACGAGCCCGGCCGCGGCCGCCGCCGACATCGGGGAGTACAGCCCCGCTCCGACACCGGCCAGCGCGCGGGCCGCCAGCAGCAGCGGCAGGGAGGAGGACACCGCGGTCAGTACGTTGCCGGCGGTGAAGACGAGGAGGGCCAGCAGCAGGACCGTGCGCATGGGCCGCCCCGCGGCCGCCGCGGCGCACAGGGGCGCGAGCAGGGCGTAGGAGAGGGTGAAGACGGTGACCATCTGGCCGATCGCGGACACCGACGCGTGCAGGTCCGCGCTGATGACGGGCAGGATTCCGGCGACCACGAAGGCGTCCAGGCCCAGGGCGGCCGACCCCAGGGTGAGCGGAACGGCTCTGCGCATGTGTGTTCCTTCTTCGATTGCTTGGGTGGTGTCGGTGGCGTCGGTGGCATCGACGGTTGGTGGACGGCGCGTCGAGCCGTCATCGGAACGCGGCCAGGACCGTGTCGACCACGTCGACCAGGCGGCGGACGTCGTTCGTGGTGCGCCCCGTCTCCCACAGCCCCTGGACGGTGACCAGCAGGGCGCGGGCCGCCGACCGGGGTTCGGGGACGTGACCGAGTTCCCCTTGGACAAGGGCCTGTTCGAGCGCGCCGACGAGGCGGCCCTCCACCCGGCGCTGGTGGCCGGAGACGATGCTCAGCACCACCGTGTCGCCGGGCAGGAGTTCCAGGGCCGAGTTGGCCAGCAGACAGCCGCGGCCGCCCGCCGCCTCCGCCGCCTGGCGCCGCAGATACCTGCGCAGCCCGCCGAGCGGTGAGGGCCCCGCCGCGAAGTCGGCGTCGAGCAGTGCCAGTCGGCGGTCGGCATAACGGGTCAGGACCGTGGTGAACACGGCGCGTTTGGTGCCGAACGCGGCGTAGAGGCTGCCTTTGTGCAGCCCGCTGGCGGCGAGCAGGTCGGCGACCGTGGTCGCGTGGTAGCCGCGTTCGTGGAACTGCCGCTCGATGGTGTCGAGCACGGCATCGGTGTCGAACTGCCGCGGCCGTCCCGGACTCTTCGCTGTCACCCTGCCGACGTTATGGTCCTGCCGGTCAAGAAATCGCCGGACGTCAGCTTCCTGCCATTTCCCGGCGGGGGCCGGGTGGTTCAGAGGTCGAGAACGAGCCGGTCGTCCCGGGTCCGGGAGACGCAGACCATCATCACCTGGCCGCCGAGGCGTTCGTCCTCCGACAGCACCGAGTCCCGGTGCTCCGGCCGGCCCTCGAGCACGGGCACCTCGCAGGTTCCGCACGTTCCCTCGGCACACGAGGACATCACGGGGATGCCGGCGTCCTCCAGGACGGTGAGGACACTGCGGTCCGGCGGCACGGTGAGGGTGACGCCCGACGCCTTCAGTACGACGTCGAACGCGGTGTTCCGCGCGCTCTCCCCGGGCTGCCCGGCCCGCGGGGCGAACCGCTCGCTGTGCAGGGTGCCGGACGGCCAGTGGCGGCTCCTGGCCTCCACGGCGTCCAGGAGTCCCTCGGGTCCGCAGGCGTAGACGAGTGTGTCGGGTGCCGGTTCGCCGAGCACGGAGTCCAGGTCCAGCAGGCCGGTCTCGTCCTCGGGGCGGACGGTCACCTTGGGGCCGTGGGCGGCGAGGTCGTCCGTGAACGCCATGGACGCGCGTGACCGGCCGCCGTAGAGGAGGTGCCAGTCCGCACCGGCGGCCTCGGCTGCGGCGATCATGGGCAGGAGGGGAGTGATGCCGATGCCGCCGGCGATGAACCGGTAGCGGGCCGCGGGCAGGAACGCGAAGTGGTTGCGCGGTCCGCGGACGTCCACGGTGTCGCCCACCGCGAGTGCGTCGTGCACATGGCGCGAGCCTCCCCGGGAGTCCGGCGCGCGCAGTACGGCCACCCGGTAGGTGTGGCGGTCGTCGACGTCCCCGCACAGCGAGTACTGCCGTACCAGGCCCGCACCGAGTACGAGGTCGATGTGGGCCCCGGGTGACCATCGCGGGAGTGGGCCCGGGTCGGTGGAGCGCAATGTCAGCAGTACGACTTCGTCGTTGAGCGCGGTTTTTCCGGCCACCGTCAGTTTTCCGTCGAACTCGTCCACGGAACCCTCCCTCGCAGTCGACTCAGCGCCGACCGTAGGAGTTCTGACGGCGGCGTGCGCCGCAGTGACAGGTAGGTGACATTCCCCGGCCGCCGCAGAACTCCGGCGCCTAAATTGACGGGACGTCACTCTTGCGCAGACGCCCGAGTTGGTGCCGTCGAGAAGGAGCGGAACGTGTACGACGTGATTGTGGTGGGCGCTCGATGTGCGGGTTCTCCCGCCGCGATGCTGCTCGCTCGGCGTGGATACCGAGTACTGGTGCTGGACAGAGCGACATTTCCGAGTGACACCCCCTCCACGCATTTTCTGCACACCCCCGCTGTCGCCAGGCTGAAGCGCTGGGGACTGCTCGACCGGGTGCTCGCCACCGGATGCCCGCCGATCACGAAGATCGTCTGGGGCATGGACGACATCACCCTGAGCGGGCCGCCCCCCGCGCACGAGGGGATCGACTACGCCATCGGCCCGCGCCGTACGGTCCTGGACAAGATCCTGGTGGACGCGGCGGGTGAGGCCGGCGCCGAGGTGCGCGAGGGATGCACGGTCGACGAGATCATTGTCGAGCGGGGACGGGTGGTGGGCGTACGGGCGCACGACCGCGAGGGTGCCGTTTTCCAGGCCCGCGCGAAACTGGTGATCGGGGCCGACGGCATCAATTCCGTGGTGGCGCGGACCGTACGCCCGGCGGAAATCATGGGTGCCGGCCCGGCGACCGCCGTCTGGTACAGCTACTGGCGTGACACGGGAATCGACCACGAGATATTCGTGCGCGTGGACGGCCGGGAAGTATTCATCATCCCGACGAACGACGGCGACGCGAACGTCATGGTCGGCTGGCGCCATCACGAAATGGCGGAATTCCGGAAGGACATCGAGGGCAACTACCACGCCACCCTTGATCTTTTCCCGGGCATAGGGGACATGGTGCGCCGCGGAAAGCGGGTGGAGCGCTTCTACGCGTTCAGCGACACCCGCCAGTGGCTGCGCGTCCCGTACGGGCCCGGCTGGTGTCTGCTCGGTGACTCCTCCCATCTGAAGGATCCGATCGCGGGCATCGGCATCACCGACTCCTTCCGCTCGGCGGAGGTCCTGGTCGAGCGGATCGACGAGGTGCTGTCCGGCGCACGGACCGAGGACGACGCGTTCGCCGACTACCGGAAGTGGCGCGACGAGACGTTCACGGAGGCCTTCGGACAGCATCTGCGGGCCGCTCGGCTGGACCTCTACCCGGCCGAGATGCTCAAGGTCATCGAGGCGTGCAAGTACACCGACGAGCACCGGGTCGCCTTCTTCGGCCTGCTCGGCGCCCTCACTCCGCTGCGTGAGTTCTTCACTCCCGAGCACTGCGCCCGCATCCTCGCCGACGCGGAGGCGGCGACGGGCCGGCCCTGGTCGCTCGAGGGACCGCTTCCCGTGTGACGTTGCACGGACCGGCGGTACGGACGGATGCGGGGCGGTCGGCCGGACCGCCCCGCATCCGTGTGCGGGTGCTCCCGGCGGGCGCCGGAGGAATGCTCCGCCGACACCGACACCGACAAGGGCACCGGCACCGGCAATCCGGCGAACGAGGACCGGCGCCGAACGTGCCGGGGCCCCGGTGTCCACCGCACACCGGGGCCCATGGTGTGGCCTTTCCCACTACGGCATCTCCGCGGAGGCCCACGCGGCGGGGGCCCGGTACTCACCACGCCGGTCCCAGACCGCACGGCGCCCCCGCGCCCCCGTGTCCTCGCTCCGCCCATCCGAGACGGTACGAACGCGCGCCAGGAGGAGGGCCGTCACCACGGCGATCTCATCGGCCGTCGGCCGCCCCCGGGTCACCCGCAGAAGCGCGGAACCGCTGTCGCCCGCCTCCGGCTCTGCCGCGCCGGCCATCAGACGGGCGGGTTTCCGTGCTTGCGGGACGGCCGGTCCGCGTGTTTGCGCCGCAGCATCTCCAGCGAGCGGATCAGCACGGCACGGGTCTCGGCGGGGTCGATGACGTCGTCCACCAGCCCCCGTTCGGCCGCGTAGTACGGATGCATCAGCTCGCTGCGGTACTCCTTGATGCGCAGGGCGCGCACCTCGTCGGGGTTGTCCGAGGCCGCGATCTCCCGGCGGAAGATGACGTTGGCGGCACCCTCCGCCCCCATCACCGCGATCTCGTTCGACGGCCAGGCGAAGGACAGGTCGGCGCCGATGGAGCGGGAGTCCATCACGATGTACGCGCCGCCGTACGCCTTCCTCAGGATCAGCTGGATGCGCGGGACCGTCGCGTTGCAGTACGCGTACAGCAGCTTGGCCCCGTGCCGGATGATGCCGTCGTGCTCCTGGGCCACGCCCGGCAGGAAGCCCGGCACGTCGACCAGCGTGACCAGCGGGATGTTGAACGCGTCGCACAGGGTGACGAACCGGGCCGCCTTGTCGCTCGCGTGGATGTCCAGCACCCCGGCCAGCGCGGACGGCTGGTTCGCGATCACGCCCACCGGGTGTCCGTCCATGCGCGCCAGTGTGCAGACGACGTTGGGCGCCCAGCCGGGCTGGATCTCGAAGTGCTCGCCGTCGTCGACGATCTCCTCGATGACCGCGTGCATGTCGTACGAGCGGGAGCTGTCCACCGGTACGAGGTCCAGCAGGGCACCCGTGGGCCGGTCCGGCGGGTCCGCCGTGGGCACGACGGGCGGGAGTTCCCGGTTGTTCGACGGGAGGTAGGACAGCAGGTGGCGGACGTCCTCCAGGCAGCTCGCCTCGTCGTCGTACGCGAGTGCCGCCACGCCGGAGACGGACGCGTGCACCTGCGCGCCGCCCAGGCCGTCGAGGCTCACCTTCTCCCCCGTCACCGCCTGGACCACATCGGGCCCGGTGATGAACATCTGCGAGGTCTCCCGGACCATGAACACGAAATCGGTCAGCGCCGGCGAATAGGCGGCCCCGCCGGCGCAGGGTCCGAGCATGACGCTGATCTGCGGGATGACGCCGGAGGCCCGGGCGTTGCGCTGGAAGATGCCGCCGTACCCGGCGAGCGCGGTGACGCCTTCCTGGATGCGGGCGCCTGCGCCGTCGTTGAGGCTGACCAGCGGGGCGCCGGCGCGCTCGGCCAGCTCCATCACCTTGTGGATCTTCGTCGCGTGTGCCTCTCCGAGGGCGCCGCCGAAGATCCGGAAGTCGTGGGCGTACACGAAGACGGTGCGTCCGTCGACCGTGCCCCAGCCGGTCACCACGCCGTCGGTGTGCGGCCGGCGCGCCTCCAGGCCGAAACCGGTGGCACGGTGTCTGCGCAGGGGTTCGATCTCGTGGAAGGAACCGGCGTCGAGCAGCAGGTCGATGCGCTCGCGCACGGTCAGTTTCCCGTTCCCGCGCTGGCGTTCCGTCGCCGCGGGGTCGCCCTGGACGACCGCCTCCTTCATCTCCCGCAGGGCTCGCGTACGGCCGCGCAGCTCCGTGTCGCGGTCGGTCGCCGCGCTCGGGCCGACGCCGTCCCTGAGTCCGGTCGGAGTCCCCATCAGCCGCACCCCCCGGCGTGCCCGTCGTCGAACGTCGCCGGCCGGCCGGGCACCTCGGGCGCCTGTGCCGCGGCCGCCTCGGACGCCGCGCGTGTGCCGCGCACCGCCGCCACGAAGTCGGGCAGCCGGTCGATGCCCCAGAACTTCTCCCGTCCGACGACGAAGAAGGGCACCCCGAACACCCCGTCCCGGTGCAGCGCCACCAGCGCCTCGGTGGCCTCGCGGCGGACGTCCGGGTCGTCGTACGCCGTCTCCGCCTCGCCGCGGTCCAGGCCCAGTGCGGAGGCGATGTCACCGATCGTCTCGCGCCGGGAGATGTCCTGCCCGTCCTGCCAGCGGGCCCTGGAGACGGCCGCCACGTACGCGCGGCCGAGACCGGCGCGTGCGGCGTGGAAGTAGGGCAGATGGGAGATCTCCCAGCACGGGTCGCGGTCGAGCGGCCAGGTGACCGTCAGGTTCCGCCGCGTCGCCAGCCGGCGCACGTCCTGGAGGATGTACAGGTGCTTCGTGCGGGACATGGGGGTGTACAGGAACTCGCCCCCGGCGTCGGCCAGTTCCTTCGCGCTGCGGTCGTCCGGCTCCCAGAACGGCCGCCACTCCACCTCCTCCGCCACGTCCGGGTAGGTGTTCAGCAGGTCGTACTGCGCCAGCCAGGAGTACGGGCTGCGCAGGCTGAAGTAGAAGCGGGGTGCTGCTGTGGGCATGCTGGCTCCCTTGGTGAACGGCGTCGTCCGCGCGGATCAGAGCCCGATGGCACCGTCGATCTGGAAGACGCCCGCGGTGATGTACGAGGCCCGCGGCGAGGCCAGGAAGGAGACGAGGTCGGCGACCTCCTGCGGGGTCCCCCAGCGCCGCAGCGGGATGCGCGCGGTCAGCTCCGTGCGCTGGGCCTCGGTCAGCGCGTCCGTCATGTCCGTCTCGATGAAGCCCGGCGCCACGGTGTTCGCCCTGAGCCCGTACGGGCCGATCTCCTTGGCGAGGGAGCGGGTGAAACCGATGATGCCCGCCTTGGACGCGGCGTAGTTCGACTGTCCCGCGTTGCCCAGCACTCCGGCGACCGACGAGATGTTGACGATGTTGCCCCTGCGTCGTTTGAGCATCGGGAAGACGGCGGCGCGGCAGAGGTTGAAGACGCCGGTGAGATTGGTGTCGATGACGCCGTGCCAGTCGTCCTCGCCCATCATCAGCAGTCCCTTGTCCCGCGTGATGCCGGCCGAGGTGACGACCAGTTCGATCGCCCCGAGGCCGTCCTCGGCGGCGGTGACGAACTCGCGCACGGCGGCACCGTCGGCGACGTCCGCGCGCAGGGCGAGGACCCGGGCACCCCGGTCCCGCGCCTCGGCGGCGACCTCCTCGGCCGCGTCGGGACGGGAGTGGTAGCAGAAGGCCACGTCGTAGCCGTCCGCCGCGAGCTGGGTGACCACGGCCCTGCCGATGCCGCGCGAGCCACCGCTGACCACGGCGACGGGCCGTTGCTGTGCCGACATGACTGTTCCTCCTTGGGCCGGCTGCTGCCGGGTCTGCGGGATCATCGGGGGTCGGGGTGCGGGCGCAGGGACTCCGCCGGCCGCATGGCCATCAGGACCTGGCCGACGGTCATCACGGTCGTGCCGTCGACCTGTGCGTCGCCCTCGAAGACGAGGGTGTCGCCGAGGGAGCGGACCAGCCGTACGTGGTGCTCGACGACGCTGCCGGGCAGCACCGGCTCGCCGAACTCGACGTCGCCCAGCGAGCCGAACAGCATCACGTCGCCGGTCAGGACGTCGGGGTTGGGCCGGTCCCAGGTGGCCAGCACACCGGCCGCCTGGCACCAGGACTCGATCAGCAGCACCTGCGGATACGCGTACGGCGCGGCGGACGTCTTCGGTCCCGTCCCCGGCGCGTACCACGGCTCGTTGGCGGTGACCGCCTTCAGCGCGGTGAGGCTCTCGCCGGGGAGGATGTGGGTCACCCGGTCCACGAGGAGCATGGGATGGCGGTGCGGAAGGATCCGCTCGAGTTCCGGTACGCCGATCATGCGTCGCCTCCAGGCCGTGCGTAGCGCAGTCGAATCCGGGCGATGTCCTGCTCGGTGCGCGTGATCCGGGCGTCGCACTCCCAGTGGCCGGCCCTGGAGGTGATGCGGACCGTCAGGTCCAGGACGTCGCCGGGGAAGGCCGGGCTGAGGAACCGCGTACCGCGGACCGCGGCCAGCGCCGGCTCGCGCCCCAGGGCGTGCGCCGCCAGCAGCACGCTGTGGTGGGCGCATTCGATCAGGCACACGCCGGGGAAGATCGGGAAGCCGGGATAGTGACCGGCGAAGATCGGGTTGTCGTGGTCGACCAGGACCCTGGTGGTCACGGTGAGCGGGTCCGCGTCCTCGAGGCGGACCAGCTCGACCGGCGTGGTCAGCGGTGTAGCCGTCATCCCGCGATCCTCAGGACGGCGCAGCCGACGAGCCCGTCGCGGTCCACGGACGGCACCAGGGCGACCCGGCCGCGTGCCTCGGGCGCGTCCTCCGCGTGGGAGAGCACGGCGGCCACCTGCATGACGGCGGAGGCGGCGCCGGTGTCGCCGATGGTCTCCTCGACGGAGATCCGGCGTGGCGCCGGGGCGCCGAGGACATCGGCGGCCGCGGCGGCCGACACGCCGTCGGCGGTGTCGAGGCCGACGGCCCAGACGTCCCCGGCGGCGACACCCGCCTCCGCGAGCGCCTTGCGCATGGCGTCGGCGAGGGCGGCCCGCGGGTTCTCCAGGGCCACGCGGATGCCGACGGTGAGCAGTTCGGCGAGGACGGGACGGCCGGCCCGCCGGGCGGCCTCAGCGGACTCCACGAGCAGCAGGGCGCAGCCCTCACCCAGCACCGGCGGCCCCTCGGACTCGGGGCGTGCGTGCCATTCCAGCCAGGCGCGCTGCGGGGAGAACTCCTCCACCGCCCCGCACAGCACGGTCTCGGCGTGCCCGCACTGGTGCAGCCGGACGGCGTAGCCGAGGGCGCTCAGGCCGCTCGCCTTCCCGCCGGCGATCGTCGTGTTGGGGCCGCGCAGGCCGTGCCAGATGGCGCACTGGCCGGCGGCACAGTTCATGACGGTGTTGGGGAAGCGGGCCGGATCGACGAGGTAGGGCTTGTCCTGGGTGAGCGAGTCCCGGGTGAAGTCCATCATCGACTGCGCGCTGCCGGTGGTGGTGCCGAGCACCAGGCCGACGTCCTGTCCGTCGCCGCCCGGCTCCGCTCCCGAGATGCGCTGGTCCTCCAGCAGCATCCCGACGGTGGCCACCGCCAGGCCCGTCGCCCGGTCCATGGAGCGGGTGTTCTTGCGGCCCAGTACGGCCCGGGTCTCGAAGTCCGGGACCAGCCCGGCCTGTTTCACCGGCAGGGCAGGCCCGTCGGGTGCGCCGTCGGCGCAGTCCCGGATGCCGCTCCGCCCGCCGCGCAGCCCTTCGCTGAACGCGCGCGCTCCCCTGCCCAATGGTGATGTCGCCGACCAGCCGGTCAGCACCAGTGGGTACGTCACAGGAACCACACTCCTTCGTAATGACGCCAGTACGCGGCCAGCTCCGCGAGGCCCTTGACCTCTGCTCCGTCCATCAGCCGGTCCGGTCCGCACCCGGAACGGGCCAGGCTCACCTCGTCGACCCACACCCGCACACCCGAGGCCAGCAGCTCCCGCAGGCTCCTGCGCGGGTCCGGAACCGTGATCTCGTACGGCCCCGCGCGCAGCACGGGCACCGGCTCGGCGGCCACCGCGTAGGTGACCGCGGACCCCCGCAGCAGCAGGTCCAGGCCACCCAGTTGGGAGTGCAGGCCCTGGCTCACGTACAGCAGGTCGGAGAACTGGACCTCGGCCGCGCCTCGGTAGCCGCGCTCGATGATCGCGAGCAGTGCCCGGCCGGCCATCAGGCACCTCCCACGTAGACGGTGGTGGCCGAGGCCGCGACATGGCGGGGGAACCTGCTGAACGACCGTGTCGCGATGCCGTCGATGTGCTCGGTCGCGCCCCGGTCCTCCGCGCAGAACCGGCAGACGTACCACGCGAACGTGTCCGGGTGGCTCTTGAGGAGGCCGCCGATCACGGCGGCGGTGGAGGGGTGCTCGGTCCGCAGGTCGCGCAGGTCGCGCGGTTTGACGGCGCCCAGGCCGCGCTGGGTCAGTGCCGTGGCGTAGCCGCAGGCCCACACCTGCACGCTCGCCCCGCGACGCAGCGTGGCGTCGGCGAGCCGCAGCACCGTCGTGACGGTGTCGGAGTCGAAGGGCGGGGCGGTGAGGGTGATCAGCAGGTCCCAGGTGCCGGACCGAGCGGTGCCGGGTTCCGCCATCAGTGCCACACCACCTTGACGCCGGGCACCAGGAGCAGCCCGGCCACCTCGTCGGCGTCGACCACGCCGACGCCCTGCGCCACGTCGCTGTCGCGCACCGCGCGTTGGCGCAGCGAGAACCCGTCGACGAGGACGGTCACGCCGGCCGCCATCGCGTGCCGGAGCCTGCGTCGTTCCACGGCCGCGTCGACGGCGGCGTCCTGCATGAGGACCACCACGACCCGGCTGCCGTCTCCGGTCAGCAAGGGGGCGATCTCCAGGAGGCCGGCCGCCTCGCCCCGCTCGCCGCCCTTCGTCTCGACCAGCAGGTGGTCGACGTCCTGCGGGGGGCGCACCCGCATCCCGGTCTCCTCTCTGCGCGGCGTGCGGCACGCCGGCCGGCGTGCCGCGCCGCCCGTGTCAGCCGCCGAGGGCGGCCAGCATCCGCTCGTCGAAGTCGACCAGGTTCCAGTCCCGCCGGTTCTTGATGACGGCGTAGCCGTGGGTGATGCGTCCCTCGGCGGTGCGCACCAGCCGGCCCTCACGCAGCACGTAGCAGTCCATGCGCGCGGTGTAGGTGACCCCCTTGTAGACCTCCTCCACGGTGAAGACGGTGTAGAGGTCCTCCTCCATCAGCGCCTCGTCCAGCAGCGTGATCGTCGACCGGGGCACCACGGGGATCCAGTTCTGGTCGTCCAGCAGGGTCTTGATGGAGACCCCCCGGTCCGCCAGGAACAGGTCGACGACCTCCTCCATCTGCCGCAGGTAGCCCGACATCTGCAGGCGCTCGGTGAAGTGGCAGTAGGGGTAGGGGATCCGCCAGCGCCAGGCGAAGGAGTTGGTGCCGCGGGTGAGTTCGGCGAGCACCGGGTCGCCTCCGCTGCCGCCCCGGCCCAGGGCGAGGGGGGTGACCACCGGAACGGGCAGGTCGGTGGGTGCGGGGCGGCGGATCGCCTCGGCGGTGAACGGCCGCAGTTCCCCGGGCGCCGGCTCGGCGGAGCCGCCCCGCTGGTCGGTGCGCAGCAGGACATGGACCCTGGAACCGGCGGACTTGACCGGCTTGCCGTCCCGTTCGACCGTCAGGCTCACGTCGAAGCAGAGTTCGCCGGCCTCGCCCCGGCGGGCGGGGCGTACCTCGGCGTCGACCAGGTCGTCCATGTGGAAGGCGGAGGTGATCCTGGTGTCCAGGTGGACGAACTCGGCACACAGGCCGTGGCGTTCGTAGAGCTCGCGGGCCGGCACGCCGCTCTGCCGGAAGTGGTCGAGGACGGCCTCCTCGACCAGGTAGTTCACGTGCTTGAAGCCGATCCAGGTGCAGATGTTCGAGCCCTCGTAGCGCGGGCGGACCTGGACGGTCGTCGGTGTGGCGAGCAGCGGGGGCAGGGTCGTGGTGACCGTCATATCGGTGTCTCCTGGAGATGGTGGGACGCGGGGGCCGGCCGGTGGGCCGCCGCCGCGGTGGTGGCGAAATCGTTGATGGCGCCGGCGAGTCGGTCCGGGCGCTCGATCATGGGGAAGTGGCCGCATCCGGCGAGGATCTCCACACGCGCCGCGGGCAGGGCGGCGGCGAGGTCCAGCAGTCCCTGGGCGCGCGCCCCCGCGTCGTCCGCGCCGCCGATCACGAGGACCGGTGCTTCGAGCCGGGCGGGCCGGAGCAGCGCCGTGCGCAGAAAGGTGTCGAAGAAGCGCAGCCAGGTGTACGGGCCCATGAGGTCCCGCAGCCGGATCGCCATGTCCGTCCGGGTCTCGTCGCTGATGCGAGTGCCGGCCCGCAACCGCAGCCCCTCGTCGAGCATGCGGCGGAACCCGTCGGCGTACTCGGCGATGGCCGTCCACTCGAACGCGGCCGGGTCGGGCCGGTAGAACGGGGAGACGAGCACGGTGGGACGTCGCCAGCGCGGGCCCTCGCGCTCGGCGAGTTCCAGGAGCACGTTGGCGGCGAAGGAGTGCGCGACCACCAGGCCGATCCGGTTCCCCGCCGCGCGCTCGGCCGCGTCCACGGCGTCGGCGACCCAGCCGGTGACGTCCCGTTCGAAGGCCCAGCGGACGTCACCGGTCGGGGACCACGGCAGCGGTACGTCCCACAGCCGGAACCGGTCGTCGAGCAGGGGATCGAGCGGGTCCCATCCGTTGACGCCGCCGCCCATGCCGTGCAGGAGCAGCACGTCGACCGGTGCGGTGCCGGCCCGGGCGGGCCGCCGCATCCTGGGCGGGACGCTCATCGGGCCGCTCCGGCCCCGTGCAGTACGAGCGTCGCGACGCCGTCCGCGCGGTGGCCGGACCGGGCGAGCACGCCGCCGTGCCCGCCGTCGCCCAGCCAGTGCGCACCCAGCGCGCACTGCAGCACGCCCCGGGCACCGGACGACGGCCCCACGACGCTGTCCAGATCGCACACCCGGGCGTCCGGGCCGGTCGGCGGGGTGGCCTGGCCGGCCTCGGACAGGACGAGGCCCACCGGCGTGCCGGCCAGGTCCTGCTCGACCGAGTCGGCCGTGCCGGTGCCGCGGACGTACGCGCCGACCCGGGCCAGTGCGGGCGCCCGCCGTGCCGCGGCGGACCCCGGATCCTCCAGCACCAGGGCGGCCGCGCCGTCGAAGACGTCTCCGGCCAGTTCGCGGACGTACGCGTTGGTGGTCTCGACCCCGACGACCAGCGCCCGCCGGGCCCGTCCCGAACCGATGAGCACCGCCGCCCAGTGGACGGCGTCCAGGCCGGAGGCCTCGCCGTTGCAGAGCATCAGGTTGGGGCCGCGCAGCCCGAACTTGATGGCGATCGAGGAGGCGACGACATTGCTGGAGGCGTTGGGCAGGTCCATCGGCGACGTGCCGGCGACGCCCTGCCCGCGGATCGTCTCGGCGGCCCGGCAGACCGTGTGGAGATTGCCGAGGTTGGAGCTGACGACGACGGCGAAGGACTCGCTCCCGGCCACCGCGCCGGTCTCGTCGAACAGGGCGGCCCCGTCGAGCGCGTACTTGCCGGCCAGCATCGCCAGCCGCGTCGCGCCGTCCTTGTAGCGCAGCCCGCGTCCGCCCAGCAGGGCCGCCGGGTCGAAGCCGGGGTCCGCCACGGGCCCGGTGCCGTCCAGGAGTTGTCCGGGCGATGCGACCCCGGCGGCGGCGATGCCGGTCCCGGTCACCACGGCTGCCATGTCAGTCCGCCCTTTCCACGATGGCGACGGCGTTGACGCCGCCGAAGCCGAACGCGTCGACCTGGGCGTACCTCAGGTCGGCGCGGCGCGCCGTGCCGGTCACGAAGTCGAGCCCCTCGGCCTCCGGGACCGGGTCGTGCAGTCCGACCGTGGGGGGTACGAGGCCGGTGCCGAGGCTGGACGCGGCGACCACCAGGCTCATCAGGCCGGAGGCTCCGGAGGTGTGGCCGGTCATCGACTTCACGGCCGTCACCAGCGGGGACGAGGCGCGTGCGGCGAAGGTCTTGCCGAGGGCGGTCGCCTCGGCCTCGTCGTTGAGCAGGGTGCCGGTGCCGTGGGCCATCACGAGGTCGATGTCGCCGGGGGTGACCCCGGCCACGGTGAACGCGGCGTCCATGGCGGCGGCGACGCCGGCCGGGTCGGGGGCGGTGACGTGGTAGGCGTCGCAGTTGAGACCGATGCCCCGCAGCCACGCCCTGGGGGTCCGGGCGGCGTCGTGGGCCGGAGCGCGCAGGACGATCGCGGCGGCCCCGTCCCCCATCAGCACGCCGCGCCGGTTGCGGTCGAAGGGGCGCACGGAGTCGACGGGAGCCGGGTGGACCCGGTCGAGCAGGCCGAACATGCTCTCGGTGATGACGTCCACGCCGGCCACGACCACGGTGTCGACGGCGCCGGTGGCGAGCAGGTCCGTGCCGAGTCCGAGCGCGTACAGCGAGGCCGAGCAGGCGTTGGTGAACGTGTAGCTGGCGGTGGTGTTGAAGCGGCTGCGCATCGCGGGCCCGAAGTACAGTCCGTCGGCCTCCAGCCGTGCCCCGTCGGTCCGCCACAGCTCGGCGGAGCGCAGCTCGCGCAGACCCGTGCCGATGAGGACCGGGATGCCGTGGAGGTCCTGACCGAGGCCGGCGTCGTCGACGGCCTCGGCGACGGCCCGGCACAGCAGCTCGGTGGCCCGGCCGGGCCGGTCCCGCAGCCCCGGTCCTGCGGACCGCCGGGGGTCGTCGATCTCGTAGGCGTGCTGGGCGCCGAACAGCGCGGGGTCGAAGCCGCGCAGCGGGGCCAGTCCGCTGCGGCCCGCGCACAGGGCGTCGAAGAGCCCGGGTGCGCTGTCCGCGACGCTGCAGACGGTCCCGGCTCCCGTGATCGCCCAACCGGCGTCAGGAGACGGCCTGTTCATGCCGTGCACCTCCTTCACAGCGGCCCAGGATCAGGACCGCGTTGTTGCCGCCGAAGGCGAGCGCGTTGTTCTGCACCACCCGCAGTTCGGCCTCACGTGCCTGATTGGGGACGCAGTCCACGTCGCACTCCGGATCGGTCTCCTCGTGGTTGATCGTGGGCGGGATGAACTGGTGGCGGATGGCGAGCCCGCAGGCGATGGCGGCGAGCGCGCTGGCGGCGCCCATGGTGTGGCCGATCATCGACTTGGTGGAGATGGTCCGCGGGGGGACGTCGCCGAAGACCGTGCGGATGGCGCTGACCTCCGTGACGTCGTTGGCCTTGGTGCCGGTGCCGTGGGCCGAGATGAAGTCGATGTCGGCCGGCCGCACGCCCGCGTGCTCGTGGGCCAGCCGCATGCAGCGGGCCACGCTGTCCCGGTTGGGGGCGACGGGGTGCTCGGCGTCGCAGTTCAGGCCGTAGCCGAGGACCTCGGCGTAGATGCGGGCGCCGCGGGCCAGGGCCGAGTCCAGGCTCTCCAGCAGGAGGATGCCCGCCCCTTCGCCGGTGAGGATGCCCTTGCGGTTGCGGTCGAAGGGCTGGCACCGCTCCGGGGCGATGGTCCCCAGCCGGTAGAAGCCGACGAACGTCTTGCGGCACACCGCGTCGGCGCCGCCGACCAGCGCGAACTCGGCCTCGCCGGAGCGCACGACGTCGGCGCCGTAGCCGATCGCGTAGTTGCCCGCCGCGCAGGCGGTGGGCAGGGTCACCGCCTCCGTGTCGGACAGGCCGAGTTCATGGGCGATGCACACCGACAGCCGGCCCACCGGGACCCTGCGGGCCCGGACCGGGTCCATCTGTTCCGGCCCCTGTTTCACCTGGGTCTGCACGAGTTGGTCCAGGTCCCTGGATTCGCCGTCGGTGGTGCCGACGGCGACCAGGCTCCGGTTTCCGCGCAGTTGTTCCAGTGGAATGCCGGCGTCGTCCACGGCCATGCGGGCCGCCGCTATGGAGAACTGGGTGGCCCGGCCCAGCCGGTCCACGGGACAGCGCCGTATCCACGGCGCCGGATCGAAGTCGGTGACTTCGCACCCCTGGGCGTAGGCGAATCCCGTGGTGTCGAATCCCGTCAGGGGTTTGATTCCGCTGCGGCCGGCCCTCAGCGCCTCGAGAAACTGCTCGGCGCCGATTCCCACGCTTGTCACCGCGCCCAGACCGGTGATGACGACACGCCGCCCGTGGTCACGTCCTGAAGACTGCACGGCTCACCTTTCTCGGCACACTTCGATGCCGGCTACGAGAACGGGCTACTTCTTGGCCGCGGCCTCTGCGACGACCTGGTAAACGTTCTCCAGGTTGACCATGCGGGCGAGTTCGGCCTGGTCGATGACCACACCGAAGGAGCGCTCCAGGTTCGCCAGGATCTCGATCGCGCGCAGCGAGTCCGCGCCGTGGTCCTCCTTGAACAGGCTCGTCTCGGTGACCTCCTCGGGTTCCAGTTCGAGGATGTCGCACACGATTTCCTTGATTTCCTGCTTACGGGATTCGATGGCAGTGGACACGGTCTTCCCCTTCGATCGACATCTCGATTGCCGCCCGCTGACCGCGGGCCGGTGACGCGGTGAGTCCTGCCGATGAGGTCTCCCGCCGTAGGAAAACGCTATGCCGAACGGTTTCGGAATCTGCCCGCCCTGACAGCAAGATGACGGTGGATTTCCCGGTCCGGCGGCCTGTCGTGAATGAATTACTCGACGACCTCGATTGCGCGGGACGGACAGTACTCCGCCGCTTCACGCACCCGTTCCCGAAGCGCCTCCGGCGGGGTCGGATCCACCAGCAGGACCAGCCCGTCCTCGCCCTGGTCGAACACCTCGGGAGCGGTGAGCACGCACTGCGCGGCACCGCAGCACCGGTCCGGGACGAGGTTGATGCGCAACGGCGCCCGGCCGCCGGCCGGCCCTGTCATACGGTCGCCCACAGTTCGTGGACACCGTGCACGGTCATCTCGCCGCGGAAGGGCATGTCCCCGATGTCGGCGAGCGGGCGCAGTCCGGGCAACTGCCGTACCACGCCGAGCAGCAGCTCCTGCACTTCGAGCCGGGCCAGCGCCTGGCCGATGCACTGGTGCACCCCGAAGCCGAACGCGATGTGCTTGGGCGTCGCCGGACGGTCCACGACGAACGCGTCGGGCGTGGCGAACGCGCGCTCGTCCCGGTTGGCCGCCAGCAGCGAGACGATCACTCCCTCGCCGGGACCGATCCAGGTGTCGCCGATCCGCACCCGTTCGGTGGTGACCCGTGCCAGTCCGATCTGGATGATGCTGTGGTAGCGCAGCAGTTCCTCGACGGCGGACTTCAGCTTCGCCGGATCGGTGTCGACACCGTCGAAGGTCCGCGGCTGCTGCATGTAGGTCAGCAGGGTCATCCCCAGCATGTTGGCCGTCGTCTCATGGCCGGCCACCACCAGGAGCCGGGCCATGGCCACGAGGTCGTCGTGGCTGAGATTGCCCGGCCCGACCTGGTCCACGACGAGCCGGCCGAGCAGACCCTCGCCAGGCTCGCGTTCCTGGGCGGTGACCAGGTCGTCCAGCCAGGTCAGCAGGTCGTTGGTGGCCGTCTCGGTCTGCTCCCGGGTGGAGTTGCGGGAGAGGTTGACGTTCGTCAGCTCCTGGAAGATCTCGTGGTCCTCGTAGGGGATGCCCAGGAGTTGACAGACCGTCAGGGACGGGACGGGCAGGGCGAGCGACTTGATCAGGTCCACCGGTCCGTCCGCGGCACGGACGTCCTTGACGAGCGAGTCGACGGTGTGCCGGACGGCCGGCCGCAGCGACTCCACCTGCCGGAGCATGAAGTCGCGCGTGAGCATCCGGCGCAGCCGGCTGTGCTCGGGGGGATCGGTCCGGATGAACGAGGGCGCCAGTTCCACGACGGCGCGCTGGCCCTCGTAGTACGTCGGGAACCCGGGGCGCGTCACGTCGGAGCTGAAGCGGCGGTCGGCCAGGACCGTGCGCGCCTCTTCGTAGCGGGTGACCAGCCAGGCCCGGCTGCCGTCCCACAACTCGACCGGCGCGACGGGGCCTTGGTCGCGCAGGCCGGCGAACTGCGGGGGCGGGTCGAGGGGGTGGGCCCGGGGCAGCGGAAAGGGGCACACCGCCTTGCTGTGCGGCAGGTCCGGCCCGCTCAAGCCGGTCTGCGTGGTCGTGTCGGTCATCGCGCTCCTTCTGGCTCGGCGAGGGCGTGCCGGTCGCCGAGGACCGTAGGCGCGCGACGGGAGGCGGCCGCCGGTAATGGCACCAAGCTGCCGCGAGCGGGGCGGGCGCAGTGACAGCTAGGTGTCAACGCGCCTGCGCCCGGGACGGGTTCGGCGACGCTCGGGCCCACGTAGGCAACCGACGTCTTCGCCGGGGTGAGCCGGGTGGAGGGGACCATGGACGTGGAATCGATGCATCGGCGGGAACATGCGATCGTGGCGGGCGGGGCGAGCGGGATCGGCTCGGAGGTCGCCGGCCGGCTCCTCAAACGCGGTGTCGCGGTCACCGTCCTGGACGTCAACCCGCTGGGAGCGGCCGCTCTGGACGCGCCTCCCGGCCTGCTGGAGGTCATCGAGACGGACATCACCGACGCCGACGCGGTCGACACGGCCTTCCGCACCGCCGAGGAGCGGATCGGCCCGGTGAACCGGCTGGTGGTCTCGGCGGGCGCACACGGTCAGCTGCTGAACACCGTCCATCTCGACCTGGGCGCCTGGCAGCACCTCATGGACGTGCACGTGCGCGGGGCGCTGCTGCTGGCCCAGGCGTTCGGCAGCCGGCTGCTGTCGGCGGACCGGGACCGTGCGCAGGACGCCTCGATGGTCTCGATCGGATCCACCACCGGCATCACCGCGTCGCGCAAGCAGGGCGACTACGGCCCGGCGAAGGCGGCGCTCGCCCAGCTGACCCGGGTGCTGGCGATGGAGTGGGCGGAGGCGGGCATACGCGCCAACACCGTGGCGCCGGGCCAGACCCTCACCCCGTTCGTGGAGAGCATGGTGGCCAACGGGTACGACCTGTCGGAGACCGAACGGCGCACCCCGCTCGGCCGGCTCGCCCGGGTGGACGAGGTGGCGTCCGTCATCGAGTTCCTGCTGCTCGACGCGACCTACGTCACCGGCGTCGTGCTGCCGGTCGACGGCGGGTGGACGGCGCTGGGCCGATGAGCGCCGGGACACCGGACGGCGCGCCGGCACCCGCCCCGTACGCCCTCCTCTTCCCGGGGCAGGGCAGTCAGCAGCCGCACATGGGCGCGCCCTGGCGCGAGACCGCGCAGTGGGACGTCGTCGACGACATCGCACGGCACAGCGGCATGGACGTGGAGCACGCGCTGTTGCACGCCGACGCCGAGACGTTGCGCCGCACGGACCTCGCGCAGATCTCCGTCTACGCCGTCTCCATGATGGCCCTGGCCGCCCTGCGCGAGCGGTGGCCCGGCCTGCCGGTCGTCGCCTGCGCGGGTCACAGCCTCGGGGAGTACTCGGCCCTGGTGGCCGCCGGTGTGGTGTCCGTGGCCGACGGCGCACGGCTGGTGGCCGCGCGGGGCACCGCGATGCGCGAGGCGGTCGACGCCACTCCCGGAACCATGGGCGCGGTGGTCGGCGGCACCGCCGACGGCGTCCGCGAGCTGGTCGCCGGCGCTGACGCCGCCGGCACCCCGGTGTGGCTGGCCAACGAGAACGCGCCCGGGCAGATCGTCATCTCGGGCAGCGCGGCGGGGGTGGACGCCGTCGCCGCGGCGGCACCGGAGCACGGCATGAAGGTCATCAGGCTCGCGGTCGCCGGAGCCTTCCACAGCCCGCTGATGGAACCGGCCCGGGCGGTCCTGCGCCGGGCGTGCGCCACCGTCGCCTTCCGCGACGCGCACACTCCCGTGGTGGCCAACGTCGACGCCCGCGCCCACCTCGCCGGCGACGACTGGCGTGCCCTCACCGATGAGCAGATGGTCGGACCCGTGCTGTGGGAGCGCTCCGTACGCACGATCACGGACGGCCTCGGGTGCCGCTCCTTCGTCGAACTGGGGCCCGGGAAGGCCCTGGCGGGCATGGTGCGACGCATCGACAAGAGCGCCCTGGTCACCACCGTCAACACTCCGGACGACCTTCGCCGGGTGGCCGTCACCCCGGCTGCCGTCTGATCCTCACCTCAAGGAGGCCACCATGAGCACCACCGGACAGTCGACCCTCGACCGGGACGACCTCCGCGCCACCCTCGCCGACGTGTTCGACCTGCCGGAAGAGGATCTGACGGACACGGCTCTGTTCGTCGACGACCTCGGGGTCGACTCCCTGATGTCCCTGGAGGTCCTCGTGGTCCTGGAACGCAAGTACGGCATCAAGCTCGACGAGTCCCAACTGCGCTCCCTCACCTGCCTCCAGCAGACCTACGACGTCGTCCGGGACCGCCTGGGGCGGTGAGGGGGACCGGGCCGGGGGGGGGCCCCCGCCCCCCCCCGCCGGCCAGCGCCCCCCCCCCGCGCAGCACAGAGGACACCGACACCCCCACACAAAAAAAAAAAAACCACAGGAAGACACCCCGCACCGCGCCGGCCCCCCGCC
>NZ_JBEZMO010000052.1:0-39026 GCF_040652655.1 Streptomyces sp. NPDC048191
ACCAGTGGTCGGGGCGGGAAGCAGTTCTGGTGGTGTGCGATCCGCCGGTGGGTGACTCCGACTGGGGCCGTGAGGACCTGCTGCGGGACTCGCGCGGTCTGCTCCGCAGACACGACGCGCCGTCGCTACGCGACGGGAATTCCCTTGCTCCGCAAAGGAATTGACGACCCGTCACTCCGTGACGGGTCTCTGAATTGCTCCGCAATTCAGTCCAGGAATTCGCTCCGCGAAATTCCTGGAAAAGCGCGGCTAGGTGGGCACGGGGCGCGCCGAATCGGTCATGGGTGAGGAAAACTGATAAGCGGACTGAAATTCTGTAGCTGACCATTCCTCGATTCCCTTAATTCCTTTCCCGATTGAGCCGAGAATACGCCTTCCGCGCCTATCTGGGCAACTCATGACCAGAGGCCACCCCATGCCAGGACGAGTCCGATTCCAGGCCCGCCATCAGCTCCCCCACGCCCCGCACATCCGGGCTCCAGCCCGGACCCTCCCCCAGCCCAGCGCGGCGGCGGAGCCGACGCGCAGCCAACTCACAGGCCGTCCCGATCCCTGAGGCAGCCACCCAACCACGCCCCCGCCCCCCATTCCTCACCATTCGTCAAGCGGCGCGGAACAGGTGGCAGCAGAGGGGATGTCAGCGGCACGACCAGGCCCCGCAGGCTCTTGACATGGGGTGATGTGGAGGCCGGCCGCTAGGCCGCGCAACCTCCACCGCAACACCTGACGCAACATCAGGCGCAACGCGGTTCGCAACATGCCGTCTGAGCCAGCGTCCTCGGCCCCGGCCAGCGCGACGGCCGCCACCACCGGCTCGGAGACGGGGACGGTGCACGAGGTCGACGAGGCAGGCCGACTCCGGGGCGAGCCCGGCGGCCACCAGACGCGTCGCGAGCGCGATCGCCCGCTCCCACCATTCGGCCACCTCCCCGACGGGCGCCGGGCCCTGGTCGGCCACCAGCGGGCCGACGGCGAAGTGGACGACCATCAGGCAGTCGCGCAGCGGGGCGTCGACCAGGGCCAGCCGGGCCACCGCGCGGGGCTCGGTACCAGGCCGACGCAGGCGTCCGCGTCCACCGCCGCCAGGACTGTGCGCGCCAGCACCGGCCCGCCGGTCGCACTACGTGAACCGCCTTCAGCTGGACGAGCAGAACGGCCGCGGACTCTGCGCATGTAGCCGGCGGCCTGCGCGGCAAGGCATATGGAGGTGAGCGGTAGCACTGGGTACACCGGGGTGTTCTGACGCAACAAAGCAATCGCTGCTGCGCGCAGGGGGTGTTGCGCGCCAGTCGCTTCGCTAACGGGCCTTCAGGTACGACAGCAGCTCGCCTACCGTCTCGTCATGGAGATCACTACCTCCGAGATCGCCAGCGTGGATCCCGACGAGGCGGTCTTGCGAACGTGCAGTGGTACTCGCCCGGCGTTCGGCGAACCAATTCGGTGGTCCTACCGTGCTTCTGCCGATCGCTGCTGAAGCGTACTCACAACGAGTCACTTCACTGGGCAATTGGCCTTACTCCTTGAAACTCTATGAAGCAGAAGCAAGAATCAAGCACTTACTTAACTCTTGCCTTCCTGGTTCAAGAAAAGTTTCTCAAATCGCTGATACTCTGTCCGCAGGCTAGAGATCCCTGTGTAGCCGGCCAGGGTTGTGAGGAAGAGGCGGGGCCCCGCCCAAGCACCAGTCGACCACAATTGGATCAACCACGCTGGAGCCGTGCCAAGATCTTGGGACAGCTCAACCCAGGATGCTGTGTCGGCAGCATGCTCGCCGTGCGCCATCGACGATCCACTCGTCCAGGCATACCCCTCGATGCCGATTCGGCGCTCAAGGTTTTCGCTGAGCCAGTCGATCGAAAGCGGCGTGATCTCGGTGGCACGAGGGCGCTTCGTCACACGCCAGCCCCGGCCCTTTGCGTAGCTCTCGATGTCGGCGATGTCCGTCGCAGGATCGCGGTTGCTCCCATGCTCGTCCTCGACCTGGCCGTCGTTGTCGATGACCTGGTCGGCGTCAGTGACGCCATCGCCGAGCATGTTCCTGAGGCGGATACCTGCCGAGAGCCGTGCGAGCCAACGCGTCAGGGCACGCTGCAACCGCACGTCAGTAGTGATGGTCGGGTCGATCACCGCTGTGGCCCACAGGCACGCCTCGAAGATGCCGCGCGCGACCGAAACCGCGCCCATCAACGATGCCTCCGCGCGAAGCAAGACGGCGAATCCCCGAAGCTGATCGGCGGCGCTGAGGATGTTGACCGCTGCTTCATACCTGAGGATCTTCGCGACTGGTTCGGCGCGGCCACCGAGCAAGACGTCGGGGGCCATCATGTCCTCGCGCGCTGGGCTCGTTTGTTCCACCGTCCAGGGCTTGAGGCCCAACTGCGTGAAACCCTTAGCCATTTCGTCAACCGCTGCCGCGAGCGCATCACGACGCTCACGCGCCTCCTGTGCGCCTCGGTTGATCCGGCCGAGCATTTCCATCGCCCAGGCCTCGTCGTTCTGGCTTACATCGCTCTCGCCTGTCACTCGACACAGCCTGCCAGAAGGCACCGACGTAGGAATCGCATTTTCTGTCGCGGAATCGCGCCGGGGTGCGGTGCAGGTACTCACGTTCCGATCCATCTGATGTACGCGACATCTCGATCGAGAGATCCCACGAGGTCTGCTGAACGCCCAACTGAACAAGCCAGACCACGATCAAGATCATTAGCCAACATCCAGAAACGCCACGGCCGGCTGGGCCCGGACCGACGTTCCTGCTGACCTTGCTTGCCCTCTTGGGAGGGTACCCACGCCCTCAGATCACGGACGGGACGGACGTGCAGAGCGGGCAGGTGGGCTTCGGGCCCGCTGCTGAGCTGCCGGGCCGAGAATGCGTAGTCAGGAGGCAGACCGCGGCCGCTTTCGCGAACCTCTTGTCCGGGCGGCAACCGCCGCCGCACCCCTGACTGATGCGCTGCTCGCACCCGGCCGTCGCTGCCGCCACCGAGCAGTCATGGGAGACGTGGAGAACATTGCACAGCTCGGGACTGCCCTGGGAAGGGTTCTACCCGCAGTCAACGAGGCCACCGCACCGCACTACGGCTGTCCTAGCGGGCACACCGTCGTGCCACGCGCGCAACCTACCGCAAGAACACGACCTCGGTCCCGCCGCGGCCGACTCCGGTCGGCCCGACGACCCGGGTGCGGAGCTACTACCGCACGGACGGCACCTATGTCCGCAGTCACCACCGGCGGATCAGCCCGCCTGCCGCCGTTGCGGCCGGCGGAGGTGGTCTCATCTTGTTCATCCTCCTGTTGATCGCCCTCCTGGGAGACGGCGGCGCGGGTGCTAAGAGCAGCCCCAGCCAGCATCCGACCTCTCCCGTCAGCATCAGCGGGCACTTATCGCACCGGTAGGCAACGCGCGTGAGGGCCCCGGACATCAGCTGTCCGGGGCCCTCACGCGGTCCTGAGTACCTGCGGTGCTGCGGATTTTCGCGAGAGTTGCGGGGCTTCTCCGTGCTGGTTGCCCCCGCTGGACAATGGTCGGTCAGGGCCTGTAGGCCCGTCCGCAGACGGTTACCGCGTGCCTGGAAGGCGTCGGCGTCCATGGATTCCAGCTCGTCCAGGACACCGAGGCAGGCAGCCGCCTGGAGGGGGTGGGTGGCCATGGTGCCCATCGCCGGCAGCGGGTCCGCGTCCTCGTGCCGGATCAGCGGTGCGATCGCGGCCACCCTGCCGGGGTGTTCAGCTGCCGACTGGCCTCGGCGTCGTCCTCCCGCAATGCAGTTCGTCGTGGCGGCGGCTCGGAGATGGTCACGGGCGCCTCCAGGGGTCGGCCAGTGAGTCGAACAGGCCCAGCGGAATGACCTCGGCCAACGAGGTGTCTGTGTCCTCGTCCATCGGTTCGCTCTCGGTCGGAGAATCTGGGATCTCCCGCCCTGGGGCCGTTGCTCGAGTGCGGGCGGCGACCCGGCGATCCCGACGAGACCGTTTCGCCGGAGGGTCCTTCTCATCTCCGGGCCCGTCTGTGATCACGGGCTCAGCTCGCGTCTCCCCACACGGCTTGCAGATCCTCGCACCGGACGGTGATCGACGCGTCGGTGAGCGCGATCTCATGCAGACAACCGCCACCCTCGTCGGGAAGGATCTCATCGAGGAGCACGGTGTCGACGCTCATCCAGTCGATGGAGTGTTCATAGTCAATGGAGAAGTGCTTAACGCCCGAGTAGCTGATGCGCAGGCCGGAGTCGTGCTTGAACTTGTTGGGCGCGAATTCCAAAACCAGCCCACCGCTCTTGTCGGTGGCGAGGTGGACCCCGGCCAGTTCCAGATCCTTCACACAGCGGGTGGCGCCCGCGATGTCGTAGTGGCCGGGGTCGGTGGCGAAAGACCGGGCGCCCGGGGGCAGGTCGGCGCGCAGACGCGGCAGTTCGGCCAGGTAGGCACTCGGGTCCACGTAGAACCCATCGTCTTCCCAGACGGCCGTGACGTACTTCATTTGCAACCTTCCGCGGCGAGAGGCGGTCGCCTCCATTTTTCTCCGGTGATGTCCTCGGTCCCCTTGGGACCGATGCGGCCCACCTTCCGCAGCTCGTAGATCAATTGAACCAGCCCTGGCTGTTGAACAGCCCGACTTCGCGCCCGGACTTGTCGTAGACGTGGATTTCCACGTCCCTTCCCTTGTTGCCCACCGGGAAGATGTCGCGTCGCCCTGTGTACCCTTGCCCGAAGTCCAGCGGGTTCTTCGGCCCTGTCGGCCCCTTCCCGGCAAGGCCGAGAGGGTCGCTCCAGCCCAGTGAGTTCGGAACGTAGGCGTGGTGATCGGGTGCGGGAACGAGACCCAGCGGATCCGCGCTGATGTACCGCGCCGTTTCCGGGTCGTAGTACCGGTGCAGGTTGTAGTGCAGGCCCGACTCGGAATCGGCGTACTGGCCCGGAAAGCGCAAGGGACAGTCCACCGGCGACGCGGCTTCCTCCGGGTCCGGGAGGCGAGCGCCCCACAGGCTGGTACGGCGCTGCCAGACCAGATCTCCCGTTGAGGTGACCAGTGAGGACGGCCGCGATAAGCAGCAGCCACCAGTGTGCCAGGAGCCAGTTGACCACCATCACCATGATCACGACCGCTGCGGCGGCGGCCAGCAGGGCGGCTTGTCCATCCTGCTGGCCGCGCCGGCGGCTGGTGGTCCGCCGCGTGGCCGGTGGGCGCCGGGTCATCGCTCAGCCCCCAGGGTGGAGAAGTCAATCGGGTACGACACCGTCGGCTGGGGTGCCGGCTTCCTCGGCTCGGGGACATCGAACTTGATCGGGTACGACACGGTCGGGCGCGGCACCACATCCTGTGAGGTGCTGCCGGCATGGCGGTCGAAGCGGATCGGATAGGTCACCGACGGCCGGCGCAGCGCACTGTCCGTTCCCTTCGCCGCCGAGGCGTGGCCGATGCCGAACACGGCCAGGCCGAAGAGAGCAAAGATGGTCATCTCCCGGCGCGCGCCCGGCGCCCATCGGGAGTGTCCGCGTACTGGCGTCCCGTCGGAGCGCACGTACGACCGGACAAACGGCATGTGGTCCTCCCCCAGTGATCGTCTCTTCCCCGCAATCACCGACATGCTGACGGCCGCCACTGACAATGGATCACGACCGATCGACCAACTCACCCCGTTTGGCGAACAGTTCAAGACAGGACGGAACATGCGGCCGTAGCTGAACGCTTAGTTCCAGGGCGCCAGGAATGCGGGCCGCGCCTATCGGTGAGGATGCCGAAGACACACACCTCACCTGGGCAGTCGGGCAACGCTGGACTCCGCACGCACTCGCTCAGAGCACGGTTGCGGGAGCTCCGGCACGCGCTCAATCCCAGGGCTGCCAACACGACTGAAACACATGTGTTCGAAATTCCGGCTGCCGCGTTGAGCCACAGGAGTAGCCGCACAACCGTCGAGGGGGACCACGTTAAGTTCGGCCAAGGCCCAAGCACAGACGACTGCCCATAACGTGGCACGGAGTACTCGTCCCGCGACCACTCCAGCTGCGGGGCTCATGTGCGGATGAGTACGGTCACGATGGCGGGGCGGCTGCCCGCGCCGGCTTTCCGGGCGCTGAGCGGGTCCAGGTCGGGAGGCACCTGGTGAAAGGGTTTTTCGGGCGGGTGCGGATGGTCGAACCGGAGGTCTCCGACGCCGAGCAGGAGCTCTTCGGGGGGCCTTTGCGCTATGACCTCGGCTGGTCAGAACACGAGCGTGCCCGGCTGGACTTGACGATGCTGTCGGCGCTGCGTTCTATGCCGAGGCTGGTCGGGGCGACCGCGGATGGCGTGGCAGGCGGATCGGCGCGCTCTGCTCACGGTCGCGATCAGCGAGGTGGGGCAGAGTGTCGCTGCGGCGGTCGGGTTGCTCGCGGTCAACGCGGTCATGCACGCGCTGCTCGGCTCGGGCACTCCTGGGCAGCGGTTGCACGCGGTCCTGCCGGGGCTGCTCGCCGCCGCCGGAGCGGCCGTGGTCAACTCGGGCTTGGCCGGATGGTCCACTTCGCGGGCGGGCCGGTTGGAGCCGCTGGTCGAGCGGATCGCCACGACTCAGTACCTGGCCGCCGCTGCGTTGGTCGAACTGGAGGCCATCGAGGACCCGGAGTTTAGGCGGCTGATCGACGTCGCCCAGTACGGCGCCGGATCCGCCCGCCGCATGATCAGTGGCTGCGTCGCCGCGCTGAACGGGACCATCTCGCTGATCTCCACGGCCGGTGTGCTCACCATCCTCCACCCGGTCCTGCTGCCGATGCTGGTCCTGATCGCGGCGCCGCGCGGTTGGGGCGCGATGCGGGTGGCGCAGGAGCGGTACGTGTCGGTGATGAGCTGGGTCGAGCATGTGCGGGCCAGCCGCCTGATCGGCAATCTGCTCACCGAGCGCAGTGCCGCGCAGGAGGTGCGCATCCACGCCGTCGGCCCGTTTTTGCTGAGCCGCTACGAGCGGATGGCGGAGAGCGCGGAGGCCGAGCAGGAACGGCTGGCCGCCGGCAAGGCCGTCACCGAGTGGGTGGCCGCCGCGCTGTCCGGCCTGGCCATGGCGGCGACGTACGCGGCCATGTTCTGGCTGATCATGAGCGGGCAGATGAGTCTGGCCGTGGCCGGGACCGCCGTCATCGCCGTCCGGTCCGGCTCGGCGAGCCTGGGCGTGCTGGTGATGAACATCAACCAGCTGCACGAGGAGTCCCTCTACGTCCGCGACCACGCCCGGTTCCTGGACGAGGCGGCACGGCGCACTATCCCCGACGGGGGTCGCCTTGTTCCGGCACAGGTGAAGCAGGTCGTCCTCGACCAGGTGAGCTACCGCTACCCGGACCGGGAAGCCCCCGCCCTGGATGGGGTGTCCCTCACGCTGCCCATGGGCACGGTCACCACCGTGGTCGGCGAGAACGGCTCCGGCAAGAGCACGCTGATGAAGGTGCTGTCGGGCCTGCTGCTGCCGCAGAGCGGGACCGTACGGTGGGGGGAGGCCGACCTTGCTTTCCTGGACCGCTCCCGGGTCTTCGACCGCGTCGCGCTGCTTACCCAGGACTTCCAACGCTGGCCCGTGACCGCCGCGTTGAACATCTGGATAGGCCGACCGGCCCAGCAGGCCGGCCCCGAAGACCTGCAGCCCTCCCTCGCCTACGCGGGTGCCGGAGCGGTCATCGCGAAACTCCCCCACGGCCTGAACAGCCTGCTGGCCCGCATGTTCCGCGGCGCCAGCGAACTCTCAGGCGGCGAATGGCAGAAGATCGGTCTCGCCCGAACCCACTGGCGCAGCTCCACCTCGGATGCCGACGGCGTGCTCATCGTGGACGAGCCCACCTCCGCCCTCGACCCGGAAGCCGAGATCGCCGCTTTCGACCGCATCCGCGAGCTCGCCGCTCCGAACCGGGCTGTCGTCCTGGTCACCCACCGCATGTCCGGCGTCCGCCACGCCGACCGCATCTACGTCCTGCACCACGGACGGCTCGTCGAGCACGGCAGCCACGCCGAACTCATGACCGCTAAGGGGTGCTACGCCTCGATGTTCAACGCGCAAGCCGCCCAGTACACGGCCGCCGTCACCATCCGCCGCCCCACCTCCCCCACCGCCGCAGATCCCGCATGACCCGATCGAAGGGCCCAGCGTGACGGCTCGTCCCACAGCCCAGGAAATCGAAGGCAACCGCTGCATGCCACAGCTCGCCTTGGACATCGATGGGACTGCTGCAGGGGTGGGTGAGGGCGAGGACGTCGTCGTCCGACTTCCAGGCCGAGGTATCAGCCCTTGAGCTTCTCCGAGTCGATGACCTCGCCGGGCGGCGGGGGCGTGACCGTCACAGGCTCGTTGAACGCCGTGAAATCAAAGGAACCGGGCTCCTTGCCGCCCACGGCTGCCAACCTGAGCGCGTAGGGCTGCCCCTTGGCGGATACGAGGAGCGTCTGCGTCGCAGCGCCGTCCTTCCCCGTGAGCGTTACGGCGGGCGTGCCGTTGACCTTGGTGTCCGCTCCCCGGGTGAGGTGGCTTTCCTTCTCGTCCTTCTCGAACATCGTGCCGATGTCACAGAAGGGGAATTTGTCGTCCGCCTTCGCATCCTCCGCCGGCATCTTGAACCAGCGCCCCTTGAGCATCTCGGTGAGGGCGTCCGTTTCCTTGGACGACGAGCCCTCCTCGCTGCCCGTCTGCTGCCAGAACTTCTCATCGCCCTTCATGAAGGTGTCGCCGCCGACCTGACGGATTTCGGCGGACCCACCCCCGGTGGTGAAGGTTCCGTGGCAGTTGCCCTTCGCGGCCACGGCGAAATCGAAGGTGATGTGCTCGCCGTCGGTGGTCATAGCGCCCTTGACCTTGAACGAGTCCAGCTTCGTCATGGCCACCCGGGCCTTCTCGGAGATCTGAGCCGCAGTCAGTCCCTTGAACGGGTCCACCGGCTTCGGGGGCGACGGCGTGGCGGAGACAGCTTCCCCTGCCCCCTTGGCGTCCGTCTTCTTGTCGTCTCCGCAAGCGGTGAGTGTCAGTGCCGCCGTCACGCACAGCACTGACGTAGCCAGAAGAGTGCGATTGCCCATTTTGTTTCCCCTTTAACAAGACCGTTCGATGATCGGACTAGAGGGCAGAGCAAAGGGATGCGACGACAGCCACGTGATCTCTCTCACACGATGTCGCGCAGCCGCTGGGCGAGAACGGCCAGGTGACCGAACCTGTCACCCAAACCTGCAGCAGACCCAACCGCTCGGTTCCTGGGACGTATTGCTTGGCCGGACCGCACCAGGGCATCAGCGGCTCTGCCACAAGCACTGGGTCGACGCCGACAAGGACGGCTGCAACACACGGGCCGAGGTGCTGAAGGCGAAGGCCGTCATCGCACCCGAGCAGGGTCCGAACTGCACGCTCACGGGCGGCGAGTGGTACTCGCCGTACGGCGACCGGTACATCCAGGGACCGCGCGGCCTCGACATCGACCACCTGGTGCCGCTCGCCGAAGCCGGGGACTCCGATGCCTCGATCTGGACCGCGAGGGAGCGAGAGGAGTACGCCAACGTCCGCTGGCGGACGGCAGTTGCCAGTAGACGATGCCAGGCACACCGTTCCCCGATGGCGCCGCTCCCCTATTAGCTGCCGGGCCGGGCTACGGCCCAGCCCGGCAGGGGTCGTTTGCGGGACCGGTAAGCGCGCGAGGGAGTTTCGCGGGCCTGCTCTGCACCGTCGTGAGTGATGCGGTAGCACCGGCGACGCGGACGGCCGGCTTCCTCGTGCAGAGCGTGGTCTTCCCAGGCGCTGTCCACCCAGCCGATCTGTTCCAGACGGGCAAGGATCGGAATAGATCGTGCGCGACGGCAATCCCGCCAGTGCGCAACGCGACGACCTGCCCGCGATCCTTCAGCTCTCCCGGCAGCGGGACACTCCCCCGCTGCTGTGCTTCCTCACCTGGTCGGCCGCTCACCACCAGCCGAAGCCGCCAGCTTGGAGCAGGAGGCCCGCCCCGCCCACCCTGCTCGGCGGGCCGCCGTGACCGCCTGGTGGACCGTCGCACGGTGGTTCACCGCCTGCCCGCATCCGGTCCTGCTCCTGATGCCGCCGACCGTCCCTGCTCTGTGCTCCCCCACTCGCTGGCCCGCACCGTCGACTACTTGAGCGGCCACGACGCGGCTGCCGCTCCGTCATCGGTCGAGGTTAGGTGCGACAGGGCAGCGTGGATGGCGGCTACGTCGGACGACCGGCGATCCGCCGTTTGCGGCTGGTGACACGGTTACCGGAACCCGGTGAAGCGCGGGACGTCGGCAGGGATGAGGTCGGGGCGGGGCCGGTGCCAGCGTGCAGGGTGCCGCCATCGTCCGGCAGCATCCCGAGCGACATCGACCCCCACCTCGACGACCAGTTCGGGCCGCACCAGGGTGACGTGCAGGGTCTCGCGAGTGCCCCATCCTGGAGGCGAGTCGAGCGTTGTGTGGCCGGTCCACTTGTTCAGTTGATGGTCGGCGGCCTGGCGGTAAACGGCTTGTGCGCCGCGGAGGTTGTCGAGTCGGCCGGCGAATCGTCAGGTCTTGCGCACGGCGCCGGTGAAGCCGGCGATGAACAGGGTGGCCAACGCCCACGCGGCCAGCTGCAGCAGCCAGCCCGTGACCGTAAGGGTCTGCCCTGCGTGGGTGCCGGTGGGGGCGCACAGGTCCTGCGCCCCCGTCTTGACCACCGGCAGACCCAGATCCAAACCCACGCCGACCCGCTCCACGACGCTGCAGGGCGTCGTGGGTGTGCTCGCGCGGGCGGTGTGCTGCAGGCCACCGCCCGGCCCGCCGAGGACGACCGCCAGCGCGACCGAGCCGGCGAGGACGGCGCACAACAGCAGCAGCGCTCGCCAGGGTTGATAACCGAAGCCGAGGGTCAGCCCGGTGAATCGGGCCCAGGCCCGGTCACGCCGCCGAAGCCCGCCGCGGTCGATCTGGTCCCGCCGCTGTGCCATGAGAATGTCCCGCACCTCGCCGTCGTGACCGGCCGCCCGGTGGACGGCGGCCAACTGTTGGTACGGCTGAGCGGAGTAGCCGGGCGTGTGGTCACGCAACAGCTCCAGCCACCGGGACAACCCGACCGGCGCCGGCAGGTCCCCGTAGGTCAGCCCGTCGATGCCGACCAGGGCCCCCGTGGCCTGACCCGACCGGGTCACCCCGCTGGTGTCCAGCCACAGCGAACCGACCGACACGCCGTTCAAAGCGAGCACGGAGTGTCCGGCGCCGGTTGCCCGGAACCCGGCCCGGAGGAACACGGCTCGGTCGACCCGCAGACCGTCGGCGTGCAGGGCCGGTCCGGACATGTTCTCTATCCGCGCCTCGTCGCAATCCAGCAGGCCGAGGTGGGCATCGACCAGTTGGACCGCGCCGGTTGCCCGGAACCCGGCCCGGAGGAACACGGCTCGGTCGACCCGCAGACCGTCGGCGTGCAGGGCGGGACCGGAGGTGTTCTCCAGCCGCGCCCCGTCGCATTCCAGCCGACCGAGATGGGCGTAGGCGAACCGGACCGTGCCCTGTTCGCCGACGCCGGTGGCCCAGAACCCGTCGCGGAGGAACACGCTGTGATCGACCCGCAGAAACTCGGCGTGCAGGGCGGGACCGGACGTGTTCGCCAGCCGCGCCCCGTCGCAATCCAGCAGACCGAGGTGGGCGCCGAGGAACCGGACCGCGCCGGAAGGTGTATCGGCGTTGGCAACCGCTCCGCGCATCGTCATCACCGGCGCGGTGAAGCGTGCAGCGTCAACCGGTGGGTCGTGCGAACCCGCGGGGTGCCCGAAACAGGAACCGTCCAGCACGAGGCCGGGCAGCTGGCTGTCGCACAGGTTCAGACCGTCGGGGACGAAGCAGTCGACCAGCTCGACCCGCAGATCGCTGGTGATGTTCGCCAGGTCGACGCGGCCGGTGATGCGCGCCCCGCGCAGCCGCAGCCCGTGCGGGTCCGCCTCGATGTCCCGCCGACCGCGGACCAGGTCACGGATCAGCGCCGCCGGGACGGTGTGAGTGCTGTCCCAGGACCGCATCGCGGCCTCGTCGACCGGCCCGTCACCGGCCAGGTCCAGCATCTCGCCGTCGCGGACCGCGTCGAGCAGGCTCTGCTCCAACCAATCGGCTGCCATCCGAGCATGCTGGCCTGCCCCACCGCACGACGGCAAGCACGCCGGCGCGAGGCACCGTTGAGCCCGCTGGTCGTCTTCAGGCGGCTTCTGGCATCACGTAGCCGTGGGCGACGTCGCGGCGTTCGGCGGGACGGGACTTGCGGCGGGGCAGCCGCCGTGTCATCAACGTGATCGCCGCCCACGTGATCAGTGCTTCGCTCATCTCAGGCAGGCGTTCGTGGTCGCGGCAGTGACGGCGGGCCCTCATGATCCACGACCAAGACCGTTCCACTCCCCCCTGCACGGAAGAACGACGAAGCCCTTGGCGTCCGGCGGACGCCGGACCGTCTTGAGCGGACCGCCCGGTGACCGCGGCGACTGGACGAGAACGGGCGATGGTGCGGCCGGTGATCGTCTTGAGCTTGCGGCCCGCTCGTCGGCACCGCCAGCATCGGCTGCATGATCAAGGGTGTGATGTTCGACTTCTCCGGAACCCTCTTCCGGATCGAATCGGCCGCGCAGTGGCTGCGCACGGTGGCAACGAAGGCCGGCCTGGACGTGCCCGAGGGTGAACTCGGCGCGTGCGTCAGCCGGCTGGAAGAGTTCGGGGCTCAGCCCGGAGGGGTTCCTCCGCGCACAGTGCCGCCCCATCTGGAGGCACTGTGGCGCGAGCGCGATCTGACCGCCGAACGACACCGGGCTGCCTTCACAGCCCTTACCCGGGAAGCGAAGCTGCCTGCGGCTGACCTGGCCGAGGCCCTGTATGAACGTTCCCAAGACTCCGAGGCATGGCTGCCTTATCCCGACACCGAGGAAACCCTCCGCGCCCTATGCGCGCGAGGCATCCCGGTCGCTGTCGTCAGCAACATCGGCTGGGACATGCGCCCTGTCTTCCGCGACCACGGTGTCGATGCCCTCGTGGACGCCTACATCCTCTCCTTCGAGCGCGGGGTGAAGAAGCCCGATCCCCGGATCTTCCAGATGGCGTGCGACAAGCTCGGAGTGGCACCCGGCGATGCACTCATGGTGGGAGACGAGCCTGTTGCGGACGTCGGCGCTGCCACGCTGGGGTGCCGGGTCCGCCTAGTCGATCCCTTGCCCGTTGACCAGCGTCCCGGCGCGCTGGCCGAGGTGCTCCAGCTCCTCTGACGTGGCCCGACCGGGGCGACTTTCGGCGCGATGTTGAGGGCCCGGCGACCGAACGCCGTCCAGTCCCGCAAGATGCGATGCACGGGCCCTCCTGACCCCGGCCTGAACTGTCTTGTCATACCGGTGGCGCCAGATCAGCTTGGTACCCGGGTGGAGCTGAACAGGCAGCAGGGAGAGCACAGCAGACGCAAGCTGATCCGCCTGGGGAAGCAATGGCACATCCGAGAGATCAACCGCCGGAAGCTGTCGTGACTACTCCGCCCGACCGGTCCCAGGAACCGTTGCTGACCGTACGTGCCACAGCAGTGCTGATGCTCAGTCTGCAGGTGGCTGTTGCGGTCGGCGTCCTGGCCCGCCATGGCCGGCAACACCTGGGCGGTCGCTGTCCTCGCCGCCCAAGGTGCCTTTGCTGGAGCCGTTGCGTTCGCCCGCTGCGTGATCGGCTGATCCCGAGCCGGCCCACCTCACGTCATGCACACGGCGGCACGGTCGTCGTCGCCGTGCCGCCGCGGATCCGCCCATGCCACCACTGCCCCGTGTACCCCCAGGCTGCCAGTGCACCCACGCCTTCCCAGACCGCATGACCCACCCCCTTGCTGGTCGTTGAGTACGGCATCGCGCCATGAACATCCCACCCCCCGGGGATGCGCGACCCATCGTGAGGGCCCGGAAAAGCCCGCCCGGCCCCGGGCCCTCACACCGGCCCCACGATGCACCCAACCAATCGCACACACCGGATGCGCCCGCGCTGGTGCCGGCCGGGCACGCCTCCAACCAGGTCCACCACAGCACCGACATGGACGCCCTCGCCCGCCTGTGCGGACACTCACCCCACCAGACCGTGGAACTCCTCGACCGGTTGGCAACCACCGGGATCTTCACCACCTGGCAGCACAACCGGGACACCGACGAAGTCCTATGGCGACTGCCCCACCAAAAGGCCTCACGTCATCCCGCTGCACGCCCCATGCAGCCCCACTCATTGGAACGGTGAATCCCAGGTCGAGAACTAGACATCACTCAAGAACAACAACAGACTCCACCCATCCGTACTATTTCTACGCCGGGCGACGCGCAGCAGTCATCTCCACTGCCGCTCGGATCCCAGCCCGAGAACATGAGGCGCTTGGCTCTCTGCGCTTGCGCCACACGTGCTGCACGCCCGGCCACGAAACCGAGAGAAGGGCCAACCCATGTCCATCACGACTGGCACTGAACTGACATCGCAGTACGCCGCGCAGGTGACCAGCGACCTGGAACGCAACGCCAAGGAGCAGGAACGCCTCAGTGCCGAGATCGCCGCGCTGCAGGAGCAGCTGGCCGCGCTGCAGCAAGACCACTCCGTGCTGGTGCAGGTACAGCAGGTCCTTGGGCTTTCACCGGCGCCGGTTCAGCCCACAGCCGGTTCGAACGGCGCGGCAGTGCCTGCTCAGCGCAAGAAGGCCTCTGCTGAGCCCGGCCCGGGAAAGCGGACGCGCGCGAAGAAGGCAGCCGGCACACAGGACTCCACGACCAGCAAGAAGCCGGCGGCCAAGAAGCCCAACAACAGGGCCGCAGCCGCGAAGACGGCCCAGCCCACGCTGGTCGAACTCGTCCGCAGCCACCTCACCGAGCAGAGCGAACCGCGCTCCGCGGCCGAAGTCGCCGGCACACTCGGCCAGGCCCATCCCGAGCGCGGCATCAAGACCACCGTCGTGCGTACCACCCTCGAAGGACTCGTGGCCAAGAACCAGGCCCAGCGCACCAAACAGGGCTCCTCCGTCTTCTACACCGCCCCCGGTTCGACCGAGCAGACGGCCACACCGGCAAACGACACGCAGTCGTCGAAGCAAGCCGAGTGAGCTGCCGACAGCGCCCGGAAGACGACGCCGGCCCGCCGATGCGAGTGCGTTGCCCAGCAGCGCGCTCTGGTCTCCGCACGGACCGCCTGACCCGACCGCCACGAAGGGACCGGCCACTTATGACCACCGCCATCCATCGGGCACCACGGGACAGTCCCCCCATGCCCAACCCCAAAGCCCTCCGCGCAGCCATCGCCCAGCACGCACCGAAACTCCTTGTCGACTTCGACCGACGCTGGCGCCGGGACATCACCGACGCCTACGCCCTGGCCAGAAACCCCCAACTTGAGGCAAGAGTTCACGGCCTGGAGGACCAAGCGGCCGAAGAACCCGACTTCGCCCGCGCCAAAGTCATGATCGAAGAAGCTGGACAGCTCCGCCGCGAAGCGGCAAAGGCGGAACCAGGCCAGTGACAGACGACTTCATGGGTCCACCCTGGCAAGCCGACTGGACCCAGGAAGCCACGGGCAACTACAACGCCCTGCCGCCCCAGGCCCGCGCCATGGTCGAGGCCGCCCGCGCCGAACTCGTCATCGCCAAGGACCCGTGGGTCGATCCCAGCGATGCGGCAGGCGAACAGCGCCAGGCCCTCACCGCTGGTGTCCGCGATGACTGGCCGGACCAGGGCGGGGAGGCCGTCCAGGCGCTCGGGTCCGGCCGCGGCGGCCACGGCAGGGGCGGTCTCCGCCAGCCAGGTGCAAAACTGTTTGGCGGCTTCACGGTAGGGGACTTGCGCCAGGACACGGTGCTCGCCAGAAGGGCAGACGCCGACGGCGGCAGTGAGCAAGCAGGAACCGGGCGCGTTCTGACTGCCCGTCCAGGACACGCGCAGCACACCACAGGGTTTGCACGCGCGGGAGCCGCGGGCATCGCGGTGGGTCGGGCGCAATGATCGGCAGGCTACGTGGCTGGAGCTGTCCCTGACCGCCCTCGACCTGCTCGCCTGGACACGCATCCTGCTGCTGGAAGGCGAACTGGCAGCCGCCGAGCCGAAGAAGCTCCGCTACCGGCTGCTGCACGCCGCTGCCCGTATCAGCCGCGGAGGGCGCCGCATGCACCTGCGGATCGCCGCGACCTGGCCCTGGCGAAACGAGCTGACCAGCGCATTCGCCCGCCTAGCGGCGCTGCCACGGCGAGGAACCCTGGAGAACCCGACCCGCGCGTCGGGCCTCGACCATGCCCGCCCGACTGCCACAACCAGAACCCCCCAGCACGGCCATCACCCCAGCTCAGCCCACCGAAGTGAAACGGGGGGGGCTAGGAGGTGGTCCAGCACGGCGGTCGGTGACGGTGGCCGGTTGCGCGGTCGATCGCCTCGGACAGCGTCAACGTGTAGCAGCGGGCGCCGAACGGGGCGCCCGGATCGTCCTCGATTCTCGGTGCCGGTGGGCGCGGTGGGTCAGGTCCGGGCGTGCACGGTCGGATCACCGCGCCGCCACGCCGCCGGGACCTCGCTCGGTGCCGCCGTCAGACCGTGCCGTTGTACGGACTGAGGACTAGGCTGCGCTCGCGTCGCGGCACTCAGATGGGCAAGGCGTTCCCAGAGGTGGTGGCGGGTACGGCGCAGCTGCCGGATCAGACGGCACTGGACGGCGAGCTGATCGTGTGGGACTGGGAGGCCGGCCGACTCTCCTTCGAGCAGCTGCAGAACCGACTGCACCGCCGCGGAGCCGCAGCCGACCGGTGGCCGGCACAGTTCGTGGCGTTCGATCTGCTGCGCATGTCCGAAACCGACACCACCGCCCTGGCCCTACATGCGGCGACGGGCCGCGATCGAGGAGCTGTTCCTTACACGCGCGCTGTCGGCGCCGTGGGTACTGTGCCCGTCGACCACCGACCCGCCACCGTCCGCGAATGGCTCACCTGGGGATCAGTCCGCATCGAAGGCGTCGTCTTCAAAAGGCTCAACGACCCCTACCGCCCCACGAACAGAGGCTGGCGCAAGTACAAGACGCGAGAGACTACCGAGGCCATCGTCGACACCATCATCGACCGCCACGAGACCCACCACCAGACACACACCGACTGAGAGACCCGGTCCCCCCGAAAGAACGACTCAAACGACCGATGCCCTTGGGCGGTACCTCGCAAGGAGACCTGTGGCGAGAGCGCGCCGCAGTCCGAGGTCGCGTCCTGACGATCCCGGGCACTCGAACAGTGGCGGCCGGGCGGCCCGGGTGTAACAAATCTTTACACAGAGTCCTTGTCCGGGCTCATCGCTGATCTTCCTGCCACTCTCGTGCCCAGCCCCGCTGCACTCAACTGCTACCACCAGCTGCTGGCGATGGGCGAACTCCTGTATTCCCGCGGTGCCGCGCGCGCCTCCCGCAACCAGGGCCACGCCGTCGTCACCCCCGCCACCCTAGAAGGAGCCGCGGCATGACCACCGGCCCCAGCGTTCGCGCCGACCACCCGCCCCTGCTCGACTTCCCCTTCTCCTGGGACGGCACCCGCGTACCCGCCGAGGTGGAGGAGCTGCGCGCCACCACCCCCGTACGGCGGGTGCGGACCATCGCCGGCGACGAGGCCTGGCTGGTGTCGTCGTACGAGCTGTGCCACCAGGTCCTCAAGGACGACCGCTTCTCCCTCAAGGCCACCTCCGCGCCCGGGGTGCCGCGGCAGTACGCGCCCACCATCCCGCCCGAGGTCGCAAACAACATGGGCAACATCACCGGCGTCGGACTGCAGCGCGCGATGATGAACGCCCTCAACCCGAAAGCACCCGGCCTGGCGGAGTGGCTGCGCGACGAGGCGCACCGACTGGTCGACACCCTGGTCGCCGCCGGGCCGACGGCCGACCTGCGCACGGCGTTCTGCGAGCCGTACTCGGCGGGGATGCACTGCCTCCTCCTCGGCATCCCGCAGGGCGAGGCCCCGGCCTTCCTGCGCAGCCTCGACATCGCCTTCATGAACTCCGCGTGCCCGATCACCGGCGCCCGGATCAACTGGCACCGGGACATCGCCCGGATGACGGCCCTGCTCGACGACCCGTCCACGCACGGTCTGATGGGCGAACTCGCCGCCCTGCGCCACGACCCCGACTACGCGCACCTATCCAACGAGATGCTGGCCACCATCGGCGTCACCCTGTTCGGCGCCGGAGTCAACGCCACCTCGAGCTTCCTCACCATGGCCCTGGTGTACCTGCTCACCCACCCCCACGCCCGGGACCTCCTGCGGGACCATCCCGACCTGATCGGGCCGGGCGTGGAGGAACTGCTGCGCGTCAACCTCTCCAACGGCGACGCGCTGCCCCGCCTCGCCCTGGAGGACACGCGGCTCGGCGACGTCGAGGTAAAGCAGGGCGAACTCGTCCTGGTCCTCATCGAGGGCGCCAACCTCGACCCGGCGAAGTTCCCCGACCCGCACCGCTTCGACCTGCACCGCGACAACACCACCGACCACCTCTCCTTCAGCGGCGGAGCCCACTACTGCCCCGCAACCGGACTCGGCCGCACCCACGCCCGCATCGCCCTGGAGGTCCTCCTCAAGCGGCTGCCCGACCTCACGCTCGCCGTACCGTCCGAACAGCTCGTCTGGCGCACCGGCTTCAAGACGCGCATCCCCGAACGGCTGCCAGTGACTTGGTAACCCGCGAGGCCCTGCCCTCCGAACGGTGCTCCCCGACCCGGCACCCCGCCGGGGACGCCGACGGCGGAGCCGGCCGTCAGCGCCGGCCGGCGTGCGACCCCCGGGTCAGGCCCACGGGGTTGCCGGCCGGCAGCAGTCCCGCGCCCTCGACCGCATGGGCCAGGGACTCCAGCAGAGCGGCGAGGCGCTTGCGCTTTTGCTCGGCTCACAGACGTATTGACCAGTCAGTCCAAATTTGACAGGCAGGGGGCTCGTGGACGGCGTGGACGTCACGGCCGAAGGCCTCGGGCTCAAAGGGCCACGGGGGTGGGCCTTTCGCGGCATCACCCTCGACGCGCAGCCCGGATCACTGATCGCGATCGAGGGACCGTCCGGCTCCGGCCGCACGTGTCTGCTGCTCGCACTCACGGGACGGATGAAGCCCACCGAGGGAGTGGCCGCCGTCGGCGGGTTCAAACTCCCCCGGCACATGGCGGCGTTGCGCCGTGTGTCGGCGGTGGCCAACGTGGCCGGGGTGACCGACCTCGACCCGGCCCTGACCGTGGGCGAGCACCTGCGCGAACGGGCCCTGTTGCAGCGCAGGTTCGGCGACTCGCTGCGCGAGGTGCTGTGGCCCTGCGCCCAGCGCGGGCACGAAGCGCGGCTGCGGATCGACGCGGCCCTGGCCGCCGCCGGGCTCGATCCGGAGACGCTGCCCAAGGGCTCCCGGACGGCCGTGCGCGACCTGGAGCGGCTCCAGGAGCTGCGCCTGTCCGTCGCCCTCGCCCTGGTGGGCCGGCCCCGGCTGCTCGGTGTGGACGACATCGAGACGAAGCTCTCGGACGCCGAACGCGCCGAGGTCTGGGACCTGTTGCGGTCCCTCACGCGCGCGGGGACGACGGTCGCGGTCGTGTGCCGCACCGCTCCCGAGGGCTGCGTCACCGTCTCGACCGGGCGGGACATCGAAGCGAAGGAGGGGACCGGCAATGCGCTCACTGAGGCTGGCCACGCTTGAGCTGACGCGTTTCGGACGGGGGAAGCTGCCCCGCGCCGCCCTGGTCGCGCTGCTCGTGCTGCCCCTGCTCTACGGCGCCCTGTACCTGTGGTCGTTCTGGGACCCCTACGGCCGCCTGGACCGCATCCCGGTGGCCCTGGTCAACGACGACAAGGGCGCCACGGCGGGCGGCAGGAAGATCACCGCGGGCGACGACATCGTCGGCGGGCTGCGCGACAGCCGGACCTTCGAGTGGCACGAGGTCGACGCCGACAAGGCCAGCGAGGGAGTCGAGGACGGCACCTACTACCTGTCGCTGACCATGCCGGCCGACTTCAGCAGCCGGATCGCGTCCAGTTCCGGCGACTCCCCCGAGACCGGCGCCCTCCAGGTGCGCACCAACGACGCGAACAACTACATCGTCGGCCAGATCTCCCGCAGCGTCTTCAGCGAGGTGCGCAGGGCCGCGTCCACGAAGACCTCCCGGGGTTTCCTGGACAAGATCTTCGTGTCCTTCTCCGACATCCACGACAAGACCATCACGGCCGCCCAGGGCGCCGACAAGCTGAACTCCGGGATCCGAAAGGCGGAGAAGGGCTCCAAGGACCTCGCCGACGGCCTGAAGGACGCCAAGGGCGGCAGCGGCAAGCTGGCCACGGGCCTGCGGAAACTGGACAAGGGCTCCGGGGACCTCCAGACGGGTACCCGGCTGGTCGCCGACGGCACCCAGCGGCTCGCCGACAAGGTCAACCCCGTCTACGCCAAGGCCGGCCCGTTCCTGAAGACCAACGAGAAGACCATCGGGGACACCGCCAGGCTGGTCGCCGACTCGGCCAGGACGGTCAAGGACAACCTCGACCACCTCGTGAAGCTCGCACCGGGCACCGCGAAGGCCGCCCACGCCTCCTCGGCCGTCCTGGACGAGATCTACGCGGCACGCTGCGAGACCGCCACCCTCCCCGACCCGGCCTGCCCGGAACTGAAGCGGGCCAAGACCGCCGCCGCCGACGTGGCCGACGTCGCCGACGACCTGAACACGCTCATCGCCGACCAGGACGGCGACCTGAAGACGATGCGGGACAACCTCGGCACGCTCCAGAAGCAGGGGCAGGCCCTGAAGGCCCGCGCACCGCATCTGTACGAGGACGTCGACGACGCCGTCAAGAAGATCAACAAGCTGAACACCGGCGCGCACCAGGTCGCCACCGGGGCCGAGAAGCTGCACACCGGGATCGGCACCGCGCACACCGGCGCGGTCGCCCTGGACAAGGGCATCGGCACCGCCGAGTCGGGTGCCCAGACGCTGAACGGCGGCCTGTACAAGCTGTCCGACGGATCGGGGAAGCTGGCCGGCGGGCTGCACGACGGCGCGAAGAGGATCCCGGACTACGGCAAGAAGGACCGCGACCGGCGCACGGACGTGATGGCCGACCCGGTCCAGCTAGCCTCCCGGGACCTGCACAAGGCCCCCAACTACGGCACCGGGTTCGCCCCGTACTTCATCCCGCTCTCCCTGTGGGTCGGCACGATGGTGGCCTACATGCTGATCCCGCCGCTCAACCGGCGTGCCCTGGCGGCCGGTTCCTCCTCCTGGCGGATCACGCTCGCCGGCTGGCTGCCGGTGGCCGCGGTCGGCGTGCTCCAGGTGGGCGCCCTGATGGCCGTACTGCACTGGGCGATCGGCCTGCAGATGCTACGCGCGGCCGGCACCATCGGGTTCCTGCTCCTGGTCACCGCCACGTTCGCGGCGATCGCGCAGTGGCTGAACGCCCACTTCGGCGCGGCCGGGCGGATCCTGGTCCTCGCCCTGCTGATGCTCCAGCTGACCTCGGCGGGCGGCACCTACCCCGTGCAGACCAGTCCGGGCTTCTTCAACGCGATCCACCCCTACCTGCCGATGAGCTACATCGTGGAGGCGCTGCGCCGGCTGATCACGGGCGGCCGGCTCGGTCCGGTCTGGCAGGCGTGCGGCGTACTCGTCGTGTTCACCGCGGGAGCGCTGGCGCTGACCGCCCTCGCGGCCCGGCGCCACCAGGTGTGGACGCTGGACCGGCTGCACCCGGAGCTGAGCCTGTGATCCCCGAGGCGACTGCGCTCGGAGTCTCCCCGCCACCCCGCATCTTCGAAGCCGCCCCACCCGCATGACCAGAGCGGGGCGCGGCGGTGCACCCGAACCGGGCCCGGGTGTCGATCATCAGACCCGTGGAGGTCGCAGCCCGGCGCCGGGCCTGCTCCGGGATGCGCGGCTGCCAGCGAGCACGGACGGCTCGAGGTGCTGGGCGAGATCGGCGCGGGGCCGACGGATCCGGCGAACGCGAAGGCCACCTTCGCGTACCGAGGCGGCACGTCGAGACCATCGCCGTGGGCGAGGACGACGGCGAGGCCCAAGCGCAGCGGGAAGTCAGGCTGGGGGCGTGGATCGGCAACCAACGCTCCCGCGCCGCCACCCTGACACCCGAACACATCGAGCAGCTGTACGAGATCGGCATGCGATGGACCTGCCTGTGAGCAGAACCAGCAGCTTCGGCTCTGCTGCCCCGTACGCGCTGCATGCCTGGAGCGTTAGGTTGCGTACCAAGCGCATACGCATGACCTTGCGGCACTGAGGTGACCCCACCGCCCCCAACGCGAAAACCCGCCAGCGAGCCGAAGTCCCCAAGGCCACGCGGGCCGCACCCCTGATCGGAACACCCCACCCCCAGCCAGCCGGTCACCAGCCCACCACTGCTGCCAGGGCCGGACAGCAAAAGACCCGCACTCAGCGGTGGGAGAGCGCGCGCGTCGAGTCTTTCGTCTGCCAAGCGGCCGGCTTCGGCGTGCCTGCGCTTGCCTCCGCCCTTCCGCATGGCAGGACAGGTGGGAAGGGCGTCATTGCAAACATGCCCGCAACGCCAGAGAATCGGGCATAATGCCGCATAACCGCCCAGGTACTACGAACGCGAAGGGCATCTTCGCCTCCCCAGACGGGCACGTCGAGACCATAGCCGTGGGCGAGGACTGACGGCGAGGCCCAAGCGCAGCGGGAAGTCAGGCTGGGGGCGTGGATCGGAAACCAGCACAGCAAGGCCGCGACACGTGAGCAGGGCCGCCTCCCGTACTGGCCCGGGCGTGCTGCACCGCACGTGCCGACGCGCTGGAGCGTTCGTTTTGCGTACCAAGCGTGTACGAAATGACCTTCGAGGTGTGGCACTTCCCGATAGCGGCCAGCTGCGCGCGATCCGTTCCAGTGCCGTGGGCAACCTTTCGATCCGACCTGACGTTCGGCGCGGACTTGCCACCACCTGGAGCACGAAAGGAACGGGCGGATCCCACCAGCCTCCGGCTCGGGGTGAGAGCTGCGCTGGGCGTAGGTCCCGACAGCGGACGGACGCAGCCTGAGCTACCCAACGATCGAACGGGAGTTGATGCCGGGCGGGCACCAGTCCCGCCGGAGCGCTGGCTAGCCGATCAATGCCGAGTCGGGAACCCTCCGCCCGGATCGAACGGGCCGACCTCTACCTCACCGGCGTGTTCGGCCCGCTCGCCGCCGTTTCCCGCCAGGTCGTACGCCGGCAGCGGGCGGTCCGCCCGGAAGTGACTCACCAGCTCCGGATCACCCGGGATGAGCGCGCCCCCGGCCTTCAGCCGGCGCAGGTGCTTCAGCACCCGTCGCTTCGCCCATCAGGCACTCGGCGGCCAGCGTCTCGGCCGCGGCGGTGCAGCCGTGCATCTCACCGTTCAAGTCCGTTCGCCACCCGGATCAACGCCAGTAGCTCACCGCCCTTCAGGCAGTGCTTGATACCGACCTCGCCCACGGGCATGCGGCCGATCTCCTGCCCGGAGCGGTCCGGGCACTGCGCCGCCGCGGCCGGGATCACGAGTGGCCCTGCGGCTCCCGTCGTTCCTTGCGCCTGCCCGGGCAGACGGTTTTGGTGACGGCCGCGTAGGTGGCGTCGCCGCCGAACGTGGCGGTGAAGCAGGTCCGGTCGCCCCCGGCCCGGTCCTCGTGTCCGCCGCGGACCGTGCACGTGCTGCGGCCCCGCCCGTCGGTGGACTTGATGCACAGGGCCTTCGAACCGGTGCTGAACACGACGTCCCGGTCCTCCAAGGATTCGCCGTTCTCGGTCAGCCGGGCCTTCAGCGTGAAGCTTGGTCTACGGGTGTCCGACGAGTCCTTTCCCTTCGCGCCACCCTTCTGCCTCTCCACCTGCAGCGTCATTCGGGTCGGAGCGTCGCCGATGGTCGTCGTCGTGCCGATCGCGACCCCCAGCGGGTCGTCGAACCCCTCGATGGTGTGAGTGACGGTGTTGCTAGCAGTGTCGATCACCGACACGGTGTTGTCCTGGGAGTTGGTCACGTAGACCTGGGAGCCATCGGGGGTGACTGCCGCTCCCTTGGGTTCCTCCCCGACCGGGACGGTGGCGATGACGGAGGGCGGGTTGGTGGTGGTGTCGATCACCGACACGCTCCTCGCGCCGAAGTTAACGACGTAGGCGCGGCGGCCGTCCGGACTCACCGCCACGTCCACGGGGCTCGTGAGGGAACCGATGGTCACGGTGGCAACGACGGTGTTGCTGGCGGTGTCGATCACCGACACCGTGCCGTCCACGAAGTTGGTGACGTAGGCTCGCCCGCCGTCGGGGCTGATCGCCACTCCCTGTGGGAACACACCGACCGGGATGGTGGTGGTGAGGCTGGGCGGGTTCTGCCTGAGGTCGACCACCGCGACATTGCCGCTGACGAGGCTTTCGTCGATGGCGATATAGGCGTGGTCGCCATCCGGGGTGACCGCCACCTCCTGAGGATGGTGGCCGACAACGACAGTGGCGCCCACCGACAGTGTGGGGACGTCTACCACCGACATGCCGTTCGAATTGCTGTTGGTGACGTAGGCGAGTTCGCCGTCCAGGCTGGTCGCCACCGAGATGGGACCCTCTCCGTCACCGATGTCGACAGAGGCGACGCCGCCGGGAACGGCCAACGACATAGTGTCCGCCAGCACGTTAGCGACGTAAACCCGAGTGCCGTGCTCGCTCGTCGTGTTCACCGCCACGCCGTTAGGGGCCGCGTTGGGATCACCGAGGTCGATGGTGGCGACGATGGAGGGCTGGCTGGCTTCGGTGTCGACCACCGACACAGTGCCGTTCAAGCCGTTGGTGACGTAGGCGAAGGTACCGCTCTGCCCGAGGAGGGGTGGCCTGGGCGGTGGCGTGGCGGCGGCGGCCGGGGCGACCGCGGCGGCCAGCACCGCCAGCCCCGCCGCCCACATCCGTACCGTCGCCCGCCGCGGTCGCCCCGGCCGCCGCGCCCGCCCGCATTCCGGCGTACCCGGTTCTGCTCTACCCGTCATCAGACCTCCAGCCGTGCGCGACACCGACGGGCGAGCCCGCGCGCTGACTTTCGGGTGGTGACCGACGCCCGTCAGGACCCGGTCGAGACCGCCGCGGTCCTCGGCATCGCCGCGGCCGACGGTAGGCGCCGCGAATCCGCGACGGACACCCGACGCCCACGGACAAGGCCCATACGGGCGAGTCGGACAACCCGTACAGCTCGCACACCAGACGCCATCGGCATGTAAGCGACGGTGTCCTCGTGCGGCGGGGCCATCCACAGCCGCAGGTTTCCACGGGGCCACGACGCACTCTCGGCGGCCCGAAGACCGAAGCCCGGTAGTCGGGCGCGGCGTCGGCTCGGCGGCCGGGACGGCGGGCAGGTGCTCGGCGGCGGCCTGCGCGCGGCGCCAGGGCCGTCCCTTGCGAGGCTTGTGTGCTGTCCTCTGGGGTGTCGGCTGTTCACTTAGAAGCCGTTGTCGTACCGATCAGGGTGGATATCGGTTCGACTGGGGCGACCCGATGTGGTGATCTCGGGCTGCGACGCGCATCAAGGCAGGGCCTCCTGCTCTGGGGCGGCGGATGGCACGGCTTGGGGAGTATCTTGCACAGCCGGCCCGTCCGCCCCGTCATCGCCAGCCCCGCCGACTCCATCCGCTCGGCAACGGTCACACCGGTCCGGTCCACGGCCGCCGCGCCCGTGGACTCCCGTACCTGCGTCGGCAGACCTTCGCCCTCGCTACCGTGCTCGCCTCAAGGCCTCGGCCGGCCCGCCGCGATCTGCTGCTCTCCGTCGGCCGGCGGCCGCGGCCGGCCGACTTGTACGCCGAGGTCGAGCAGGTGCGCGGCGACAGCTTCCGTGCGGGCTGGCTCATCACCGAGCTGATCCGCGCGCTGGGACTCGCCGCGTTCCAGGGGTACGGCCTCACCAGCACCCCCGGCCCCGGCAACACGCCGTACTCGTCCCCCTGGTCGAAGGCTGGAAGGTCCAGGTCGACGACGAGGGCCCCACCGAGCACGCGCCGGAGGACCACGGCAGCCGCAGGGGGCAGCGGAGAGTGGACGGCCCGCCTGTACGACCCGGATAGCGAAGCGATCGAGGTGGTGCGCCACCCCTCCCCCGAGACGGCTGATGGCTGCCTCACCGACAGCGCGCCGTGCGTCCGCCAACTGTCGCAGTGGTGCGCCGAAAACCAGGCCAAGGACCTTGCCCTGCACCGCGTACACGCCGTCGCTGCCCGGCCTCAGCACCACCTACGACCTGGACACCGTCATCAACTGGTGCGTCGGTATGTACCGAGTTCAGTGTGTCGCATGCGGTCTGGTGGGCTACAGCATGGTTCTGTTCCGAGCCATCAGCGATCAACTGCATGGCGCTGGTCCCCGCTTCGGTACATGGCACCTGCGCCGGTGTGAGCCTGACCGGGTGGTGTCGTGGTACGCCACGGATCCCGTGCTGGCCGGCCTTCCGAGTCTTCGGGAATTCGCGGGTAGGAGCGGAACTCGCACGGGGCAGGAATTCTTGATCAATTCCGACGGCCGCGTCGTTCCCGAGGTGAATTCGTGCTTCGCATCGTTGCGGATGCGGAATCGGTCGGCGGGTACCCGGGAGAAGTACGGGTACGCGTTGTGCGCAACGGATCGCTCCGGCCGTTGGGAAGTACCGCCTGTCGACGCGCTGACCAGGCGCCCGCTCCGACCTACTCGGCCGGATTCTCCGCGGCCTGCCCGGACGGCCTTCTTCACGGCCATCTCCAGCTCGTACCGACTATCCCACGCTTCGGTGTGAGCGGTGACGGCTTGTCAGCCCCGCAACACTGGAACGCGCGCATCACAAATCCGGGGCAGCTGCTTCCCGCGCCTGCGCACGAGCAAGGAGAAGTTACCCTGGCGCGCGATTTCATGCCGTTTTACTGATCGTGCCCTAGGTACCGTATGACGACCACCTTGCCTGTCATGCCAACAGGAGTGACGATCATTGATGAACCGCAGACGTCTCTTGGGTGCTACATGGGCGATTGGCGGATCAATCGGGGGCTGCTCCACGGTTTCTCGAAGGCGTCCAGACGAACGCCCCCCTGCCCCCCATAACGCGGACCCCCTGTTGGGCCCGCCACACCGGCCGCCCACCCGTTCAAAGAGCGTCGATTACCCGTCCGCCGTATGGCTGCCGGCGGCCTCGTCAGATTACAAGCCGTCCTCTCGCCCCGGCACGTATCCCATCGATTTCATCATCATCCACCTCACCACGGACAGCTATGACACCATGGTCAAGATTTTCCAGGACCCCAGTTCACTGGTGTCTGCGCACTACTTGATCCGCGCCTCAGACGGCCGTGTCACCCAGTGTGTGCGCGAAAAAGACATCGCTTGGCACGCGGGGAACTGGGACTACAACACACGAAGCATCGGCATCGAACATGAAGGCTGGCTGCAGCAGCCTTCCTACTCGGAGGCAATGTACCGGGCCTCCGCTGCCCTAACCGCGCACCTATGCGCGAAATACGATATCCCGGCAAACCGGACTCGCGTCCTCGGTCACAGTGAAGTTCCTTCGGCAACTCATCCTGACCCTGGCCCGAATTGGGACTGGGACAAGTACATGAAGCTTGTCGGATCTAGGGGGAATGATTGAAGGCTCCCCTCCCTGAAGGGAGGGGAGCCTTCAAGTACAGCTCAACGAGCAGCAGGGACAGAAGGTACTCGTCCGGATCGATGGCGATTGGGCCATGGCTGCCCGCAGTGCCTTGTGCACCCGGCCAAGGCAGCAGCCTGCCCCGGTGCACGGTGGCGTGCGGTGCGCATGGCAAGCACACGGCCACACGGTGCCGCTCGCGCCTGCGGGACGGCGTTGCCGGCGCGTTCGCGGCGGAGCCTCTCCAGCAAGCTCGGACCGGCCTTGATCCTGTCGACGTCGACGACTCTGCCGCGTTCGTTGACAGCCCGACGGAAGCGGTCTTCGGCGAGCACGCGGCACGGTGTGGGACAGGCCGCTGATCCTCCCCGGGCTGCGTCATTGCAGCAAAGTGTAAAGAACTCTTACACATTGTCACTTGTTCGCCACAGACCCTGCTGTCACCCTCCCCTCATCCCCCGACGGCAGCCGCTTCCCGCGTCGCTTCGGACGCTGACGGCCGACCGCCCTACAGGCGAATGGAGGGGATCGCACATGCTCAAGTATCTGCGGTGGACGCGGTTCAGGCGAACCTTGGCGGCAGTGATGGCGCTGACGACTGCCGGTACGGGAATGGTGCTGGGAGCGACATCGGCGACGGCGGACGATCTGGTGACCAGCTACAAGGTCATCAATGACTGCCTCAATGGCTACCAATTCAACTGCACGTCGAAAGTCTCCTCTGTGGGTCTCGCGTACCTCGGCCGCTACGAAGTGGTCAGCGTTAATGATCCCTTCTACTACAACTGCACCCAGAGCGATAGCCAACGACGGTTCGACTACATGCAGATGATCGGGGAGGAGAACTCCATCGGTGTCGAGGTTGGCGGGGAGATCACCCCGGGCGGCTTCCTCGGCGAAGTGATCGCCGGCATCAAGCTCCATATGAGCACCACCTACCAGCATGCATGGCAGATCCAAAACACGACGGGCGACGCCACTACGGTCACTGTCAAGAGTGGCTCTGTCGGCTGGCTTGAGCGCGCTCAACTCGTGCAGGACGTAACGACCACCTACACCATCACGTACCCCCAACCGATCAACGGCCAGAGCACGTACACCGCCACCGACACGTGGAAAGTGCCCGTCGTGGACGGCACGGACGGCAAATACAGCGCGCTCGTCGGCAGGACCAGGGTGATGAGCGCCTGGGAGCAACAAAACATCTGCCATTGGAACGTCCCGCTCCCGCCCCCACCCAACAATTACCCGCCCACGCCCGTGATCCCCGTCGCGCCGAAGGCCTTCGGTGCCCGCACCCTCCCGCCGGGCTGGTGGACGGAGGGAACCTTGACCCGCCTGGTCATGCAGTACGACGGGAACCTGGTGCTGTACCGCAAGCGTGACGGCGTCGCCCTGTGGTCCACCCACACCGAGGGACACGGCGGCGCGTACGCCGTGATGCAGACGGACGGCAACCTCGTCGTCTACACGGCCTCCGGCAAATACCCCATCTACCCCTGGGGAGTAAGCCCCTACGAGACCCCCACCAGGGCCCTGTGGTCCATCCACACCGAGAACAACCCCGGCGCCTGGGCGATAATGCAAAACGACGGCAACTTCGTCGTCTACAGCAGCTACGGAGGTCCCGGCAAGGGCGGAGCCCTGTGGGCCACCGGCACCAACAACACGGCGAAGTGACCACCCGGCGCATTTGACTCCGCCCGATCGCGGGCGGAGTCACCCGCGCAAGGCCGGCCGCCGCAAGCTCGTCGAGGTGATACGGCCGAAGGCCCCGCGCATGGCCCAGCGGCTCGTCGACGACGTCTTCGACGCCCTCGACGAACAGACCGTCATCGTCCCGGGCACCAACACCTTGGACGTGATCGTGCCGTCGCTGGCCAAGTCGCTGGCCGCCGTCCATGAACAACGCCGGGCACTGGAGGCCCAGATCGAAGCCCTGTTGGAGGCCCACCCTCTTGCCGAGGTCCTGACGTCGATGCCGGGCCTCGGCGTCAGGACCGCAACAGTCCTTCTGACCACCGTCGGCGACGGCAGCTCGTTTCCGAGCGCCGCCCACCTGGCCTCCTACGCCGGCCTTGCACCGGCCACCAAATCGTCGGGGACCTCGATCCACGGCGAACATGCTCCGCGAGGCGGGAACCGCCAGCTCAAACGCGCGACGTTCCTGTCCGCGTTCGCCGCCCTGCACGACCCCGCCTCCCGCGGCTACTACGACCGCTGCCGAGCCCGGGGCAAAACCCACACCCAGGCCCTCCTCCGCCTCGCCCGCCACCGCATCAGCGTCCTGTTCGCCATGCTCCGCGACGGAACTTTCTACGAACCCCGAACCCCACAGATCGCTTGACGAAGGACATAGAGGCACCCCCGGCCGCACACGGGGCTGCCCAGGAAACTTGACAGGCCGTTGAGCCACGATTCAACGTCAGGGGCGATATGCCGCCAGGCCTGTTACCGAGGTGGCCTTCGCCGGGTGGCCGGTGCCCTCGGCCGGCAGGGTCACCGTGCCCGCCGGGGTGCGTGCTGCGAGTGTCTTGCCGTCCGGGGACCAGGCCGGCTCGGTGTAGTCGGTGGTGGCGTGCGGGGTGAGGTCCCTGATCTTGTTGCCATGCTCGAGGTCCTCGACCATGAGGTGGTCATGACCAGCCACGGAGCGGACGAAGACGACCTTCTCCTCATTCGGTGCCAGCGCCGGCTGGGAGCCCTTGGTCAGCTTGCCGCCCTGCTGGCGCAGGTAGTCATCCCGGATGTACACCTCTCCCGTGCTGGTGTTGGCGTAGACCGAGGTGCCGTGATAGCCGGCCGCGTTCGGCCAGACGTTGCCGGTCTGCGGCAGCTGCCCGTTCGGCTCGGGCTCCCCGTTCAGAGGGAGCCGCTTGGGTGTGCCGTGGACGGCTTTGGCAGAGACGTACTCCAGCCGGTCAACGCCCTTGTAGCGGGCGGCGAAGATGAGGTTGTCCTTGGCCGGGACACCGTTGCGGCTGTCCTTCGCGGTCACCTGCCAGGTCGGATGCGACCAGTTCTGGCCCCCGGGGTTCTTGGCGACCACGACGCGCCCCCTGCCGTTGGGGCCCGCGATGTCCAGGTTGCCGGAGCCGTCGATGAAAGCGGCCCTCGCGCCGTCCGGGGACCAGGCCAAGTCCCTGACCGGCACGCCGAAGTTGACTTCGTGCCCGCCGATCAGCACGTACTGGGAGCCGTTGCTCACGGTAAGGGAGCTGTGCGAGGCGCCGGCGGTGGTCGCAGATGCGCCACCAGATGCGCCCAGCAACGCCGTGCCGGCGACGGCTGCTGCCACCGCGATGGCGGCCACCGTGGTGCGGGATACGGGCATGATGGAAAACCTCCTATTTGTACAAGCGTGGACGGCTAACCCGCTCTGTTGCACGAGACATGGCCTCGTCAAGCTCTGATCTTGAAACACCCCGTCCGGCTCGCACGCCTTGGCATGGCAGGGCGCCACGAAAAGCGTGGCTCTCATCCGGCCTCAGCGGGATCCGAGCAGGACACACTGCCTGGACGATGCTGTGCTCTTCCCCGTCGCAAAGCTACGTTCCCGAACCAGCGTTGCAGTCCTGATAGGTGCCAATACGGGACCGGGTGTCGTGCGGGACTTGCTGTGGAAACGATTCACCACCGCTGTTTGCCTGGCTGACGACGCCGGCGGGTGCAGGCGCAGGTGACGGGCTATTTGACGGTGATGGTGGTGACAGCGGTGGTCGGCACGTCGGGACACTGGGCGTCGACCCGGTAGGTGCCGGCAGCGACCTTGGCGATCTTTGGGAAGCCCTGCAAAGTGGGGCGGTCAGCGGAGGGAACCAGCTGGGCGGAGCCGCCGACGAATGCCTTTGACGTGGTCAGTCCCTCAGCACCGGAACCGCAGCCGGAGACCACGACATCCGCCGTTTCCCCGGGGCGCAGCGGGCCCGCGACCGGTCCGTGGTTGGTGGACTTGTAGACGGAGACCTTCAGCGGGTTCGTCGGCTTGGCGGGCTTCTGGGGGGCCAGGGCTGTGACGTGCAGGGCGCCGGCGTCGATGGCCCCGGGGGCGAAGGGGATGGTCAGGTGGGTGCGCTCGTTGGGCGGGGTGACCTGAAGATAGGCCGGGGTGCGCGATGCGCGGCCCTGCGGAGCGTTCCAGGCCAGGCCGGCCGTGGCCGCCTGCCCGGGCTTGAGCGTCACAGTGTGGCGGCCGGGATCACGCTGGAAATATGTAGCCCCCCACACCACCTTGATCCGCTGCGTCTTGTGCTTGGCGTTCTCAAGGCCCACGCCGGGATAGCCGGTCACCGTACACGTACGGTGCGAGGAATTGGCCAGGACAAGCGTCTTGCCGAAGTTGCCCGCACCCGCCTGGGACCCGTGCAACGAAGCGGTCAGGTCGGCGGTACGACAGGCCGACACCGCAGCCGCGACAACGGTGCCGGCCGAAGCGCTGCCCGCCACAGCTGTGCCCATCAGCACAGCCGCCACCGCTCCCGCAGCCGCAATGGCACGCTTCCGTGTAGTCATCCAGATCGTCCTTCCACGTATCGGTTCGGGCAGGCGTCTCACGTACCCCAGCCCACCGGATGTCAATGAAGGAGCAAACCCACAAGGTGCGCTCCGCTCCCACCCTCCATGAGAGACAACCGGGACCACCGGTTCCACCTACAAGGACCAGTTTCAAGACAAACGCCACAAGCCCACGAGCGTTGCCCCAAGGCCGGGTAGTTAGCGTTTTTGCAGCTCACGCAAAGGGCGCCGTTTCCTGTGTGACCGCCGCGTAGCGTCCCGTCGGACCCTCTTGATCAATCCTTTCTCGGTCCAGCGGGCGAGTTGTCGGTAGGTGGCGACGAGGGTGACGTCGCCGAGGAGCTCGGCGATCTCCCGTGAGCGCCAGAGCCATTCGGGTTCTGCCGTGCTCCACGGCGTGGTGCTGTGGCGCATCGTTACCAGTTCGGCCGGTTCGGCGTCGGAGAGTTCGGTCAGTGCCGCCTCGCCATGGCTCAGTACGGCGATTGCGAGCCCCTTCTTCTGCTTGAGCATCTGCGCGATCCCGTCCTCGACAGCCACTGCCGCGATCATCGCGACCTGCGGCGCCGCGCGGTCGCCGCCCTACATCACCTGGACAGCGCATCCAGGATGGCGGGCGGGCTCGGGCGGAGGGAGTGTGGAAACGCCCCTGGGATGTCGTGCCCGGGAGCTCATGCGGCCCCCAACCCGCCCGGTCCTCCCTGATGGGTTCTCATCGGCGAGGAGCAGGTGCCCGCCTGGTCATGGGCCGCGGTGCAACTGAGGAGAACAGAGATGCGTCATTCTGTTGCGGCTCTTACGGGGGCGATGGTGATGACCGGCGGTTTGGTCGCCTGCTCCTCCGGCTCGTCGGTTTCCGGGGCAGGGACACCAACGGCCACGGCGAGTTCCGGTATCAGCGCCGCGCTGCTGGCCTCGGCCACGTTCGCCGCTCCGGCCGCCTCCGGTAAGCAGCCCGCAGGGGTCACCTATAACACCGGCCTCGTGCCGACCGGGGCGAAGGTCACCATCAAGTCCGAGGCCAAGGGCGGGGGGAGGGAGATCAGCCTCACCGTGTCGGGGCTGCGCCCCAACCGCAGGTACGGTTCCCACGTGCACACCAAGGCGTGCGGGGCGCAGCCCGCCGACGCCGGTCCGCACTACCAGGACAAGAAGGACCCGGTGCAGCCCTCGGTCGACCCCGCGTACGCCAACAAGAACAACGAGGTCTGGCTGGACTTCATCACCAATGCCAAGGGCGAGGCCACCATGACCTCGCATGTGAAGTGGGCCTTCCGCGAGGGCCAGGCGAACTCAGTGGTGATCCACGTGGATCACACCAGCACCCATGCCGGCATGGCCGGCATGGCCGGCGAGCGTCTCGCCTGCCTCACCGCCCGCTTCTCGTAGGCGATCCCACGCCCCGGCAAGTGCTGGACGCGTCTGCGGGCCGGGGCCGGCGGCCAGACACCGCACTGGCGAAGGACGGTGGCAAGTCCGGGATAGGCCCCATAAATTGAGCCCGCTCCGGGGTCTTCTTTGCGGCGGTGAGCCGCTTGGACAACTCGGCCGAGGTGACGACCGACGGCCGCACTGGATTCCGACGCACCGACGGAGTCACCGGCAGCGGGCGCTCGCATGCGGTGAAGGCGGGCACACCGGTCTCGCAGAGACCGAACCTGACGCATACGCATGCGCCGTACCGGACCGGTGGAGACGGGATTCAACCTTTCGGCAGGCTGTAGACGTGTCCGGGCGAGATGATCTTTGTGATCGCTTCGCCCAGCAGGGTGCTGGGCAGCTGGCCCTTGGGCTTGACGTCGGTGTTGAGGAGCACGACCAGCGTCGTCTTCGTCGACGGCAGGTAGAGGGTCAACGACTGGTAGCCCGGCAGGGAGCCGTTGTGGCCGATCCACCCCTGCACGTCGAACACGCCCAGGCCGTATCCCACGTCGTCGACAATGCGCGACATGTTCAACCGCTGCTTTTGCGTGGCGGCATCGACCATCGGCTTGCCGTCGGGGAGTCGGCCCGTGGCGACCATGGGTGCCCAGGTGTGCATATCCTTCAGCGTGGAGATCATCGCGCCGGCGGCCCAGGCCCAGGACGGGTTCCAGTCGGTCGCATTGGCTTCCTTGCCGTCGATCGTGTTTTTGGTGTAGCCCTGCGCGTGTGGAGTGGGGAAGGCACTGTTGGTGGGAAGGACGGTCTGCGTCAGCCCGGCTGGGGCGAGAATGTGTTCCTTGATGTAGTTGCTGAGGCTCTGGCCGGTCTCCTTCTCCACCAGCAGTCCGAGCAGGACGGTGTTCGTGTTGGAGTAGGAGAATTTCTGTCCGGGCGGGAACAGCACCGGGTGCTTGAAGGAGTAGGCGAGCAACTGTTGCGGCGTGAAGTGGCGCTGCGGGTTCGAGGCCGCCTTGCCGAAGGCCGGATCCTCGTCGTAGTTGAACAGCCCGCTTCGCATGTCGGCGAGTTGGCGCAAGGTGATCTTGTTGCCGTTGGGGACACCGGCGATGTACTTGCCGATCGGGTCGTCCAATCGGACCTTCTTGTCATCCACCAGCTGCAGCAGCGCGGTGACGGTGAACGGTTTGGTCTCGCTACCGATGCGCATGTACAGGTTCGGCGTCATCTTCTGGGCGGTGCGCTTGTCGGCGACGCCGAAGGAGCGGACGTAACTGGGCTGTCCCGGCGTCCAGACGCCGACGGTGGCGCCGGGCACGTTCGCCCCTCTCATCGCCTTCTGGACGGCGGCGTCCAGTTGCCGCGCCACGTCGGGGGTGAGGTTGCGGACGGCCAGATTCGTAGGGGTCGGGCTGGGTGAGCCGACGGCCGGGGTGGCGGGCGCAGAGGCAGGTACAGCCCACGCCGGACCCGGGGCGAGGGGTGCCATCAGCGTCCCCGCACTGACGGCACCCGCGATCCCTCGACGCAGGCGAGCGGACAGATGGGACATAGGGTGACCAAATGAAACGGTGAGTAATAGGCATTCCATCGATCGAGCAGGGCTTCATCCTAAAAGCGTTCACCCGTTTGCGCCCCTCGACGAATGGTCGGTAGCCCTTCTGGGATTCCGTCGGCGTGAACGTTCCCGGGGGCTACACCTGGCGGGAAAGGTGTTGGAGCCTCCCCCTGAGTGGTGGACACGCTGATACTGGATCTGCTTGATCCGGAGGAAGTGAGAAGACCGCCGATGGCGATGTAGGACTACTCGGACGAGTTCAAGGCCGATGCTGTGGCCTTGTACGAGTCCACTCCCGGGGCGACGTACAAGAGCATCGCCGCTGACCTGGGCATCAACCGGGCCACTCTGCGGGAGTGGGTACTGCGGGACCGTGAACGCCGTGGTGCTGGCCCTGTCGGCCGGCCCGGGGCCAGGAAGGCTCCGGCTGGTTCCGGGCAGACGGCGCCGGCTGCCGATCCCGACGAGCGGATCCGGCAGCTGGAGGCCCGGGTCGCCGAGCTGGAGGCGAGTGAGCGCAAGCTTGCGACCGAGCGGGACATACTCCGCAAGGCGGCCAAGTATTTCGCGGGAGAGACCAACTGGTGAGGAGCCGCTTCCAGTTCGTCGAGGACCACCGGGACGCCTTCGGCGTGAAGCGGCTCTGCCAGGTCCTGGGCGTGAACCGCTCCGGCTACTACAAGTGGCTGGCCGGCAGGCAGGCGAGGGCGGCGAGGCACCGGGACGATCAGCTCCTGGCCGAGCGGATCCGCCAGGTCCACGCGGATTCCGGTGGCGCCTACGGATCCCCGCGGGTGACCGCCGAACTCCGCGACGCCGGAGTGCTGGTCAACGAAAAGAGGGTCGCCCGCGTCATGCGCGAGACGCGATCACCGGGATCCGCCTGCGCAGACGGGTCCGCACCACCGCCGTGGACCCGGCATCACCGTTGGTGCCAGACCTGTTCCGGCGGGACGTCACCGCCCCTGAGCCCAATCTGAAATACATGGGCGACATCACGTATCTTCCGCTTGCCGGAGGGGAGTTCCTCTATCTGGCGACCGTGCTGGACTGCTTCAGCCGCAAGGTCGTCGGCTGGTCCATCGCCGACCACATGCGCACCAGCCTGGTGCAGGACACCCTGCGGATGGCGGCCGCGACCCGCGGCGGCCTGGACGGGGCGCTGTTCCACTCCGACCACGGGGCCCAATACGGCTCCAGGTCCTTCGCCGACCTCTGCGACCAGCTCAAAGTGACCAGGTCGATGGGCAGGGTCGGCACGAGTGCGGACAACGCGGCCTGCGAGAGCTTTCCCCGCGTCCCTGAAACGCGAGACCCTGCAGGGCGCCCACGACTACGGCGACGCCACCACCTGCAGAAGGACGGTCTTCGCCTGGCTGACCCGCTACAACACTCGCCGCCGGCACTCCGCCAACGGTCACCTCAGCCCCAACGAATACGAACGCCGACACCACACCGCTAAGCTCACGCTCGCCGCGTGAGTGAAGGCCCACCATCCGCTTCGAACCCATCACAGCCTGACCGACTGACTCACCCACGAGTCATTTTCGTGTCCGTCCCCGTCCTATGCGGCGAGTGTTCAGTTTCGTAGGCCCGTGGTGGTCATGGTGGCGTGATCGGGTGGTGGGACTTGCCGTGTTCGGCCAGGCCCGCCCCGGGCTGGCGCGGGCCGAGGCGCTGCCCCGCGCCGGTCTTGGCCGCTGTGAAGAAGGATTCGGGCCGTCGGCCGCGCAGCGCCTAATCGAGCGGGCCCAGTTCGGTCCGGGCGGCAGACTTCGCAGGCGCGGAAGAAGGCCGTGTCGGCGAGGGCCTTGCGAGTGTCGTCGGCTGAGGGGACAGGTGCCGCTTTGCGGGCATGGTGCAGTGGTCGAGGTGGACGGCTGCGTCCAGCGGATGGTTCTGCGCAGATAGATCCCGGCGGTCCCGTCCTCCGCAAGCCGCTGCTCCAGGCGCTCAGCTTCTGCTCAACGTGTAGCCGGTCGCCTGTGCTGCTGGCATGCTGCCGCGTGCCGTGCCGACTGCCGTGCCGCCGCTCGGGTGTTGCCAGCGCCGTCCGCTCGCTTGGAGGGGGCCGCCGTTAGTCCGGCCCCTGCCGTGCCGCGCCGGTGAGCGCCTGCCGGACCGCGTCCCACTGGATGCGGCGGCGGTGCCGCATGTGAGGGGTGGAGACGTGACGAACCCCGGGCGCTACCACCTCCCCTCGCCCTCGCCCTCGCCGTCTGTGGGAGGCCGGTCGCGCATGTCAACGGCCACTTCGTTGTCATGGCGTCATAGGGCACTATCGCTTTGCTTCGTCGACGCACACGGCGTAGACGCTGAACGTCCCTAGCGTCGTGCCGATGTTGTGCACGAGGACCGTCCAACCTGAACTCAAACTCGGGGTTGCTGGCACCGGGATCGTATAGTTCGCTGTGAAAATAGTCGGACCGACTCCTTGAAACCCACCTCCCATGGCTGCCTTCCCCGCAGGACACCGCACCGTGTCGGAGCTGCCCTGACCCGGCTCGAGGTCGTGATACTCGCCGTTGACGATCTCATAGCCTGTGACGCCGCCCCGGTGACCTGAAGGCGCGGAAGCATTCGCGCCCTGGAAGCAGCCGGCGTTCTGTGTGCAGGCCGGAGTGGTTGGTGATTTCCCCAGAAGAGAGGACACCCTGGGGTCGCCCTGTGCGTATGCGCTCCCGGAACCGAGGGCGATCGCAGTCACCGCTACGGCTGCCGACTTGACAAACTGTTGCCCGAGTTTCATCCAGGCACTTCTCCGATGAGTTGCTGAGTCTGGATTCATGCCGGGAAGCCTGCCGCGCGTCATCGAGAAGTCGGAAGAAGGAGGCAACAGGCGCGCGAATCTTCCACCGTTCAGCGGACTCATTCGCTCCCAACCCAAGGAATACACCTCCGACCGTTGAAGGCTCCCCTCCCTGAAGGGAGGGGATTCTCTACCCTCCAGGGTTGAGTGGGGATTTACGGCTCAGGCCGCCACCTGGGCCTGCGGCCCCGGTGGTCTTACGCCCTCGGCACCGTCCGGGTTCCAACCTGCCCGGACCAGCATCACGCGCGCGGTGTTCTTGTCCCTGGGGGACACCACTCCGCACACGGTGCAGGCATACGTTCTCATCGCCAGAGGCAGTGCGTGCTTGGTTCTCGCTCCGCACGTTGCGCAGTCCATCGTGGTGTGCGCGGGATGCACGAGACGGACATCCCGCCCGTGCTTGCGGCCCATCTCGCACAGGGCACGCTTCGTCGCCGCGATGGCGGCATCAGCCGCCTTACGAGCCATGGTCGTCTTCGCCAGGAACTTCGGCCGAAAGTCCTCCACCGCCACCCCGTCATGGCCGCGCATCACCGACTTGGCCCACTTGCGGGCGGTGTCCTCCCGCTGCCGCGCAACCTTCTGGTGCAGCTTCGCTGCCTGCGCCTGCGCCTTGCGGTAGCCGGCGGATGCGGGCTGTCCCTTGGGCCGCCGGCGCCGGGCCATCATCCGCTGATAGCGGGCCAGCCGCTGCGCGGCCCGCTTGCCGTGCTCGGCATGCGGCAGATCGTAGGCGTCGTCGGTGGTGGTGGCGGTCTCCTTCACACCCCAGTCCACTCCCAGCACGCGCCCTGTCGGGGCGAGCGGTTCGGCCTGCGCGGGAACGACGAACGACGCGTACCAATGGCCGAGGCTGTCTTGGTACACGCGCACGCTGGACGGGTCGGCCGGAAGGTCCCGCGACCACACCACGCTCAGCACGATCTGGCCCGCAAGGTGCAGACGGCCGTCCTTGAGGCTAAAACCGCGCCTGGTGTAGTTCAGACTCGGCCGCGCCTTCTGCTTCTTCTTCCAGCGGGGCATCTGGGCCCGCCGGTGCTGCGGCAACCGGTCCTTGATGTCCTTCAGCGCCTTGGCACGGGACCTGGCGAAATCGCGGATCACCTGCTGCTGCGGCACGCTCGCGCCCTCAGCCAGCCACCGCGTCACCCCGCGTGCCTCGGTCAGCATCTTGTCCAACTGCCCCGGACCACA